>JABMQY010000106.1 GCA_013202975.1 Candidatus Saganbacteria bacterium
GCAGGACACTCTTAATGTCAAGGTTATAGGTTCAACTCCTATGGGGCGCACTTTTTTTCTTATGCCCAGGTGGCCCGCCTTCGCTTTTATAGCTTCGGCGGGTAAACGGAACTGGTAGCATTTTTTGTTGAGCCGAGGTGGTGGAATTGGCAGACACGCTAGACTTAGGATCTAGTGGGATTAAACCCGTGCAGGTTCAATTCCTGTCCTCGGCAGTTACAGTAGCGTGGAGGCCTGCCCGCCGGAGCTTTAGCGTAGGCGGGTTCAACTCCTCTCCTGGGCATTTTTATTGTATAATAATACATTAGTTTGATATTTGGATTTTGAAGTTTGAAGTTCCGCGAAGCGGTGCGGGAGTAGCTCAGCTGGTAGAGCGCCACCCTTCCAAGGTGGATGTCGAGAGTTCGAATCTCTTCTCCCGCTCTTAAGATTTTTGTTGAAGTGAGGCGCTCTTATGTAACCAAGTTGGTAGAGCGCCATCCCTGAAAAGATAGGTTGGAGAGTTCTCCCGTCCTCAATTATATTTATTATATTAATGTCGACGGGATCCCGCTGCGCGGGAGAATCTCTTCTCCCGCTTTCGTCTTTTTTAGAAAGTAGTGAATATGTGTAGAATATTTTTTGCAGCTTCATCTCCAGGCGTGTGTCTTCCAAAGAGGGTCTTTAGAATTGCTCGAGATTTTGGGAACTTGGCTGCCGAGGGAAAAGCATTATCTGGAAACGGTCACCGCGACGGCTGGGGCTATTTTGGCTATTCGATTTCAGAGGCAGATCAATCTGGAATTCTTGATTTTAGAATAAGAAGTCTGGTATCGGCCGATAAGGACCCCGCCTACCTCAATGCAGTTGGTCAATCAAAAAAAAACCTACTCGAATTATTTTATCTCATTTGAGAAATCAAACAATTGGGGATAAAAATTCAGAAAGAAATCTTCAGCCTTTCCGTTTTGGCGAGTGGTGTGGGTGTCATAATGGAATTGTATATGGGCATGAAGATTCAAAACTTTTTGGTCCGGTAAGGGCTGATATGTTAGGTAATACGGATAGTGAGGCCTTTCTTCTTTATTTAGTAAGCATGATAAAAATGCATCAGGATCAGCCGCTATTGAGGGTTTTATCCAAAACAATTCGTGAAATTAAAGCAATGCATAGTTGGCTTTCTTTGACCTTTGTTTTAACCGATGGGGAAATTGCAATTACCTATGTTGATTTCAATAGGGCCAGAGCTTTTGAATATTTAGGTAAATCTCTGCCTGATTATTTTACATTATACCGGAGTTTTGGTCCGGGCTATATTGCGGTTTGTTCGGAGGTGTTGGGCAATCCTGCAGGTTGGGACAAGCTGCCATGCGGGTTTCTTTCGCTTTTTGATTTAGCCCGGCTTGAGGTGGTGAGGTCGCAGGAGGTGTAGTTCCTTGTCTGATAATCTGATTTTCTGTTATACTGATATTTTATGCCCTCGTAGCTCAACTGGATAGAGCGGCTCCCTTCGAAGGAGAAGGTTGTGGGTTCAAGTCCTGCCGAGGGCGTATCCCTACATCCCCCCGCCGCCCCAATCGTCTGAATCACCATAGAAATCTGTGTAGTCATTTAGATGATTTCTTGCAATTATTCTTTGGTTTTCCTGATTCCCTTCGCGTATTTGCTGAGCCCGCTCTTCGGTCAGCAAGCCAATAATGGTATCAGTAAAAAAGCTTCCACGCGTCGTTACTTCTACTCGCTTGGGTGATATAGTAAGAAGTCCGGCTTCAACTAGCGCTTCGATTAGTTCTGGATGTCTTTCAACCGGATCATAACCTTCTATTCTTCTTACAAAACCCCGGGAAAAGTTTCTTGCCCAAAGTCCCATTAATAGGTCATCAAGGTTAGCATAATAGTGCCAAAATCCGAATGCTGTGTCAGATTTCTCAATTTGTTCTGCATATCTCATTGATTTGTGTGTATTAAGTATTTTTATTCCACGTTGACTCTTTGGATCAGTTATCATTGTTATCCCGGCTGGGCCAAAACCGATTCCATCAACGCCTGATGGATCAAAACTTGATAGCTCATATCTAAATTTATTTGGTCCCTGATTCACTTCTTGACGCTCAAAATTTGTTTGGGTGGTTTGGACAAAACCGGCTTCAAGCAGCATTTGACGGACCCTTAACCAGTTTGCATATGCAGTTTCTACCTGCGGCATCCCGGCAAGTTTTTCCGGCATTCTTGACCAGGTTGATCCCAGCCCCTCAAAAAGAACCAGGCTGTATAAACAGATTTGATCAAATCCTATTCTAATGGCTGTTTCAATATCAGACAGCATTGCGGCAACCGGCTGGTTTGGCATATTAATCAAAAAATCTCCGTTTACGCTAATATCTCTCTTATGGGCTTTTCCAATTAACTTATCAATTGTTTCAAGATTACCAAATCTTTTTCTTCCCATTTCTTCAATTGATTCTGGTTTTAATGTTTGTACTCCAATACTGATTCTTTTACTGGCGGCAGGAAGGGTTTCCAAAACATCTAAAATTGCAGCGTCTCGGGTAATGATGTGATCAATAAAGTTTTGAGGAGTTCCTTCAATGGTTACCTCTGCTGAATTTATTTTTAAGGATTCGTCCAGCGCTATTGCCAGGGCAAGAAAATCATCTGGTGAAGTTAGATTTGCGGTGCCTCCGCCAAAATAAATTGAGTCAACTTCTTTCCTGCCTAATCCTAAACGACGGGAGCGGGTTTCAATTTCTTCCACTACTCTTGATGAAACGATATGTGCTTTTTCAGCAGAATATGATTCATGCGGAAAGGTACACCATCCGCAATCTTTTACCTGAGGGTTGCAGAAAGTATGGGGAATAACTCCAATGATAAGTTTGCGATCTTGGATTGGTAGAAAATCTAAAAGCATTTCCCTTTCAGAATCTTCTGCATGAAGCATTAATTTGGGCATCGGATGGCCTTGCAGCAGGCGGTAGCGCGGGCGGTGCTGCATCCGATCTTGTATTCTTGTCTGAAAATGTTGAAACTTTGCCGGATTTAGCGAGCTGGCAGAAGCGGGTGCGGATATTCCCATTATCAATTTCTCCTTAATATTAATTTTCTGTACGGGCAGCTTTCAAAGCTGCCCCTAACAAATCAATTTTCCTATATTTTTATCGAATAACTTTTTGAAAAATTTCACATTATTTTATATGGGTAGTCCTACAACAAATAACCTGAAATTTCTGCATTTACCTCGCGATAAAAAGTCATGATAAGCATGGTCCGCTTTTTTGGCAGAACACCGGCGCCCACGTATAAAACTGTGAGTCTTCGTGTCGGGGACAGGCGTATAGAGATCAAAATAAATGATTCTCTACGTGACTCTGCAGGCAGGGATGTAATTGCTCAAGTCACTCTTGCCAGAGATGTTATCCCCCTTACAGAAGAGGCAATAGAAATACATATTGGCCGATCAGAAGAGAATCAAATTGCAATTGCCGACCTGGCAATTGATTTAGAGCATGCCATGCTTATTTGGGATGGGGCAGAAGCAACAATAGTAAACCTGTCTTCTGATAAACAAATTGGAATAAATAGTAGACTTGAGCCGTCAATGGCAGTATTAGAACACGGAGACATAATTAAATTATCAGAAGATATAAAATTGACCTTTGAGATGGTGGGAATAAGATCTGATTTGCCGGCAGTTAGACCTCAAGTTGAAGAAATTTCTCCTCAACAAGCTCTGGTCAGAAGAGATGCGGCTTTAATGGCTCCAGCGGAAGGAAGGCAGGATTTAGCTGCTGTTTTACCCCTAGAAATCACTGCACCCGCAGGGTCTGCCCTTGAAAAAGCAGGATCTGCTAAAGAGTTGGTAGAGTTGTATTTTGGAACACTTGGGAGAATTAGCTGGAAGGGAGATCCTTTCCTAAGTTTTTTAAGGGTGATGCCACCTGCACTTATCCTTGCTATGGTTGGCACTGCAGGTACTGTTTCTGTATTGGCAGGTCTTTCTTTTATTCTGGTCGGTTCTGTACCATTATATTTTTACTTTCGTCACAGGCAAAAAGCTGGAATTGCCGGAGTAGAACCAAAGCTTAGAGATGAATTGGTAGATATTATAAGTTCTCTTTCTCCTGACAAACAAAAATTAATTCTTTCAATGTTAAAAGAAGGAAATTGGAGGGAAACAGCAAGAATTTTAAAGTTATTGCCCCAATCAACTATTGATCTATTAAGCGAACAAAAATCTCCCCCTCAAATTTCACAGTCAATAGGGGAAGACGAGGAAAATTAGATGTCATTATTCACTTCAACCGATAATTTTCTCACTCTGTCAATATTGCCTCTTATCATAGGAGCGGGGCCGATCGGTCCTTCCAACCGTCCTTCAGATATACTATGGCGAAAAACAATGGGGGAGCTTAAAAAAAACGGAATTATTAAAGATAAGGTTGATAGTTATTTTCTGCGGCAGGTAAGAGCAGAATCCAGGTTTCTTGATTATGTCATTATGAATCGCCAGGATTTACTAAGAAAAGAACAAAAAGGAAGAAAACTTAGCAAATTATCTAAAAAGTCCCTAATTAAGTCTGTTACAGAAAACGGAGTTCCAGAAAAACTGATCTGGCACATGCTTGCGACCTTAATGAAGCCTGAAACAAAGAAACATCTTCATCATTATATTATCCGCTTTTTGGCTGGGTATTTTAATGGGAGAAATGTCAAAAAGTATCGAGTACAAAGACGGGTCGTTCATCAGCCTCCCGGAGGATGTATGGGTAGCCAGGTGGCCCTTCCTGTTTCTATCCTTACGCCATCCCGCCTTTTTCAACAGATCAAGGTGACTGCAGAAACGAGCAAAGACCCTCTGACCATTAGGAATTTCTCAAAGATCTTAGCCGAAATTAGTGATTGCCCGAATTTGCATGTGGACAAATGTAAGTTTGATAAGAGAGCAGGAAAGACTTTAAGCGGATATATTGTAAGCCAGCGTCCATTTGTTTTAAAGAAGCAGGCTGTTGATGCAGGTGGTAAGATTGGGGTTGTTCGTCTTCTTTATATAAACCTTAAAAAAACTAGCTGCCAAAAAACAAAAGATTATATTATTGCTGTTTTGATTAGCAACAAAGATTTTAATTATCTCTCTTTCTGGAATGAGCAAGACGTTTTCAGGAGAGCCTTAAAACTATTAAAGAGTTCAAAAGATGCGGATAATATAGAGAAATGTGTAAAAGGATTGACTAAGGCCTTATCGCGACGCACCTATGGTCGGCAGCTCTTTGAAATTAGTGGTGCTTTTCTAGATATATTGGAAAAACCAAAACAATTTGCAGCCATTACAGCCAAACATCGCGAAGCAATCGGTTATGCTTTAGTTAAAAAATACCACTCTTTTGATGACGCTACTAAGCGACGCATGATCGGACTGGTCGGAAAAAAGAATGAGCTTAGCAGATTCTTAGCTACTTTATTACTTCCTAAGGTCAAGGACGCAAAAATTCTCAAGCAACTCAAGCAAGTCGTTCCTCAAGTAGAAAAGTCTCATCCTCCTTATAAAAGTATTTATAGGCGGGGAAAGAATGAGATAAACTTTAGACTTTATTTTCTAAGCGATACTTTTTACAGCAAAAAATGGAAGAGATGGCTCAAAAAGGAAAAATTCAGCAGAAAAGTTGTGAATGGGAGCCATCTTTATAGCAAGATGGTTGGAAGACGTCGAGTAAATCTTTGGGCAACTACTCCGGGGTTGAGCAAAAAAGGTATAAATATCTTTGAATCGATGAATGATGGATCAAAAACAGATTTTGTCGCTTATTTTGGTCATGCCGGCGGTGGAGCAGAACTTTCGTTAAGCATGAAGCAAGCAGTAGAAAACAAAAAGTCTGAAACGACTATTCTTGTTAGTGCTTGCTCCAGTTTTCCTCATTACGCCCCTCGCATATTTTCTCTCTATCCTAAGGCCCATTTTATCGGATCTGTTGGCTCATCTTGGGAGCCGGATAATCCAAGACTATTTAGTGCGATTTTTAAAGGGATTTTGGCCAAAAGAAGCTGGAAATCAATTAAATCTCCTCTTCATCTTTACGGCGGCTGGAAAGATAATTATATCTTTCCTCATGAAAAAGAGCAGCTGGCATATCGGGACAGTGATGGAGATGGGATTCCAAATAGGTCTGACCCGGTTTATAATTTAACTAGAAATGAACGTCCAACTCTTTACAACGACTTTAACTACCGGGCAACCTCGGTTGAGCCGGCCCAAAATTTAGGGGAGACTATCAGTTATCTTCATGCCCGCTTTCATCCCAATTCTTTTCTAAAGCATTTTAGAGATATCAGGGTTCCAACAACCAGTGCAGATAGTTTTCGAAACAAGGGATGGTTTAGGCATAGGCAAGATAAGCAGAATTTAATAAAAGAGCCCCGTTTGCGTCAGGGAGAGAATGGCAGCACTTATTTTGATATCGAAATCAATGCCGGCTATCAGTTTTGCAATGCCCGGGCCTTAAAAATGATGGCTGTATATGAACTTTATCGCTATTTTGCGAAAAGCTATGATCTTAAAGGGAGAGATAAAAGTAATTTAAAACCGATCAGAAATTGGGATTTTAGATCGCTCACTTCTCAACAAAAATTCTGGGCTTATATTAAGGCGGTTGAGGTTTGGGCTCTAGAGCTTCACTCGACCGGAGGTCAGTCAAAGAAGAATGAGCTCAAAGAATTGCACAAAAAGTTTTTGGAGAAATATAAGTTGCCAAAAACCCTAACCTTTGACCTCTCTTATAAAGCCTACTGGGCCAAGGAGATTGCAGGTACCGAGGTTACAGCCGAAACCGATGCAGCGTTGAAGAAAGTTAAAGAGATCTGGGGGTACAAATAAATGTTTCTGTCCGGAGTATCTTTTTGGCCTATAGGTCTTGGGATTGGTCCGGAGAGTGATTACCATTTTGATTTTTCTCCTGGGTCCCGTCTTGTTAGTAGGGCAAGTTCTGCTCTGGCAAAAAGTGGTATAACAGATAATTATGAGGATCATAGCAGGCTGTCATGGGCAGAGTATGATTCAAAATTTTTGCAATATGTTTTAATAAACCATCACGCTTTATTAAAGAGTCAGTTAAAGGGCAGAAGGCCAAGCAAAATAGCCAGAAGAGAAATAGTTAGGATGTTTACTAAAAGTGCTGTTGCAGAGAAGATTATCTGGCACATGCTGGCCGCCTTAAAAAAGAAAGAGAGCAAAAATAGACTTCACATATATATCATTTATTTTCTGTCCGAATACTTACGGGGGAACAAAAAGTCGGGCTTTTTTGCACAGAAACCAAAGGGGTCAATATTGGAGCCGGCCCGTCTTTTTCAGCAAATAAAAAAAACTTTATATACAACAAGTGACCCATTTGTCTTTTTTAATTATAGTCTGATCTTAGCTAGGCTTTATTATTGTTATCCAAGGTGGACCTGTAATTTTAGATCGGAAACCACCAAAATCCTCCAGGATCTCATTACGGGCAATAAATTTTTTTACTGGAAAAGGCTGGTGATTGATACCCTGGCTTCACAGGATCCATTTCCCTTGCTTCACGAAATCGCGAAAAAAGTAAAGGATTTGAGAACTCGAAATTACATAGTCTCTGCCCTGATTAAGAGTAAGGAGATGACCAGACAGAACTTTGATGTTCAAATGGATATGATAAAAAGGGCGCATGCTTTCTTAAAAATAAAAAATACGGTTGATCCGGTGATAATTGATAACGCTGTCGAAGGGCTGGCAAAGATGTTTTCTGAAAGTTTTGATCAAAGGATAATATTTATGAGTCGATCCTTGGATAGGCAGCTACGAGATTTGATTGCCGAAAAGCTTTTTGATATATTGGAAAACCCAAAACTTTTTCCGCTTTTAAAAAATAAGCATAAAGAGGCTCTAGCTTATGCCATGGCGAAATATTATTATCCTCTAAAAGATAAAGACAAAAATCGACTTATTAAACTGGCACTTAGAGGGGGTGAGTTTGGTAAATTCCTGGCCACCCTTCTTTTTCCCCACATAAAAGACATCGGAATTATTGCAAAATTAAAGAAAGTGCTTCCAACAGTAAAGGGGAAAAAGTTTCCTCCCTATGAAACTATTTTTGCTAAAGGTAAGCGGGAGCTAAATTTTCGTCTTTATTTTTTGGGTGATGTTTTTTATAACAAAAAGTGGAAGAAGTGGTTTGAAAAGGAGAATTTTGGTAAAAAGGTTGTGAATGGGGGACATCTTTATAGCAAGATGGTTGGAAGACGTCGGGTCAATCTTTGGGTAACTATGCCTGCTTTTAGAAAAGGCAAGTTAAATATATTTGAAAGGATCGAGGATCGATATCAGACCGATTTTATCGGATATTTTGGTCATGCCGGGGGAGGGGCTGAGCTTTCCGTAAGTTTAAGAGAGGCACAAAAGAGGGAAGCCAACAAGGCTGTTTTTTTCCTTAGCTCGTGTTCTAGTCTTTCTCACTACGCTCCCAAGGTCTTTGCGTTGTATCCAAACAGTCATTTCATCGGTTCGATCGGAATGTCTACTGAGCCGGATAATCCCAGGATGTTTAGTAGGATTTATAAAGGGATTCTTGCCAGAATGAGCTGGAAGGCCATCAAAGCCCCCCTAAAACACTACGGTGGATGGAAGGATAAATATCTTTTTCCTAACGAACAGCATCAGATGGCTTATTTTAGTGATAGTGATAATGATGGAATTCCGGATATAGAGGATCCGGTTTATAATTTAAGAAGATCCGAAAAACCGGTGGTATATAATGATTTTAATTACCGGGCAAGCTCGGTTGAGCCGGCTCAAAATTTGGGAGAGCTGGTATTTTATCTTCAGGCCCGTTTTCATCCCAACTCATTTTTAAAACATTTTAGGGATATTCGGGTTCCAATAACAAGTTCGGACAATTTTCGCAACAAGGGTTGGTTTAGACATCGGCGGGACAGGGCCGATTTTATGAAACCACCCCGTTTGCGTCAAAGCCAAAATGGTGGTACTTACTTTGATATCGAGATCAATGCTGGTTATCAATTTAGCAACATGCGGGCATTAAAAATGATGGCTGCCTATGAGATTTATCAATATTTTGCAAAAAACTTTGAACTTAAGGGGAAGGATAAAGACAACTTAAAGGCAGTTAGAATAACAAATCCTAAGAACTTATCTCCTCAACAAAAATTCTGGGCTTATATTAAGGCAGTTGAGGTCTGGGCGCTGGAGCTTCACTCAAGCGGTGGGCAGGCTAAGCGAAATGAACTCAAACAATTGCACGAGAAGTTTTTAGGAAAATATAAGTTGCCAAAGACTTTAACCTTTGATCTCTCATATAATGCCTACTGGGCCAAGGAGATTGCAGGGACCGAGGTTACAGCCGAAACCGACGCGGCTTTGAAGAGTGTGAAAGGGATTTTTGGCCAGTAGTCTTTGTGATACCCCTTTAATTGCAGAAAGACCTATTGTATTGTAAACTTATTATATATGGCGGCCTTGGTGTAGAGGTAACACAACAGATTGTGGTTCTGTCATCAGGGGTTCGATTCCCCTAGGCCGCCCCAAATTTAAGTCAAAATCCTAAATCCTAATATCTAAATCCGAAATAAATCCAAAATTCTAAATTCAAATGTTCCAAACATGAATTGTTTTGAGTTTGAAGAATTAGGATTTTAAATTTGCTTAGAATTTAGGATTTAGTGCTTAGGATTTATTATTTATATGAAACTAATCAAACACATCTCTTCCGTCAAAAACCCTCTCATCAAACCCTGTCCTTGTGCCAAAGGGCATAGGTCTTGCGGTTATATTGTTATCAGTCAAATAATAAACTGTCCCTACAATTGTTCTTATTGTTATCTTCAAACTTTCTATGGAAAAGATGAAATAGTTGTTGTTACAGATGAAGATAAAATATTAAGAGAAACCAAAGAATATATGGATGCTTCGGATCACCCTTTGCGGATCGGGACCGGCGAGTTTTCCGACAGTTTGGCAATTCCAGAAGCTGTCTCTTTAGCAAAAAAGTTGGTCAAATTATTTTCTGAACAAGATAAACATTTATTAGAACTAAAAACAAAAAGTACCAATGTTGATCAGCTGCTAGATTTAGATCATAAGGGGAGGACGGTAGTGGGGTGGTCGCTTAATCCGGAAAGTATTGCCAAAACTGAAGAGCCGGATGCTCCTTCGTTAAAAGAAAGATTAATGGCTGCGAAAAGGTGTGCAGAGGCGGGCTATTTTATCTCTTTTCATTTTGACCCCATAATTGCAGGGAATGGCAGGGAATATGAGGGAGTAGTAGGGGAGATCAGGGAATATGTTGATCCGAGGCAGATTGCCTGGATTAGTTTGGGGGCACTTCGCTTTCCGGCAAAACAAAAGGAAGTTATTCAAAAGAAACATAATAATAGCAGGATAGATTTTTCGCAAATGATTCAGGGAAAAGACAATAAGCTGCGATATCCATCAGAAGTGAGAAAAGAATTATTTGCTAATCTTCGCGCAGCAGTTAGCAAATACTTATCAGACGATATTTATGTTTATTTGTGTATGGAAGAGGATGGGGTAGAGGGGAGGGGTAAATTTGCCGAGTATTTTGCGTGGTCTTAGAAAGTAAAAAGCCCGAACAGGCTCGGGCTCTTTAGCAACCAAATAAGAGGTGGGTCTCTCCGACCCCTCTATATGTATATCGTCAATTTACACCAGAAATTTCACTCTATTTTTAAATTAGCCCTCCGGATACAAATCCCGAGAAAGTACCCGCAAAGCCGCTGGAGTCTCTCCACAGGCAATTACATTGGTTACCCCGCCAGGAATTATTCCAATTGCGTTAGGAAATTCGGATTTATCAAAAACCTTTCTTCCCTCTCCACCGACTCCAATTAAAACTCCGCCTCGTTCTTGAAATTGGGTGCCCCCATAACGAAGAGTTGATAACCCGGCATCATGACCTGCCTCTGCCCATCCTGGAAATCCGCTGGCAACTAACCTGGTTTGGCCTCTGACAACCGGATATCCAAGGAAAAACTCTATCATTTGCTTACGGGTTTGAGGCCCGATATCAAATTGATGTTCAGCCGAGCCAAACTGGAGGCCTCCGGGTTGAAATGATAATATTCTCCCTTTTTGTTCCGATTCAAAATCAACCGGGATGTGCAGCCGGTCTAATCTTCTCTCTTTTTCAATCTTTAAGAGTCCAGCTAGAATTGTCTCGATCATTTTTGGCGGGATAAAGTTTTTGTCGTCAGGATTACTATATGCTCCCAATAAACGCGGATCATTTGAAATAACTCCCTTAAAGACCGCTGCCCCAAAAGCAAGAGCCAATCCGACTATTCCCCCGGTCCAAACATGCTCCACCTTTCCTTTTGCGACTAAAGTCAGGGCATCAACTACCTTTTGTTTTGCCTTTGATCCGCTAATAGAGTAAACATCAGCGCCCAATACTTTTTGGATAGCCTCCATCTGTTCTATCATTGAAGGGCCCAGCGCAACGTAGGGGACAAATGGGGCCAGGGCTGATTTTGATCCGCAGCCCTCTTTACTTGCTGAAGCGGCTTCATATATATAGGCTTTAATCCCAAGCTCCTGAATTTGTTCTCCCAGATTAAAATAACTCCTGCCAATATTTTGCAATGGATATGGCATTCCTTCGGCCGCTTCTTCTGCAGCAGCATTAAAATTATTGTAGAGATCTGGAATTAATCGATCATTTCCAATAAGGCATATTTTTCCGGTTGCATTCGCGGATGCTTTGCGTACCCAGGCAGTAAATAAGGAATCAAGAGCAAACCTTCTTGGCTCAAGCCAATAGGGGAGATGATCAATATGTTGGCCCAGTTCTCCCTCTAAAAACCTTAGTGTGCTTTTGTCTTCCTGATTCTTGTGATGAAACAAATATAATGGATCAACGTCTCTTCCCCCGGCTTCATAGGCTGCAAAGGCTTTGTTGTCCGGGCGGCGTTTATGGCCGATCAGTACAACATTGCATTTTTTTACTTCAGTCAAATATTTTAGCAGAGGAATATTTGATCTTAGTTTTTCAGTATCCAGGTTTCCGTCTCCCTGACTATCAAGGTCTCCCCTGACAATTACTACATCTCTTGGCTTTAATTCATTCAGCTGATCGTATCTTGAAACAGTTTCAGTCAGTTTTTTTGGAGTTATGACAGGGGGGGCGTTTCTGGGTGCTGCAAACCAGCGCATGCAACTTTGAAATCTACGTATGTTTGTAATCATTGTGTTATTATTTCGTGCTCTTTTTTAAAAAATTTCACACTATTTTGCTATATTTGCCCTGAGCCTGCCGAAGGGATATAATAGTAACATGAGGCAAAAGGTCATATTTTGGATCCCCAGGGTATTGTCTGTGATTTTGTTATTCTGGTGGGGGTTGTTTATCTATTTATCCCATGGTTTTACCATTCCATCTATTTTTGAGTGGGTTTTTTGGGCAGTGCTTTCGATTATTACTTTTGTCTCCTGGAAATTCGAGTTTTTGGGTGGCTCACTCTATTTTTTTGGGGGGTTGTTTTATCTTATTGTTGGTTTTGGCAGGGTTTCATTAGTTGGATATTTGATGGTTCCTATCCCTCTATTGCTGATGGGGAGCATTTTTATGCTAGTTGGACATAAAAAAAGGAAAATTCATGAAAAATAATTGTTAAGGTTATTGGAGAGTAGGGGCTTGTCTTAGTTTTTTCTTTTCGCCTTGAATCTTCTTGTTCCTGAGCATCTTATCCTTAGACCTTCTGGATCGTTTGCGTTTCTGACGCCTTATTTTTTCGATTCTTCTCTGTTTTTCGCTCTTTTTCTTCAGGATTTTCTCTTCGATTTTTTCAACTAAAGAGCGCCAGGCTAGAAAGCGATTTAGGGCTTGCGATCTCTCCCTTTGTGCTTTAACCTCTATTCCGGTTGGAAGATGTTTTAAGTAAACAGCACTTGCCACCTTATTAACATTTTGGCCCCCCTTGCCGCTTGAATGAACGAATTTTTCGATCACATTATTCTTTTTTAATCCAATTTTTAGCATGCGATCTTCCAATTTCTTCTGTTTATACGGATTTATCATGAAATTATTATATCATGCTTTTTTTAGGGTATAGGAAATAGGTTGTAGTGGGGAGGGGGCTATATCCTATCCCCTAACCCCTGATCCCTAACAACTTCCCCCTGCCAAAATATTCGTTTAGGCGGACCATAGTGTGAACTTTTATACTTCCTTCGCATAATGTATGACCACATAATAGTGTGTTCATCAAATGTATGGGTTCCTGCTAATCCTTTTTCCATAGTATATTCTGGATCAATTCCTTTAAATTGATGGGATTTTAATATGTGTTGGCATAATTGTTTTGTGCGAACTTGTGGATCGAATTTTGGCTCTTTAATATAACCGTCAAGTGCCCACATCATTTGTGCCAGTTCTAATTCTGATTTTGGAACCATCAAAGCAATTGCTTCAATAATTATTTCGGATAATGCTACATTCCAGTGTTCAGCAAGCCCGCCTCGAGTACTAAGTTTAGAAAGGTTTTTGTTTAGTTCTTCTAATGTCCCTCCTAAAATTGAGAGTGCTGCAGCTGGAATCCATTCTGATTCGTTCCATCCGCTTCCATAACCAGATATATTATCTTTCATTTTTGGGATGCCCCAATTTAGAAAACGGGTTAAATTATTTTTAAAAGACTTGGCATCTACCATAAAATGCATGTTTGGGTATATCATGAATCCCTCCATGGTATTAAAGTAGGTGCAAATGAATAACATGTTAGGATTATTTGTAAGCACCGAAGTTAGTTGTTTCCAGTTTTCTTCCTCTTCCCAGGGAAGGCTGTGCAAAAATTTTGACATGAGATATGAAAAATAATTGTGTTCATCTCTTATTCCTCCAGTCTCTGGTAAAGGGATTCCAATTAATTTGAGAAGCATGCTTCTTACGTCCAGATGTATATTTGGATCATTAGCAAGTTGTTCTATGGTTAGACCATAAGAGTGCATCTTTTGAGTAAATTGTCGCAGATCACGAAAAAGCGCTTCTCTCTCCTTAAATCTCGCTTTATATTTTTCATCAAACTTTTGATCCAGCCTAGGCATTGCAGCATAAAAATGTCCGGTTAAGTCTAGAGTGGTGTAGAAAAGATGTTTTTCGTTATGGCAAAGACCTGCTTCAAGTTCTGGTAATTCCTTTTGAACTATGGAATTTGTATAAGAGGTCTTTTGTTGCCAATGATTAAAGGAGACCCTTCTTACCAGTCTGTTTTTTAAAGAAATTGGCAAGGAGCCCTTTTGTGCTATTGTTTTTGGGACGATGCCTATGTGCATTATTTGTCATTTACCTCTATATAGTATCTGTCATTATATAAAATAATTTCACCCTTTTTAGGCCTGCCTGCCGGCAGGCAGGGGATAGGCTATAGGATATAGGTTATAGGGGGGAGTGGACTATATCCTATCTCCTATATCCTAACGCCTAAACATAAAAATAGAGTGAAATTTCTCAGATTTAATGGCGATAAATATATATAGGGAGAACGGGGTATGACCTGTCCCAATAATAGGAGGATGCTTAAATGAAAGAAGCACGAAAAGACGAATCAACCAAAGTCCTAAAAGAGGAAGATAAAACTCAAAGCCAAACTTTATTAAAAGAATTCCGCTGTAAATTTTGCCATCGTCTTTTAGCCAAAGTTTCTGACGCCAAAAAAGTTGAAATCAAATGCCCTAAGTGTAAAACCATGAATCTTTATTCTGACAACGAAACATTTATTGTTCAAATTGATGAAGCCTACATTAGTAAGCAGATTGCAAAGGGAAGAGTTAATTATAATCTAGTTAAGAACTAAGTATGTATTCCTTGACCCAGGGTATTTAATCCTGCTTCAAAGATTCCTTCTGGCAGACTTGGATGCGCATAGATGACCTTCGTAAATTGTTCAATTGTAAAATTATTTGACATTGCA
>JABMQY010000107.1 GCA_013202975.1 Candidatus Saganbacteria bacterium
ATCTATATTATTGAACTCAAAATAGGCATACTTTAAATAAAGATCTAGTTTATCCTGCGTCCTTGACACATCGGATGTTACCCGAACCGATGAATTCTGAGAAAACTTATTCTTATAATCTAAATAAACCCTGCCTATTTCAAAACGATTGGGAAGACTACTCTTCCCGATAGTGTCTTTCTCATAATATATATAGGCCTGGCCGTGGACTGACGCTGCTCTATCCCCGACTTTTTCCTGAAGACTCTTTATTTTAGCGTCCAGTTCATTTTTTATCTGCCCTGTCTCTTTTCGAATGGCGGCAAGCTCGGTTTTCATCTGCTTGACGCTGTCTTCCTTATCTTCCTTATTTATGCGGTCCTCTTGTTTTGCATTCTCTTTATTGAACAACTGATCTTCAGCATCAATAATCATTTGTTTGAGCTTCTTGATTCTTGCGCTCTGCCTTTTATTCTTTGCAATCTTCATTTTTGTATTCAGGCTCTTAATGTATTGCTTTATTTTTTCCACACTAGCGGCCTCAACCGGATTAATCAGCAAGAAACAGAGAGACAATAAGACCAAAAGACTAATAATTTTTTTCATAGTTACCTCCTTAATATATCCGCATTATTATCGATAACCTTTTCAGAAAATTTCACCTTATTTAATTATATTGCTACAATCACGATTTTTTGATAAGATATAAGCCAATGGCAACTAGAAAGACTCGATCTGCAACTTCACGGGTAGGCGGCTTTTTACGGGGTATCGGAAAAGCCATTCCGGTCGGCATACCGCCGCTTCTCAGGCGTTTTTGGGATTTCACACAAAAAAACAGTAAAGAATTTTCAAAACATTTAAAAGATCCCCAGGAAAAAGAAGAAAAGCTTCTCAAAGAAGTTATTAAAAAATTTAGAGGTTAAATATGGTAAGCAGACAAGAAGTTGAAGACCGTATAATAAATACCTTAAGAGAACAATTTTTAAAGTACACTGATGAAGTTCTTGATAAATATAAAGAGAAAATCAACACCCTGGTCCGCTGGTACATAGGAAAGCTGCCGCATCACATTAAAAAGGGCGAAGCCGATGACATTGCCTCCGAAGCAAAAATTGCCTTTATCGATGCATTAAAAACCTGGGATCCCCGCAAAGGCGAATTATGGACCTATGTATCTGTCCGGCTCAAGGGATCGATGCAGGACTACCTCAGGAAACGAGGCGGCGATCCGGTTGCAGGAATGCAGGAGTGGATCTCGTCCGCCGCACATCTTTATTTAGCATTTAATAAACAGATCATCTATCATGAAAAGATGGATGATACCCTGCATATTGAATATGCAATGGAAATTCTGGACGACAAAGAAAGGGCTGTTATTGACGGATACTATAAAAAAGACAAAACATTTAAAGAGATCGGTAAAGAGATCGGATTATCAGAATCCCAGGTCAGCCGCATCTGCAAAGAATCAACAACTAAAATGCGGATGTATTTAAAGGCCCATCCGGAAGAGAAAGAAAAGCATTAGACAAGCGGGTGTAATTCAGGGGTAGAATGTCTGCTTCCCAAGCAGAATGTCGTGGGTTCGAATCCCATCGCCCGCTCTGTACCGTACGGTACAGAGCCCGCTTATTAGCTAGCAACTTTCGCAAATTTCTAAATTATTATATAATGGGTGTTAGTCGTGATGGGCGCGTAGTTTAGTGGTAGAACGCTTCGTTGACATCGAAGAGGTCGCAGGTTCGATCCCTGCCGCGCCCATGTTTTCTATCATCACTGGTTCTCCCGGTTGCGGGATCCCGCGAAGCGGGAGATTCCAGTACCGCCCAATCTCGTCGCCCGATGTTTCCATCGGGCTCCTCGTAAATCCCAATTTCAAAATCCCAAATCAAAAATAAATCCGAATATTCAAATTCAAAATTACAAACAACTGTGGAAAAATATTGCGGGAAAAATTGGGCTTTTAAAAAGGGGGGGATTGTTGATTCTTCTCAAATGTTTCTTTCAAAAAATGCACCCCTCGCCTACCATAAGTATTGCAAATATTATTTGCATCCTTTTTTACATCAGTATCCTTTTCGCCTAACCTATAAAGTCTTTTTACAA
>JABMQY010000108.1 GCA_013202975.1 Candidatus Saganbacteria bacterium
CCTACAAAAAGTAGAAACAGCCTCGGACTACACCAAGAGTATTAAGAGTATGGTGCAGGTTAGGTTTTAAGTTCTTTAATCCCCCGGCCCCTGATCTTATCCCTGGATAGTGATTTTCCCTGATCTCCCAGATTCTTTTTTCCCCTGATCTGACCCTGATCCCCCAGATTTCCCTGATATTATATTTTTTTTTGTTATTTCATCCGGGAAATTAGAGGGATCAGGGAAAAATCTGAGAATTTTGCTATCAGGGAAATCCTGGGAAAATTAAAATCTGGGATAAGATCCGGGAAACAGGGATTAAAGAAGATTATGTGAAATTTCCCATTCTATATAACGATATAATTCCATGGAATTACGACTAAAACTAATATCCTTTGACGCCTGCGAAATACCAAAGAGTGAATTTCAAGGAGAACTGGTAGACCAAGTCCGCCGGAGTGGGGTCCCAATGGCCGCTCCCCTTATTTCCAAAGCATTAGATGAAGGAAGGTTTGCTGGTTTTACTTTTCGAAAGAAATTTATTGAGCTTTGTGGAAAGATAGATCCTCAAATTCTTTTGAAAGCAATCAGAAAGAGTACATTTGATAATTGGAATAGCAGAAGTATCCCAAGAATGAAAGTAGTTGAAGGGATTGAGAAGCTTTTAATTCTGGAGGAGTTAAATCCTGATTTGCCAGGTATGGAGGAGGCCCTAAAAGAGGCCAGAGAAAGATGTTCTTATGGATTGACCTGTGATTTAGTGCTTGATGTTGATATGGATGTGGCAGAGAGGGTCTTTCGTGTATTAGATAATGCTGGCTGCCTAAATAGTTTGTTAACAGAGCGGTATGAAAAAATGGCTGAGGTTGTAGAGATTGCAAAGGGATTGGGGTATTTGGGAAAACTGTTTGAGGCGGCAAAAAAACGCTCTGATGTAATGAAAAAGGTCCTTCCAGATAGATTGTCTACTGATTTGATCCACTTATCTCGAATTAAGAATATCCGTATTTTTATGGATTATTTTATTAGAAATGATGATATGGAAAATCTTAGAATATTATTCTTAGCAACCGCAGAGACAGAAAAGATAGCAAACCTCTTAAAAGAAAACGACTACAAAAAATATCTTAGGCAGGGGGTGGAATGGTGCTGGGATGTGGGGGAGAAAAAATATCTCCTAATAAGAATAGCAGAATCATTATGTGAAGAGGACAAAGTTAATTATCTCTTTGGTGCTCAGGTTGATCCTGCTCATCTGGTAAGGATGATAAATGGCCTCCTTTCGATTGAACACATCTCTTCTTTTTTCAAATTTGTAAGATCTGCAATTGAAAATGGAGCCTTTCCCGGAATTGTGAAAGAGATGTTAAATAGTGATGGTAAGGAAATAGTAGAATTGACTGTTTGGGACTTTGGCCCGGACCTAATAAGGACGGCTGACCAAGATAACTTATTGTTGGAATTATTAGAAGCGGTGGATAGACACGATAAATTGCGTCTTCTGGTTAGTCGAGCGGAACAAGGGGGGGCATCTGATCTGCTTATAAAAGTGATTTCAGAGCACCCGGATAATCCGGTTGTGGCAAAGCTTTTGGGGGAGATTTCTCTTTAGGGGATAGTATGAAATTAAAAGGAAAAATAATATCATTTAACGCAGCAGAAATAGTCGAAGCCGAAATGCTCTCTGATGTTTTTGCAGATTTAGAAGGGAGCAGCTTGAGCGTTGATCGCTTGCGAAATGCTGGTCTGCCAGTTGCCGCGCCTCTTATCGGGAAAATGATTAGAGAAGGGCGTATTAATTATATGGTTGGCTCCCAATCTAAACGGGCATTTATGGAGCTTGTTAGGGGATTGGACTTGAAAGTTTTTGAAGAAGAAGCATCAAAGATGTTTGCAAAAGGGAAGTCAGACAATAATATTATGCAAATGCTCGAAGCAATAGAGAAACTATTAATTCTGAAACAGATTAATCCAGGAAGTCGAAAAATTGAAAAAAAGCTAAAAGATTGGGTTGGTTCTGATCTTAAGCATTTTAGTCGCAAGTATCCAAATGGCAAAGAATATGATGAAATACTTGAGCAAATTAAGAAGGCAGATCAAGAAGGGCGCTTATGGAAGATGTTTGAGATTTTAGATGAAGTCGATTTTTTGTATTGGATAGTTGAGCGTGCCCGGGAAACTTTTTGTACAAACAATAAAGATATTGATGGGTATGAATTAGAGGAGTTTTTAATTGAAAAACTGATTGGAACCGAATATATGGGTAATTTTCTAAAGTCAGTTGCAGCGAGAGTAAATGGTGATGGTCGTGGTAGTGCTAGTGCTTTTAAATCGCTAATGTATGCTGCAAATATTGATCGTTTAATTGATTTTGCAAAAGAAGAGAATAATCCAGATAGTCTTGGTGTGTTAATATTAATTGCTGATTTTCCAAATGCCTTGGCAAAACTAGTTAAAGAGGGAGATTCAGCATTGTTTTTAGATCTTCTTGTTCGCGAGATGGCAGGAGAGGATTTTGGGAGCGAGAAGAATAATGGGGGAGGGGTGAGGAGGTTGATCGAAATGTTGGGGCGAGAACAAGTCATTAATGCGGCAAGGAATAATCTAGAATACAGGAGATTAGAAAACCTAAAAAATTTATTAGCAGGGATTGAAAACAAGGAGTCCTTTGAAATATTGATGCAGGCAGCTCAAAATCAGGATCGGAAAGAAGAAAAAAGTAGGATGGATTCCTGGTATGAAATGGACAATTTATTAATAGAGGCAGGAAAGGCTGGTTGTCTAGAGCGCTTTGTTGAAATTGCAGAAGAAAAAGAATGTTTGGAAGAGTTGTTGGTAATTGAAGACCCAAGTATTTTGATCAGCCCGGCTGATCGATCAGGCAACCTTTTAAATTTACTAGAAGTTGCTGATCAAGAAGATCGTTTGGGGGCTTTAATAAGAGGGATAAAGAGAGAAGCGGATATGCGATTGATAACAGAATTATGTCGAGCAGAGAGGGGGAACCCGGTTCTGGTCCGGGCAATGGCGTATGTCAAGATTTTTTAGATTTAAGATAATATCATTTAATGCTGCAGAAATAGCCGAAAGAGAAAGCCTTTCGGATGTTTTGAAAGGTTTGGCTGGCAGAAGATTGACTGCAGATGCATCAATACAACGTGCGGTTCAACAATTAAGGCGAGCTGGCTTGGCCATTGCAGCTCCGCTCGTTGCCAAAATGGTTAGAGAAGGAAGTATTAGTTATTTTGGAGGATCGCAATCAAGACAATCCTATGCCGAGCTAATAAAAGACATAAACATAGAAGCTTTTCTTGAAGAGATTAAAGAGATGTCTTCTTCCGCGAAAAAGGGGAGAAACTTGATGCAGGCTTTGGAAGCAACAGAGAAGCTGTTGATTTTAAGAGAACTAAAACCAAGAAACAAAGAGATTAAGGAGGCTTTAAGGTGGGAGGTTCAGTTTGACCTTTCTTCTTTATTTTCAGACCTTTATCCAGAGCTTACGCTTAAGATCTTAAAAAGAGCGGACGAAGAGGGGAGACTTTGGAAACTATTTGAGATTTTAGGCGAGATTGGATCTTTGCACGATTTAATTGAAGATGGAGCCCAAACTAAATCAAGGAGAGAAAATTATGAATTTGAGGGTTTCTTATTGCAAAAACTTGCTGAAACAGAATATCTGGGTAAATTTTTAGAGCAAACCGCCCAAAGAATAGCAGATAGAGACAGTGCCTATTGGCATAGAACTTTACTTCTTCATAAAAACAGAAAGCTCTTGATTGATTTTGCAAAACGAGAGAATAACCCAAATAATCTTAAGTCGCTGGTAGCAATTGCTGTCGAGGCCAGGGGGTTGTCAAAGTTAATTGAAGAAGGGGATAGTTCTGAGTTTCTTGACAATATTGTTAAATGGATCCCTTCTGGAAGAAATAATAGGTCGAATGTACAACAATTAATTAAAGAGCTGGTAGAGGCAGACAAACTGAAACTTTTATTACAAGGGATTACGAAGAAAGAATCTTTTGAGAGATTGGTGAATGCTGCCCGTAAGGAAGGGGAAAAGTATGCACCATCCGATCCATTATATTGTATTGACTATTTATTCCGTGATGCAGAAGCGGTCGGTTGCTTAGGGCGATTTGTTGAGGTGGCGGAGCAAGAAGGATTTTTGGAGGATTTATTAAGGGTTCAGAACAAGGGGATATTAATTGGTCCGGCGCATCGATCAGGCAATCTTTTAAACTTACTAAAAGCAGCTGAAGAAAAAGGCAGCTTGGGTGCATTGATCGGAGATATTAAAACAAAAGAAGACATGGCTTTGATCTCAGCGTTATACCAGGCGAATAAAAAGGAGCCTGTTTTAATTAAGGCAATGGCGTATGTCAAGATATTTTAGGCCTGCCTGCCGGCAGGCAGGGGATAGGATATGGGTGATAGGAGATAGAATGGAATTAAAACAAAAATTAATAGCATTTGATGCGGGGGAGTAGCTGCACGCTAGCGTAATTTCTGCCGATATTGTATAATATTGTCATGAGTAAAGAAAAAATAAAGATAACCGCGGACACTATAATTGCAGACATCCTCAAAATGAACCCAAATGCTGCCCCGATTTTGATGAGCAAAGGAATGCACTGTTTGGGGTGTTCTATTTCTTCTGGCGAGACACTTGGACAGGCTGCCGGGGTTCATGGCATTGATTTGGATGAGCTGGTAAAGGAGTTAAACAAGTAATGCAGATAAAAGTTGACGATTCTTTGTGTATCGGCTGCGGGATCTGTGTTGATGAATGCGGAAAAGTATTCAGCATGAACGCAGATGGAAAAGCGGTTGTCCAGTCGCAGGATCCTGGCGAGATTGACATGGAAGAGCTCTCCGACCGCTGCCCAGTTGATGCAATAGAAGTTGAAAAATAAATCTATTACCTCCCAACAGGCAAAAGATTTTGACAAGTTTGCCCAGGAAGAGCTTTTAATCCCCTCTATTGTCCTTATGGAAAATGCCGGACGAAATACTGCCAAAATTGCCTCTCAAATGACCTCTGGTAAAAATATTATTATTGTTTGTGGAAAAGGAAATAATGGGGGGGATGGACTAGTTGCAGCCCGCCATCTTATAAATCTCCAATATAATGTAAAAGTGTATCTTCTCACTAATCCGGACCTGCTAACGGGGGATGCTAAAATTAACTACGAAATATTAAAAAAGATGAAGGCCAATTTTGAAGAAAACTTGTCAGCTCTCGGTGAGGGCAACTTGATTATTGACGCGATTTTTGGGATCGGTCTTTCCTCAGATGTCAAAGAACCATATGAAAGTGTTATTGGACAAATTAATTCTGCCGGGAAGCCGGTTTTATCGGTTGATGTCCCCTCTGGACTAGACGCTACCACCGGAAAAATATTAGGCTGCGCTGTTAATGCAACCAAAACCATCACCTTTGTCGCTGCGAAAACAGGTTTTTATAAAAATGATGGATCCAAGGTTTGTGGCGAGATTGTGGTTGCGGATATCGGAATTACCTCCTAAACTTCCCACCTAGTAAGAGGAACAAAATCGCCATTCGGACCGCGACACCGTTTGTGACCTGGTCGAGGATTACATTGTAGGGGCCGTCGGCAACTTCTGATGAAATTTCTACCCCGCGGTTTAGCGGTCCAGGATGCATTACAATAATATCTTTTTTTGCTTTTTTAAGCCGGGCAGAAGTTATTCCAAAAAGTTTGTGATATTCTTCAAGCGAGGGGAACAGCCCCCCTTCTTGTCTTTCTAGCTGAATTCTTAAAACATTTACAAAGTCGGCATCCTTTATTTCTTTATCAATATTATAAGAAACATGCACCCCTAGTTTTTCAATATCTTTTGGCATAAGAGTCGGAGGGCCGACCACTGTAACCTTTGCCCCCAGTTTTTTTAATCCCCAAATATTTGAACGGGCAACTCGAGAGTGAAGAATGTCGCCAACAATTACTACTTTTTTTCCTTCAATCTCTCCCTTCTTCTCTTGCATTGTGAAGATATCAAGCAAGGCCTGGGTGGGATGCTCGTTAAACCCATCTCCGGCGTTAATGACCGATCCTTTAATATTTTCTGCTACCAGGCGGGCAGCCCCGGCCATTTTGTGGCGGATTATTATTGCATCAACCCCCATGGCTTCCAGGTTTTTTACGGTATCAATTAGGGTCTCTCCCTTCTTTACCGAAGAAGAAGATACCGCAATATTTGTAGTATTGGCAGAAAGCATTTTAGCTGCCATGTGAAAAGAGGTCCTGGTTCTGGTGCTGGGTTCATAAAATAGGGTGATAATATTTTTTGCAAGTAAAGGCGGCACACGACGAATAGGACGCATAAAGATCTCTTTCATCGAAGTGGCGGTTTTGAGTATTAAATTGAGGTCGGATTCCGGGAGTTCTCGGAGGCCTAAGAGGTCTTTGCTTATTAGTCCCTTTACCTTGTTCATCTTGAATTTACTTCATATATATTATATCATATATATATGAAGAAACTAGCTGTTTTTGTCCTGGTTATTTTTGTACTCATCTTTGCCATCATATCCTTTTCAAAATCGGTTCGTAATAATGCCACTTTGCGCTTTCGGGTAATGGGTACGGATGTCCAGATTACGGTAAAAGACCGCGGTGCAGTAAACCACATCCAGGCAGCCTTTAAATCAATTAAAAAAGTAGCCCGCCTTTTAGACGGGCATGATTCAAAAAGTGAAATTAGTATGATCAATAAACTTGCCGGAATTTCCGGGGTAAAGGTTGAGGCTGATACTTTCTCTGCTCTTGAGCAGGCCCTTTTTGTCTCTCGGCTTACTAAGGGAGCCTTTGATATAACCCTTAAGAATTATAAAAATTTAAAAATAGACCCGTTTGATAAAAGTGTTTTTATAAAAGAGCGCCGCGTCAAAATAGATATGGAGGGAATTGGAAAAGGTTATGCAGTAGAAAAAGCCCGCCAAACCCTGTTAAAGCGCGGAGTTACCTCCGCACTAATAGATATGCACAGCAGTATGGCAGTTATCGGCGGGCCCTGGAGGATAGGCATTAAAGATCCAGCTTCAAAAGAGGGAATTGTTGAAACGATTGTTTTAAATAATGGAGAAGCTCTTTCTACATCCGGCAATTACGAACAGGGCAAGCATATTATAAATACTCAAACCGGGAAGGCGGCGGAAAGCTGCCAGTCTGTTACAGTAATTGCAAAGGATGCCGGCTTTGCCGATGCCCTCTCAACCGCCCTCTATGTAATGGGACCGCAAAAAGCGCTCTCTCTGGTAAATTCTCTGGAGGGAGTGAAAGCCATCGTAATAACCTCTTCCGGAAAAGTACTAAAGTCCTGGGAATAAAATGAAAATTCTTGCGCTAAATTGTGGAAGTTCTTCAATAAAATATAAGCTTTTTGACTGGACACAGCAGCGTACTCTGGGGATGGGAGAGGTGGAGAGGGTAGGAATCACCGGGTCTTCTATTTGTCATCAGCGCCGGGGCCATCAGGACTTTGTTTTGGAGCACGATTGTCCCCGGCATGAGGTTGCCCTAAAACTAATTCTTGATACCTTGGTTGATGAGAAGGTCGGGATAATCAAAGATCTTTCTGAAATTTCTGCGGTGGGACATCGGGTGGTGCATGGCGGCGAGAAATTTAAAAGTTCGGTCAAGATAACCTCCGAGGTTCTTTCTGCAATAAAAGAGGTTCAGGATCTTGCTCCCCTGCACAATCCTCCCAATATTGCCGGAATTGAGGGAGCGCAGGCGGTTCTTCCCCAAATACCTCACATAGCTGTATTTGATACTGCCTTTCATCAGACCATGCCCGAACATTCTTATACTTATGCTGTTCCCTATGAGTGGTATAAAATGTACGGAGTAAGACGCTATGGATTTCATGGGACCTCACACCTTTATGTTTCAAGAAGAGCGGCTGTTCTTTTAAATAAACCAATTTCAAAAGCCAATCTTATAACTATGCATATTGGCAACGGCGTTAGTCTTACTGCTATTGAAAAAGGGATTTCTGTTGATACCAGTATGGGGCTTACCCCTTTGGAGGGGGCGGTTATGGGAACCCGCTCTGGAGACCTTGATCCGGGGATCCTTTTGTTTATGATTGAAAAAGAGGGGTTTTATGCAGAGCAGCTCGATAAGATTTTAAATAAAAAGAGTGGCTTGCTTGGTATATCTGGCAAGTTTATGGACCGCCGCGATATTTATAAGGCTGCTGAGGCCGGAGATGTGCGTGCTAATCTGGCAATTGACATTGAGGCTTATCGTTTAAAAAAATATATTGGAGAATACATGGCAGTGTTGGGACGGACTGATGCAATTGTCTTTACTGCCGGGGCCGGGGAGAAAAACTGGAAGCTGAGGCTAAAAGTTTTAGAAGGACTGGAAGGGCTTGGGATTGTCGTTGACAAAGAGAAGAACCGGAACACAAAAAGCCGGGAGGTTGAGACCGATATTTCTGCCGAAAACTCAAAGGTAAAAATATTGGTAATCCCGACCGACGAGGAAAAGGTTTTTATAGAAGATGTGGTGGCGATATTGGAAGGGCGCTACAAAGTGCATACGGAATTTAGCTACTCTTTTGAAGACCCGGGATATAAAAGACTATCATGAGAATCTGTATTTTTGAAGATAAAGAATTTGCCAATTTCCTGCCGCTAACCCATATGCGGCCGGTTTGGGATTTAATTGCGGGTCCCGGAACAATAAGGCAGGGGCTCGAAAAATTATTTAACCAGAAGATTAACTCCTTTTATTCTAAGAGAGCTGATTTTTCCTCAAAGCCGGATCTGTCCGGAGACTATCTTTTTGTTAACGGACGCCTTCTGCCCGACAAAAGACTAAAGACACTCATTAAAAGGCAGGAAAAGCTTTTTGTTTCCGGCGGCAAGGTAATTGCGTTTAAGGGAAACAAGGAAGAATTTCTTGCCGTCCAAAAAAAACCTTCCGGAATGCCCCAGGTTGAGGCGGATCTAAAGCTGGTTGAGTTTCCGTGGGAGCTGATTTCAAATTTATCAAATCAGCTTAAGAGAAACAAAATATCCAGAGAGGCAAGGATCTCAAATCTTTCGGTATTGGATGATTCAGGGGGGCCGATTCACATTGGGGAGGGGACGGTTGTTCATCCTTTTTCTTATTTACGCGGCCCCTTATACATCGGCAGGCACTGCCGTATTGCCGGAGAAGTTATTGCAAGCATTATTCATGATTATGTAAATAAGGGACATTATGGATTTTTGGGACATTCTTATCTTTGTAGTTTTGTAAATCTGGGGGCTGGCACTACTAATTCCAACCTAAAGAACAATTATGGCTCAGTAAAAGTTGTTGTTAATGGCAAGAAGGTAGATACTTTGCAGACCTTTGTGGGTTGTTTTGTTGGGGATCATGCAAAGACCGCAATCGGAACTTTAATTTACACCGGTTGTGTGATTGGTGTTTCTGCTAACATATTTGGGGTCCATCATGTTAAAGGGGTCGTTCCTTCTTTTGTCTGGGGAGAAAAGGGCCGGATGCGCCTTGATCGGGTGCTTGAAACCGCAAAGGCAGTGATGGCACGCCGGGATGTTGAATTTTCAGTTGAATATGCTAAGCTGATGGAGAAGATTTATGAGATCGAAAAAGATAAAAAAGACAACTCGTAAAAAACGGGAACCTCGTCCGTTAGGGGCGGTTGCCCATTATTTTGATAAGATAAATGTTGCCGTCATAAAACTAAAATCCTCTTTAAAGATTGGTGATTTCATTAAATTTCA
>JABMQY010000109.1 GCA_013202975.1 Candidatus Saganbacteria bacterium
TCTTGCTGCAGGAATGAAGGCGTCCCCTTTGTATTCGGCTTCGGAGAATTATATTATAGTCGTCCTGCGCTCTTGGCGCGGGGTAATTCACAGCGGGCTCAAACAATCGAGGAGCGCTTTCTGAACAATCATATTGAAATCAACCAACTTTTCCAAAAAGCCCTGGATTTGATTGAAAGTACCGGCCGGAATGTTTTTATAACCGGCAAAGCCGGGACCGGTAAATCAACCCTGCTGCAATACTTCCGCATTAATACCGGGAAAAAAGTTGCGGTCTTAGCGCCGACCGGCGTGGCGGCTATTAATGTCGGGGGTGAAACGATCCACTCATTCTTTGGTTTTAAGCCGGATATAACTTTGGCCAAAATCAAAAAAATCAAATTTCAGGAAGAAGAGCATAATATTTATAAAAAAATTGATGCCATAGTTATTGATGAAATCTCTATGGTCCGAGCCGACCTGCTTGACTGTATCGACAAATTCCTGCGGCTAAACGGTCCACGCAAAAACCGCCCCTTTGGCGGGCTGCAGATGATCTTTTTTGGCGATCTTTACCAGCTGCCGCCGGTAGTAGCCGGCAATGAAAGAACTATTTTTAAAGGTCATTATGACAGCCCTTATTTTTTTTCTGCCCGGGTATTTTTGAAAATTAAAATGGAGTATCTTGAGCTGGAAAAGGTTTACCGTCAGAGGGATGACAAGTTTATTGCCCTGCTCAATTCTATCCGCAACAATACTGCCGGCGAGCCCGAGCTGGCAGAGCTTAATCTAAGGTTTCAAAGTGACCATGAGCCAAGGGACGATTATTATGTTTGCCTGACTACAACCAACAAAATGGCCGGAGATATTAATGAAATAAAACTGGAGCAGTTGCCCGGCAAGACGCGTGTTTTTGGGGGCGACTTAGAGGGGGGTTTTGATACAAAACAGCTGCCGACCCGGCTGGAGCTAAAGCTAAAAGTTGGAGCGCAGGTTATGATGCTAAACAACGACCGTCAGGGGCGCTGGGTTAACGGAACAATGGCAAAAGTAAAAAGAATAAAAAATGATGAGCTGGTAGTTGAATTGCAGGACGGTAATATTTATGAAGTTGAGCCGTATACCTGGGAGATTTTTCATTTTAGTTATAATTCCAAAACCAAATCGCTCGATTCAGAAATCACTGCAGCTTTTACCCAGTTCCCGCTAAAACTGGCCTGGGCTATTACTATCCACAAAAGCCAGGGGAAGACCTTTGACAATGTTGTGATTGATATCGGCCGGGGCACATTTGCGCATGGGCAAATGTACGTAGCGCTAAGCCGCTGCCGCAGTCTGGAAGGGATTGTCTTGAAAAGGCCGATCAAAAAAAGCCATATTCTGATGGATTGGCGCATTGTCCGGTTTATTACCGGTTATCAATACCAGATTTCGGAAAAGGGTTGTTCTCTTGAGATTAAAATGGCTTTAATTAAAGATGCGATTAAAAATAAGGAAAAAATGACGATCACATATTTAAAAGCCAGTGATGAAAAATCAAGGAGAGTAATTGAGCCCTTTGAGGTTGGTAAAATGAAATATAATAAAAAGTCATTTGTCGGGGTGAAGGCTTTTTGCCATAAGCGCGGGCAGGAGCGTGTTTTTCGGGTAGACCGGATTTTAGATATGTAGGGGGGTCAATAGGCTAATATTTTTTCCATCTGGTTCATCTGCCCGGTAATTCCGGTCAGGGCTTTATAAGTGTGAAAAAGAACTACCCCGGTGAGGATTAATACCAGAATAGTCAGGATAATTTTTGTTAGATCACTAAAGCAGGGGCTTTTGTAGAGCATCGGGAGGGCAAAGGGACCCATTACGCAGAACAAAAGAAAAAGAACTGCAACTGCGCTAAGATACCAGGCTACCTTACTTTCTCCGTTTGACATGTGTTTTATTATACCTGCCTGTTGGTATAAAGGCAACTAAATGGCCGGGACCTTTCTTTTTTTCCAAAATAAGAGTAATATTTGATTAATGCCAAAGTTTTTATCCAAAAGCAGATATATCAGCGGCCTGCAGTGTCTCAAATATCTCTGGTTCCAGTTTAATCGCAAAAAAGAAATCCCGGGGTATACTTCTGAGACACTGGAAATATTTAAACAGGGGCGGATTGTCGGGGAGTTGGCCCACCGGCTTTATCCGGACGGGATCAAGATAACCAGAGACTGGCAGCCGGCTGGTATGTCAAAAAAATCGAATCTTGCGCTTCAACAAAAAAAACCTTTATTTGAAGCAGGATTTATCTACAAAAACTTTTACGCTATTGCGGATATATTGGTTCCAAATGATGACGGCAGCTGGGATTTGATAGAGGTCAAAAGTTCGACAAAAGTAAAAGATGAAAATTTGCAGGATACGGCCTTTCAAAAATTTACTTATGAGGGGGCCGGGATAAAGATCAAAAAGTGTTTTCTGATGCATATTAATAACGAATATGTTAAAGAGGGGAAGATTGATCCGAAAGAATATTTTAAAAAAGAGGATATTACATCTTTGGTTGATGAACTGCTGCCGGGAATAGAAAAAGAGGCCGATGCGATGCTTGAGGCGATCGGGCAAAATGATTTTCCTGACATCAAAGTCGGCCCGCATTGCGACAGTCCGTACGAGTGTCCGATGCAGGATTTGTGCTGGAAATTTCTTCCCGAGGATAATGTTTTTATTCTCCATCGCGGAAGCAAGAGTGCATATGATTTGATGGAGCGGGGGATATTGAAGTTAGCCGATATTCCGTCTGATTTTGATTTAAACGATCATCATTTAATACAGGTCAAGGCGCATGGTTCCGGCAAAGCGCATATAGATAAAGAGGGGATCGGTGAATTTCTTTCTGAGCTAAAATATCCCTTATATTTTCTTGATTTTGAGACCATTGCGCCGGCAATACCCATTTATGACCAAACACGTCCATATGAAGATGTTCCTTTTCAGTACTCCCTGCATGTAGTGGAAAAAGAAGGGGCAAAGCCCAAGCATTATAGTTATTTAGCGCCGGGAGATGTGGATCCTAGGCCGGAAATATTAAAGAAGCTTAAAAAGTTATTGGGAGATTCGGGTTCGATTGTTGCCTACAATTCTGGTTATGAGGTGAAGTGTTTAAAATATGCGGCCAGGGCTTATCCTGAGTTTGAGAAATGGGTTGAAGAGATCGAGGGGCGGATGATTGATTTGTGGGTTCCGTTTAGGAAGTTTTTCTATTACCACCCTGCGCAGGCCGGCAGCGGGTCTATGAAAAAGGTTCTTCCTGCATTAACCGGAGTTACTTATGATGGGATGGAGATTGGAGACGGCGGGACTGCCAGGTTTGAATATATGAGAGTTACCTTTGGGGATGGGATAAAAGAAGATGATCGGCAAAAGGTGAGAGGGGCACTTGAGAAATATTGTGAGTTGGATACGAAGGGGATGATTGATATTTTGAGGGCGTTGGGGGATTTGGTAGGGACAAAATAATTGGGAGGAAAAATATGAAAAAGTTAATAATCTTGATTCTTTTGGTTCTGATGAGTTCTGCCTGCTTTGCTAATCCAAAGGTTTGGTTTGACAGTCATGCTGATAAGATATCGCATGCGCTTGCGGGTGGAGTTACGGCCGGACTTTCTTTTAAACACGGCGCCGATCCGGTTAGTATTGTCCTTAACACTACAATTGTTGGCGGTTTAAAAGAGGCCTTTGATTATAAATTTGCCAACAGATGGGATAACTGGGATTGGCTTGCTACGATACTTGGTGGAGTTATTTTTTTGGTGTTGTAGGGCCTGCACGAAGGTCCCCGGAGGCACGGAAGCCGATGTTTTCGTCACGGCCATTCGGGGGGACGCTGTAGCGACACGCACCATAAAAGTACTTCTGTTCCCACTCGCTCCACGAACCACCGCGCAGTACTCGTTTAGAACCATCCTCGGGTGCCACTGGATCATGAGTTTCTGCTATTCGACTGTAGGATCCATAAGTATCTTCTACCCATTCGTGTACATTTCCTAACATATCTTCTGCCCCGCACCAGCTTTGTCCTTCCGGATGCGCATTCACAGGACGAGTTCCAACAGTCTCTCTATCAATACTGGAGGTCAGAATAGAGGAATCCCAAGAATTTCCCCACGGGTACTCTCTATTTTCCGGTCCCCGGGCCGCATATTCCCATCTGGCTTCAGTTGGAAGTTTATAACCTATCCAGTTAAGAAAAGCGTTTGCCTCATGCCAGGTTACCCCTTCTACTGGGTGAGACTGCCTGGATTCTCTAAGGTCTTTGCTTCCCTTGTAGGCATGTTTTTGATAATAACTGGGTTTTTTACTGCCGGTTTGGGCCATATAAATCCAGAATTGCGCCCTGGTTATTTCATAGCGCGAAATTTCAAAATCTGGAAAAGTCACTCTGCCATCTCGTTTTTCATCGTCGCATCTTGTGCCCCCCATTTTAAAACCACCATTTTGGACTTCTAACATTTCTATCTCTATCTCTGGCAGTTGCGGCTGCAATCCTTTTGCCAGTTCAAAGGCCTGTGCTTTTGCAGCTATTGGCTTTCCAAACAGCTTGGCAGAACTTGTATAATGCGGAGAGATTATCTGCGCCAATAGAGCTTTTCTCTGATCCAGATCAGTCGTTTTTTCAAGAAGCTTTGCTCCTGCTGCAAGATCTACCATAGATAAAGCTGAGCGTGCCAGCACCACTTCGGGGGAAAGATTGGTTGCCTTTTCCCAATCTTTTTGTCGAGCGGAGTTAACATCCAAATATTGTTTAAATATCCCAACCCCGGCTGCTTGTTTTTTCCGCAATCCGCCATTTGCTGCTTCATGAGCCCTGGTCATTGCTGTTGCCAGCATCCGTCCAGAAACTTTCCCGCTAATCATTAATGTATTTGCCATAGTTATTCCTTCTACAATATTTCTCGGTACCTTTTTACAAAAATTTCACTAAATTTAATAAATCTTTTTGCAAAGCGTGCCGCACTTCTCGAAAAGGCATAAGTGCACAGGAGGACAAGTAGGAAGAGACTTGTGACTTATGCTCTTATTGTTCCCTCCTCCCATCTGTGTTAATATCTGTTGGTCCCTTGATTCCCGCCCGGTATTTGATATTTTTGAAGATGAGGTATGGGGGAGTTAGAATGGCTCAAAAGAGATTAGAGCTTACATATTCCGGGCCTTTAGCCAATGTTAATTTTCGTGATCAAGCGGAACATTTTGCCACGGCGCATCATCTTACCGGTTTTGCCAGGAATTTATCGGATGGAAGGATCAAGGTGGTAGCGGAGGGGGAGGAGAGAGAGCTTCAAGATTTTCTATCTGATTTTAATGAATACCTGGAGATATTTGGTGCTCTTGACCATTACTCAAAGAACTGGTTTCCCGCAACCGGCGAGTTTAATTCTTTCAGATTATGGAGGGTTTGAACTCCATTGGGGCAGTCAATATTGATGAGTAAGGAAGAGATTGAGAAGCAAAATCAAAAATTAGCGGAATTGAAGAGTATTCTTGAGGAAGTTAATGTTAAAATTGATGAGGTTAAATTAAAGATTAAGTCTAGGAAGTTTGTTTTTTCGGGTGATGTCTATATAAGGCAGTGATATGTGTAAAAATTTAGTATTATTATTCTTAGTTTTAATCTCATTTGTCTTCCTGTTTGGATGCGGACAAACAACAACAACCGCTACTTGGTTGCCCAGCTTTGATTTAACTGACATTGATAATTATGTGTCTACCATCCTAAGCACATCGATTGCTATTGATAATAATAACAAGGTTAATATTGCTTACGCTAGTGGTGATCTGAAATTTATTACTAATAAGAATGGCACATGGGAAGGCGTGAAAATATGTGATAACACAGTTAACACTTCTATTGCCGTTGATAGTAATAATAATTTGTATATTGCTTATTGCGGCGCTAAGTCGGTTTTTGATTCATATGAAATCTGGTGTGCTAACAATATTTCTGGATCATGGGAAACAACCGAAATAGATCCGGGTGTCAAAATCGGTACTATGGTAAGCTGCGCCATTGACAGTCTTAACAAAATTCATATCGCTTATTATGATGTTGATAATTACGTGCTTAAATATGCTACCAATCGATCTGGTTCTTGGGAAACTACTATTGTTGATGATACTTCTGATGTAGGGGCCTATTGTTCAATGGTTTTGGATCAAAGTGATCGGGTGCACATAAGCTATAAGGATTCGACCAATTGGGATCTGAAATACGCTTCCAATAAAACAGGCGTTTGGAAAATTGAGAGAATTGATAGTTTGCTGAATGTCGGTGATTTTTCTTCTATTGCGGTTGATAGCAGCGGAAATGCGCATATCGCTTATGATGACTTTTCATATATGGCGCTCAAGTATGCTACGAATATAGGTGGTGCGTGGCAAATATCAACGATTGATAATCAGACAATGGTTGGAGCAAACATTTCATTGGTGGTTGACAATGGGGATAAGGAAAATATTAGTTACTATGATATGGCGAACAGAAATCTTATGTTGGCTTCTAATCGTAATGGTTCATGGGAGTCATATGTGGTAGATGACGCGGGTGATGTGGGAGAGCCAAATTCCATAGCTGTTGATAGTAAAAATAAACTCTATATTTCATATGCGGATTCTACTAACCACAAACTTAAAATTGCTGTTGAACAATAATTTATAGGAGGAAATCATGAAAAAAATAATAAGTGATTTTTTAATTGTTGTTCTTAACTTAACATTTGTCATTTGTAATTTGTCATTAGCAGGTGAATACCTGCTCGCTCCCAACGACACCCTAGACATCAAAATCATCGGCAAAAAAGACCTCGACACCAAACAAACCATCGCACAATTCAAAATACATCGCAAATGGGCAAGTGGTCGTTTTTCTAACCCCTCGGCCGATTTATATCATTCAGCATGATGTTAATCAGATTATGGAGGGTTTGAACCGAACTCCACTGACTGACTCCCAGGCGTGCCTGCACGCGGGCTTCCGTTTCCGCCACTCCTCTCGTTTGTAACAAATCGACCGGAATCTCGTCACTTTGTTAGGAGATAGGCTATAGGATATAGGAGATAGTATGGCCAATTTTGCTGATTTTACAACAAATAACCTATAGCCTATCCCCTATTTCCTATCTCCTAAACATGGGCGACAAAATTGCTGTGTATATGGCAGGGGGGATAACAAAAATGAAAAAAAGAATACTGGTACACAAATATAAAGAATTACTTGGAGAGATAAAGCAGAGGATTCGTACGGCGCAATATCAGGCGCTAAAGGCTGTAAATAAGGAGCTAATAGCTCTTTATTGGGATATTGGAAGGATGATTGTGGAGCGGCAGAAGGGTAAAACGTGGGGAAGATCTATTGTTGGGCAGCTGGCAAAGGATTTGCAGATTGAATTTTCCGGAATTCAGGGGTTTTCATCCAGGAATATTTGGTACATGCGTAATTTCTACTCCTTTTATGCTAAAAACAAAAAACTGCAACCACTGGTTGCAGAAATTGGATGGACTCACAACCTCATTATTATGGATCGCTGTAAAGATATCTTTGAACGTGAGTTTTACATTCGTATGACAAAAAAGATGGGATGGTCTAAGAATGTATTGATCCATCAGATCGAAAATAAAACATACGAGAAAACCTTTTTAAATCAAACTAATTTTGATACAAATCTTCCAGAAAAAATAAAGAATCAAGCCAAATTAGCGGTTAAGGATGATTACACCTTTGACTTTTTAGAATTAGGGGATGAGTATAATGAGCGCCAGCTTGAAATGTCTATTTTGTCAAAAATTGAGCCTTTCTTGCGGGAAATGGGTGGAATATTTTCATTTGTCGGCAGTCAGTATCGTATTGAAGTTAATGGTGAGGAATATTTTATAGATCTTTTGTTATATCACCGGGGACTAAAGTCTTTGGTTGCGATTGAGTTGAAGATTGGAAAGTTCATTCCAGAGTATGTTGGCAAGATGCAATTTTATCTTACTTTACTTGATGAAAAAATAAAA
>JABMQY010000110.1 GCA_013202975.1 Candidatus Saganbacteria bacterium
ACGTTTCTTCTTGCTCTTGCTCTTGCTCTTGCTTCTGTTTGTGGTTCTGCCCTCGTCCTTGCCCTCGTCCTTGCCCTCGTCCTTGCCCTCGTCCTTGTCCTTGTCCTTGTCCTTGTCCTTCATTTCATACTCGGCATCTACAGTTTTCCCATCTTTTTCTTTTTTCTCTTGATCTCCTGGCTGCCCAGGCTGTTCTCCCGGCTGGGGTTGTTGCTTATATAGCTGTTCCGAGATTTTAAAGATTGCCTGCTGCAGAGTTTCGGTTGCTGCCTTTATTTTTTCAGAATCGGTCCCTTTTAATTCCTCTCTGACATTCTTAATCTCCGCTTCTACTTTTTCCTTATCGGCTTTTTCAATTTTGTCTCCTGCATCTTTAATGGTCTTTTCTGCAGTATAAGCTAAGCCGTCTGCCTGGTTTCTAGTCTCAATCTCATCTTTCTTTTTCTTGTCATCTGCTTCGTTGGCCTTGGCCTCGTTTTTCATCTTTTCGATATCTTCTTTTGTAATACCGGATGATGCGGTAATTGTAATATGTTGCTTTTTATTGGTCCCTTTATCGGTTGCCGATACATTTACAATCCCGTTTTTATCGATATCAAAGGTAACTTCAACTTGGGGGATTCCGCGGGGGGCAGGAGGGATTCCATCTAAATGGAAGCGCCCGAGGGTTCTATTGTCCGATGCCATCGGCCGCTCTCCCTGCAGAACATGAATTTCCACAGATGTTTGTCCGTCTGCTGCAGTAGAAAAGACCTGGGATTTTGAGGTTGGGATAGTTGTGTTTTTCTCAATTAATGGTGTCAAAACACGGCCAAGAGTTTCAATACCCAAAGTTAGAGGCGTAACATCAAGAAGAACTAAATCTTTTACATCTCCGGCTAAAACTCCGCCCTGAATTGCGGCGCCAATTGCCACAACTTCGTCCGGGTCGACTCCCTTATGGGGATCCTTCCCGAATATCTGTTTTACTTTTTCGGCAACTGCCGGCATTCTGGTCATTCCGCCGACTAAAATTACTTCGTCAATTTCTTTGGCAGAGAATCCGGAGTCTTTTAACGCTTGTTCGCACGGGCCAACCGATCTTTCGATTAGGTCCGAACACAGCTGTTCTAGCTTTGAGCGGGAAAGTTTTAATACTAAGTGTTTTGGTCCGGCCTGGTCTGCTGTAATAAACGGAAGATTAATCTCGGATTCCATGGTTGTAGATAATTCGATCTTGGCTTTTTCCGCTGACTCTTTTAATCTTTGCAGAGCCATTTTGTCTTTAGATAAATCTATTCCCTGGTCTTTTTTGAATTCAGTAATCAGCCAGTTGATAATTGTCTGGTCAAAATCGTCTCCGCCCAGGTGGGTATCTCCGTTGGTTGATTCAACCTGAAAGGTTCCGTCCCCGATTTCAAGAATCGAGATATCAAATGTTCCGCCGCCAAGGTCGTAGACTGCGATTTTTTCATTTTTCTTCTTATCCAAACCATAGGAGAGAGCAGCTGCTGTTGGCTCGTTGATAATTCGCATAACTTCAAGCCCGGCAATCTCTCCGGCATCCTTGGTTGCCTGTCTTTGACTGTCGTTAAAATAGGCCGGAACGGTGATAACTGCCTGGGTTACTTTTTCTCCCAAAAATTCCTCCGCCGATTGCTTTAGTTTTTGCAAAGTCATGGCAGATATTTCTGGCGGAGAGTAATCTTTTCCCCAGATTTCGACAATTGCAGCGTCAGACTTGCCTGCTTTTACTTTATAGGGGATCTCTTTCAGCTCGGACGAGACTTCGGAGAATAATCTTCCCATAAAGCGTTTAATTGAGAAGACGGTATGTTCCGGATTAGTAACAGATTGTCTTTTGGCAACCTGTCCGACCGTTTTTGAACCGTCTTTCTGGAAGGATACTACCGATGGGGTAGTGCGTCCTCCTTCTGAATTTGGAATAACCGCCGGCTCTCCCCCCTGCATTACCGCTACGCATGAATTTGTGGTACCCAAGTCTATGCCTATAATCTTACTCATCTTATTTTCCCCCTTTTGATATTATGACCATTGCTGGTCTTATTAAACGGCCGTTTAGAATGTAGCCCTTTTGCATTTCTTCTACTATTTGATTCTCCGGTTTATCGGATTCAACTTTTTGGACTGCCTGGTGAAAGTGCGGGTCAAATGGTTTTCCTAGCGCTTCTACTTTTTTTACTCCAAACTTGGTAAAAATATCTTCCATCTGTTTTTTAATTAAAGAGAGTCCTTTGATTATTTCTTCGTGGCCTCCCTGCTTCTCTGTTTCAACCAGGGCCCTTTCGAAGTTGTCCAGAACCGGCAGGAGGTCGCAAATTAGCATTTGGTTTGAAAATTTAACTAAACTCTCTTTTTCATTTTGTACCCGTTTTTTGTAATTTTCAAAATCAGCTAAGGTCCTCAAGAGTGTATTCTGATGCTCTTGATTTTTATTGTGGATAATTGGTTCTACCATTTTTTTTAGTTCTTCCAGATTAAGCTCTTTTGTTTCAACCTTTTCCTCTTTCGCTCTGCGAGCTTCGGAGGATAAATTTTTGTGCTTTTCCATAGTTTCTCCGTTTTAAAATTCTTGGTTTAAGAAATCAAAGAGCGCAGTTATTTTTGAATAGGACATGCGGGTGGGCCCGATTATTCCAATTTCAATATCACCCAGGGTGGTAACAATAACTGAATAGTCCCTGAATTCTTTGTCTTTATTTTCGGAACCGATTTTTACATTAATTTCTTCTTCTTCATTGGCATAATCATCCAGTAAATGGGTCAGGGAATCCTTGTGTTCGATAAGTTCGATAATTTTTCTGGTCTTCTCAAGGTTTTTGAATTCGGGTTGGTTAATCATATGGGACATGCCGGAGTAGGTTACGGTCGGTTTGTCATTTTTGCGGGAAACAACAACTGTCAAATAATCCAAAAGGTCAGAAAAAACCCTCGAAATTGATTCCTGTGCCTCATCATGGTCCTGTTTCATCTCATAAGCAACTTTTCTCAAAAGCTCTTTTTCTTTGATTGAGAGGGTTTTCTTTTTCATGATATTGTCTACGAAATGGCGGTAGCCGCAGTCGGTCGGGATACGTCCGGCCGAGGTGTGGGGTTGGGCAATATAGCCCTCTTCTTCCAAATCTGCCATTTCGTTGCGGATGGTGGCAGGGGAGAAGTCATGGATATATTCCTTATATATGGTACGCGATCCTACCGGAATAGCAGAATCAATGTAGTCGTCAATGATAGCTTTTAATATTCGGTTCTTTCTTTTGTTTAATTCTGGTGTCATTTTAGCACTCTCACCCCTTGAGTGCTAATTGTAACATGGGGTTTGCTGGGTTGTCAACCATAAACCATGCGCTGCGCGCTTAGGTTTATGGTTGACCATTGTTCCCATTCTTTATCTTATGGTGAAAGTCGCTGATGGGGCGTCTTCTTGACGCAGGTTCCAGATACTCAACTGCGGCATTTAAAACCTCTTCGGGAATGGATGGATTAGTATGTCTTCTCAGCTCATTTAAAACATCCTCAATAGATATCCTGGTCCGTCCGCGATAATCTCTATAACTTAGTGTTGCGTCAAGGCCGTCTGCCGCGATCATGATGTGATTTAATATGTTAAGGGGTGCTTTCGGAGGAAGAAATTGATCCGGATAACCCTGGTGTAGATGGTTATATTTCATTACCTCTGCGCTCTCTCTCAGGCGGGTAATATTTCTTAGAATGAAATAGCCGATAATTTGGTGCATTTTCATGATTTCGTATTCATCCCGATCTAATTTGCCCGGTTTTTCAAGGAATGGTTTTGGAACTGCTAATTTGCCAATGTCATGATGCCAGCCTGCAAACTGCAGCATGCTCAGTTCGGATAATGTTAAGCCCATTATTGCTCCCAGGCCAAAAGCGAGGTTTCCGGTCCGCCAGGAATGAAGCTGATTGCTAAGGTAATGAAATGAAAGTGCCGTAAAAATAGTCTCCTCGGCTAAATTGTAGTCTCGTGGAGGGGCAAGGTTGAAAAACTGGGCAAAGGGTGCAGTTCTCTCGTTAAGAAGAGGATGTCCGGCGGCTGTATCAATTGCTTCTCCAACCAGCGGCACTGCAATATTTTCTAAATTAAAAATTACCTCTTCTGCAATTCCTCTAATTAAGTTGTCCCGTTTCATTGATAATTTTGCCAGAAGATCATGCACTTCTGCCTGCGGATCTTTTGCGCGCAGCTGCTGCATAGCGCTTGTAACGCCTCTTGTAAAAGTGTAGTTTGTCGTTTTTATAGGATAGGATCTCATTGTATTTATATCGTTGCTTCTTTGAGGAAATTTCAGGCTTTTTTGCAAGTAATATAATGTTACAATTTTATTATGCAAAAAGTATCTCTTAGTAAATGTTCAACTTATCAAGAATCAGAGCTGCTTTCATCAATAAAAAAATCCTTGGATCTAATTGGCGGATTACCTTCTTTTGTTAAGCCTGGCCAAAAAGTTCTGCTAAAAGTAAACATGCTTGGCGCCCATCATCCGGATAAGGCGGTAACAACCCATCCCGAGTTTTTGCGGGCGGTTATAAAACTGGTAAAAGAGGTCGGAGGAACGCCCTTTGTGGGCGACAGCCCCGGGTTTGATAATGCCAAAAAGTCTGCTGAAGTCTGCGGTTACCTTAAGGTTTGCAGTGAAGAGAGAGTTCCATTTGTCTATTTTAACGAATCGGCCGAAGTTAAAAATCCAAACGGGAAGCGCTTTAAGTCCTTTCAGATTGCAAAGGCGGTGTTGGATGCGGATGTGATAATAAATCTTCCCAAATTTAAGACCCACGGGCTAACCGGAATCACTTGTGCAGTAAAAAATATGTTTGGCTGCGTGCCGGGACTTTTAAAGAGCGAATATCATGTAAAGGTTCCAACACGCAAAGAATTTAATATAATGCTTCTGGATCTTTTGGAGGTAGTTAAGCCGGCTTTAAATATTGTGGATGCGGTGGTAGGGATGGAGGGGGAGAATGGTCCTCATGCCGGGGATCCAAAATTTATCGGACTGATCGCGGTGTCGGCGGACGCGGAAGTGGTTGATCAGGCCCTATATGATGCGGTAGCGGACACAGACTTTAAACTTGTTAAATTATTGCCTGAGATTGTTGTTCCCGGGCCCTCTTTTGTGCGGAAAATAGTGCGATCTTTTTTACTGGAAAAACCGGTCGTCAAAAAGAAGAAATGCACCAGTTGCAAGATTTGCGGTAAGGTTTGTAAGTCGCAGGCAATCTCTTATCCTTCCAAATATCCCAAATTCGACTATAACAAATGCATCCGCTGTTTTTGTTGTGCCGAGATGTGCCCGGAGCATGCTATTTTTGTTAGCAGGAGCAGATTTACCCGATTCCTCTTTTCTACTATTTCAAGGCTACAGGAATTGCGTGCTTCTCTTTCTGGTCGCAATGAAAAATAGCCTGAAATTTATTAATTTCTATTCCGAAGAAAAGGCCAGGAGGAATCAATATGAATTTAAATATAAATGTAGCACAGTTGAAAGCAGCTTTTCCTATGGTACGGTATGCAAGACGATGTATTGGGGTTTCGAATCATATTAGGGGATTGCAGGCAAACGGCCAGTCCCCGGAGAACATTGTTAATTATCCTCCGCACATTGAAATGGCAATTTATTTGCATCCGGAGCAAAAGCCAAGTTCGCTTCGTTTAGCTTTTGCAGTAGCAGAAAGTGCCGGTCCAAGGCAAGATGATGCGACTACTCCATTTTGGGGAGAGGTTTTGGTGAAAAGTGATGAGCTCTCAGTTAATGCAGCAATTTGGAGAGGACATGGTGAGACCAGAAACTTGAACAAAATCAATTTTGATGATCCAAACAGGTTGTTTGTAGCTGCTGCCGATCTTTTGAGGTTTATTGTTGATGGTACGATTCCTGAGCAGCTTTTTCATAGTGTGATTGAGCAGGAACTTGGCTTAAGAATGAAGCACCATAATTTTTGTGGTAATTGGTTGGGAAGGGAACTCTCAGGTGCTCCTGTGGAATTTTTCAGTGTTCCTGATAGTGAATCGGAAATAGAAGTTGCTGAAAGTACAAGGTTGCTGGTTACTTTGGATGAGATGGCAGAGACTTTTCGGCGAATGGCGATTGAAGAGTGAGCCCGGGTATCTGGCAACGTAAATGGTAATAACAGTAAGTTTATATCCCCAACTCCGACAGAGATTTGTTCAGTTTCGTCAACAGCGCCAACAGCGTAAGCGTCAAGGATTGAATACAATACGAGAAGCGGCTGTCGCTAGTAACCAGGCTTTTTGCAAAGAACTTTCATTGCTTGAGAATTCTCTTCTAAATATTTCAGAAAAATGTAGCGGCTTCTTTTTTGTTGAGAAAGTTCGAGACGATGTGGTTGAGCTGCACTCCATTAATGGTAAGGTGGGAAAGGACCTTGATACTTGCTTAAGATACGTTTTTTTTGCTAGTCATAAAAAGACCTGTAGGATTTTGAGAGAGATAAAGTTTCATGTTGAGGATGAAGGGCTTCATTTTAAACAGATGAGAGAGAACCTTGAGAGTGAATTTGAACAAGTTGAAGCAGCTCGGGAGTTCCTTGAATTTGTCAAAAGAAAATTAATTAAAGAGGAAGAGGCGGGGGAGACCCCACAATACCTTTTGGGTCATTTTGCAACTCATATGGCTATATTAGAGGAGATAGAAATAAGATTAAAAGGGAAAAACTATAAAAGAGTTCTTGATCGGGGGGTAATTAGAACATTAGGTCGTCTATTGTTGGATAGTGGAGCTTTTAATTTTGGAGAAGAAAGGGTTCCGCCTAAAGAGCTTGAGTTGGCTTTTGATTTATTGGGTATTCCGCCGACTTCGAATCCATCAGAAGTAAGTGGGGCATTTAAGAGAGAAATGCGCAAATGTCATCCAGACCTGCATCCTGATAGTCAAACTGCAGAAGATAGGGCAAAAGAATTAGCACAGGCTTTTGAGATTATAAAGAAGGATCAGAAATGAAGTTTCAAGGTTAAGTCCTCGAACATGAAATAGGGTATAATTAGATATATGCCTAATCCAAAAAACAAAAACACTCACATTGCAATTTTTAGAAAAAAAGAGATCAGGAAAACTATTCATAATAATGAATGGTGGTTTTCTGTGGTTGATGTGGTTGAAGCCCTTACGGATAGTGTTAATGCTCGGGATTACTGGTATAAGATGAAAGTTAGGGTTAAAAATGAAGAAGGGGCTGAACTGTCGACATTTTGTCGACAGTTGAAATTAAGGGCGCCGGATGGAAAAATGCGTGAAACGGATTGTGCTAATACAGAAGGAATCTTCCGCATCATCCAGTCAATCCCATCCCCCAAAGCGGAACCGTTCAAGCGCTGGTTGGCAAAAGTTGGATATGAACGGATTCAGGAGATTGAAGATCCGGAATTAGCAACCAAAAGGACCAGAGCGTTATATAAGGCCAAGGGATATCCCGATGACTGGATTGAAAAAAGGATGCGCGGCATTGCTATCCGGGAAGAACTGACAGATGAATGGCAAAAACGAGGTGCTAAAGAGCAGAAGGATTATGAAATCTTGACAGCGGAAATTTCCAAAGCAGCCTTCGGCGTTACGCCAAGTGATTATAAGAAGATAAAGGGCTTAAAAAGGGAAAACCTGCGCGACCATATGGATGATTTTGAACTTATTTTTAGCATGTTGAGCGAACGTGCTACAACCGAAATCCATCGCACTGAAGATTCTAAGGGAGTTGTCAAACTTAAGCAGGACGCAAAAGCTGGCGGGGATATTTCCGGCAATGCCAGAAAACAACTGGAGAAAAAGATTGGCAGGCCGATTGTTTCGGCGGATAATTTTTTAAAGCCATCAAAGCGAAGAAAGAAACTAGCATAGTTCCCTTATAGAATCGTAAGTTATCTTCAAGATCTTAGCCAACTCAGACATCGAAACCGACAGCGGCGGCATCAATACAATCACATCTCCCAACGGCCGAATGATTAAACCCCGTTTTCGTGCCTCTAGAATAACTTTATGTCCAATTCTATCTTTGTAAGAAAATCCTTGTAACTCAATCCCAACCATCATTCCTAATTGTCGTACTTCTTTTACAATTGGTATATCTTTAAATCTTTTCAGCCCTTTTTTTAAAAGTTTAATCTTGGGTTGAAGTTTCTTGATAGTCTTTTCTTTTCTAAATATTTCAAGATTGGCCAAGGCCGCGGCGCAGCCTAAGGGGTTTCCAGTATAAGTATGGCCATGAAAAAAGGTTTTCATCTCTTCATGTTTTCCAAGAAAAGCTTTGTATATTTTATCCGTAGTTAGTGTTGCGGCAACTGGAAGATAACCGCCGGTTAAGCCTTTGGCTAGACACAGGATGTCGGGACTTATATTTTCATGCTCACAAGCAAACATCCTCCCTGTTCGTCCGAAACCAGTTGCAACTTCATCACATATTAATAGAACATTATATTTAGTACAGAGTTTTCGGACTGCTTTCAAAAAGCCTTTGGGCTGAAGCAGCATTCCAGCGGCGCCTTGAACCAGCGGCTCAATAATCATTGCGGCGATCTCTTTGTGGCGTTTTTTTAGGGTTTTTTCGACTTCTTTTGGATCAGGACGTACTTGAATAGCTTTATGGATTAAAGGACCATATATTTTGTGGAATAAATCAATCCCGCCAACAGATACTGATCCGATTGTGTCTCCGTGATAAGCGTTTTTTAGGGTGAGGAATTTGGTCTTGCGGTCTTGCGGTCTGGTGGTCTTGGGTCTTGCTTGTTTCCAGTATTGATACGCTATTTTTAGGGCGATTTCTACAGCTGTAGATCCATTATCCGAATAAAAAACTTTATTCAATCTTTTTGGGGTAATCTTTACAAGTTGTTCAGCGAGCTTTATTGAGGGGACATTTCCAAGACCCAAAAGGGTAGAGTGAGCTATCTTTTTTAGTTGTTTCTTGATAGCCTGATCAATCTCTTTTTTCTGGTGTCCATGCACAGTTACCCAAAGGGATGAAACGCCATCCAAATATTTGTTTCCCTTAGTGTCATAAAGGTATGAGCCTTTGCCTTTTTCTATTATTAACTGCTC
>JABMQY010000111.1 GCA_013202975.1 Candidatus Saganbacteria bacterium
CGGTTGCTAAAAAAACAGTAAGGGCTGCAGGTGTCCCGGTTGTTCCCGGTTCTGACGGAATAATTAAAGATGAAGCCGAGGCTAAAAAAATTGCCGATAAAATCGGTTATCCAGTTATGATAAAGGCCAGTGCCGGCGGCGGGGGAAAGGGTATGCGGGTTGTCAAGAGTGAGGATGAGCTTTCTAAATTTATCAAAAGTGCCCAGGTTGAAGCCGAGGCTTCTTTTGGGAATTCAGAAGTTTATATTGAAAAATTTATTGTGAACCCCCGGCACATTGAGGTTCAGCTTCTTGCAGATGAACATGGCAATATAATCCATCTGGGGGAGCGGGATTGTTCAATCCAGAGGAGACACCAAAAATTAATAGAAGAAGCCCCTTCTCCTGCTGTTAATCGCAGATTGAGAGATCAATTGGGCAAGGCGGCTCTTAAGGCTGCCAGGGCAGTTAATTATTGCAGTGCCGGCACAGTTGAATTTATTTTTGATGAGAAGGGCCGTTTCTATTTTATGGAAATGAATACCCGGGTCCAGGTTGAACATCCGGTGACTGAGATGATAACAAATATAGATATTGTCAAAGAACAGATAAAGATTGCTGCCGGATCGCGTTTGCAGATTAAGCAGGGAGATGTTCATTTTGTGGGACATTCTATTGAATGCAGAATAAATGCCGAGAATCCTGACAAGAAATTTATGCCTTCCCCCGGGGATATTTCGGTTTTTCTTCCTCCGGGCGGGCCGGGGGTCAGGGTAGACAGCCATGCTTATACCGGTTATACCGTGCTTCCAAATTATGACTCATTAATTGCCAAGGTGATTGTGTGGGGATCTGACCGATCCGAGGCGATAGCGCGCATGAAGCGGGCTCTGGATGAATTTGTCGTTGATGGAATTTATACGACTATTCCTTTTCACCAAAAGGTTCTATTAAACGATGCTTTTTGTTCCGGAAATGTTACAACCGATTTTATTGAGAAGCATTTTTCGGTAGTGAAGGTTTAATGGGAAAACGTACTACTTCCCGCAGATTAGCCATGCAGGCTCTGTTTCAGGCTGATCATGCCGGAGAAGAAATAGAAAAGGCTTTGAAGGATGTGTTGGAGAGTGACAAGTTTTTGGGAGATACAAAAGAGTTTGCAGGTTCATTGGCTGTCGAAACTTATAAAAACAGATCGGATCTTGATACACAAATTAAAAAATATTTAAAAGACTGGACTCTTGATCGTATAAGCGGAGTTGACCGGAGCATTTTGAGGCTCTCTTTTTATGAGTTGGGTATTAATGAAACTCCCAGTAGTGTTGTTATTAACGAGGCTATAAATCTAGCCCAAAAATATTCCGGCGTTGAGTCTGTTAAGTTTATTAACGGGGTCTTAGGAGCATATTTAAAATGTGGACAAAAGAAAGCCTAAAGCAGTTTATAGAAGATAAGTTAAAGAATAATAAATTCATTGTTGCCGCCAATCGTGAGCCCTACATTCACCGCTATGGAGTTGATGGAATTGAGTGTATTAAGCCTGCCTCCGGAGTAACCACCTCTCTTGATCCGGTGCTTCAGGCCTGTAATGGTGTATGGGTAGCGCATGGCAGCGGTGACGCGGATAAAAAAGTTGTTGATAAAAAGGATCGGGTGGCGGTTCCTCCCGATAATCCGACTTATACCCTGCGCCGGTTGTGGATGGATAAGCGTGAAGAGAACGGCTATTATTACGGTTTTTCAAACGAAACCCTCTGGCCGCTCTGTCATACTGTTTATGAAAAGCCAAAATTTAATGAAGAGGATTGGAATTATTATAAGACAATTAACAGAAGATTCGCCGATACTATATTAGATGAGATTGGCGACAGCGAGGCTTTTGTTTTTTTGCAGGATTATCATTTGTGTCTGGTTCCAAAGATGATAAAAGAGGCCAAGCCTTCTGCAAAAGTGGCATTATTCTGGCACATACCCTGGCCAAATCCGGAGGCCTTCCGCATCTGTCCATGGAAAAAAGAAATACTAGAGGGTCTTTTAGGGGTAGATCTTCTTGGTTTTCATATCCGTTATCATGTTGATAACTTTTTAGAGACAGTTAATCAAACACTGGAAGCAAAGGTGGATAAGGTTACTTCTTCTGTTGTGTTTGGCGGAATGGAGACCCGCATCCGGCCGTATCCAATTTCAATTGATTATGAAAATATTAAAACCTATTCAAAAACTCAAGAGTGCAAAGATCTTTCTGCCAAGTTAAAGCACGATCTTGATCTTAATTTTAAGTATTTGGGGGTGGGGGTTGACCGGATTGATTATACCAAGGGTTTAGTTGAAAAGTTTGATGCAATAGACCGTTTCCTGGAAAAAAACCCGCAATATCACGGGCAATTCTCTTATGTCCAGGTCGGGGCATTGAGCAGAATACATATAAGCAGTTACAAACAAATTAATGATGAAATGAACAGCATCGTTGAAAAGATTAACTGGAAATATTCTTCTGAGCACTGGGTGCCGATTATTTTAATCAGAAGACATTTAACCCCAAAAGAATTGATAGCTTTATACAAGCTGGCGGATCTTTGCATTGTTTCTTCCCTGCATGACGGAATGAATCTGGTGGCAAAAGAATTTATTGCTGCAGTGGATGATGACAAGTCCCTGATCCTCTCTCAATTTACCGGAGCTGCACGGGAGCTTCCCGATGCCCTGTTTATCAATCCTTATGAACCAAATGGATTTGCAGATACAATTAAACAGGCATTAGAGATGCCCAAAGAAGAGAAGATTGAGCGTATGAAGCGGATGAAAGAGATCGTCGCCGAAAATAACATTTACACCTGGGCAGCAAATGTGATCCAGGCGCTTTTGAAGATTAGCTGATGCAAAAAAAAATATTTGTATTTCTTGATTACGACGGAACCTTAACTCCGATAGTTAAAAAGCCCCAGCTTGCAAAACTATCCGCAGCCCGCAAAAAGATATTAAAAAGGGTTGCTAAAGATAAGAATGTTCAAATGGCAATTGTTTCCGGCCGCGGCATAAAAAATGTCAAGTCCTTTGTCGGCCTTTCCGGGATTCATTATGTTGGAAATCATGGCTTTCAGATAGACAAATGGGTCCATCCTAAAGCCCGTTCTGCAAAAGAGAGTATTGCAAAAATCATAAGAGACATAAAACAAAAGCTAAAAAAAGTAAAGGGTATTATTTATGAGGATAAAATTTATACGGCCAGCATCCACTACCGGTTAGTGCCGACTATAATGCATGGCAAAGAAATGACCTCCGACCTTGACCGTCTTTTTGCCTGTTTTAATGAAATTGTCCGGCCCTATGTTGCAAGAAAAAAATTGATGGTTACCTACGGCAAAAAAGTGCTAGAAATAAGGCCTCAGGTTGAGTGGAATAAGGGGGAGGCGGTTTTGATGCTGTTAAAGAAAGCGGGAGGGGTTGGGAAATATTTTCCGGTCTATATTGGTGACGATACAACCGATGAGGATGCCTTTAAAGCCATAGGGCGATCGGGACTTACTATTTTTGTCGGAGATTCAAAAAAGACCAGTGCGGATTATTTTCTTTCCAAAGTTGATGACGTGTACCAGTTTTTGAACGGCCTGTCCGCAGAAAGCATAGAAAGGTTTATGGCGCAAAAAAAACAGGCTTGAATCTTATATCATATTATGATTAAATTATCCCCATGGTAGATTCAAAAGATAACTCTTTTAAATTAGTTGATCACCGGAAAGCACAAAAACCTTTCAGGTTTTCGACCTCGTCAGTGCTGGTGATATTGACCGGACAAAGAGCCCGCCACCTTAAAGAGTTTATAGAAAAGCTAAAAACTATGCCTGACGGAGTCATTTTCTACCATGTCCATAATGCTTTCCGTGAGTACCATTTTGCTCCCGGTAAATATACCAATGACTTTGCCTATTGGATCGGAGAGGTGCTGGGAGAAAGCACCCTGGCCGAAAAGATTGCAAACATAGAGATTGATGATTATTCCAGCCTTATAAGCCTGAAGGAGACCATTATTAAATTGGTTGAAGGTTTTTTGACCTGTGCAGTAGAAATTCGCCGCGCTCCACCCGGCAAAGAATTTTATTTTTGCCGCAATATGAGTTTTATCATGCCTACAAAGTATGAAGTTAGAAATTTAGATGAGTTTTGTGATGCACTTAAGCGAGTCGGGATGAGGTCTTTGTACTTTCATTTCTTTGAAGCCCGTTTGCGCCTGGGGCATAAGAGCAATGATTTTTCTGAATGGATGAGGAGGGAGCTGAAGGAAGAAGATTTGGCCCTCAAGATTGAGAAGCTTAATCCCTACTTATATACTCTTGACGGATTAAGAAACAGAATAATTGAATTAATCGAAGAAAAGATAAGACCGCCTTTTGTGAGGATAATAAAAAAATGGCTACGATTAAATTAGCTGATTACGCAAAAATAATACGATCCCAGAATGTTGATGAGATCCAGCTCTTGGCCGAGAAAGTATCCGGCCTCAGCTTAAAAATGGTAAATTCTACTTTGGTGGGAGGCGGTGTAGCTGAAATATTGAACCGTTCTGTCCCGCTTTTGAATGAATTGGGGGTTAAAACAAAATGGGAAGTAATCAAAGGTGACAGCGACTTTTTTAGTGTTACGAAAGGATTTCATAACGCATTACATGGAAATCGCATTGAAGTAAATGAAAAGATTTTTGAGATTTATAAGAATACCAATGCTGAGAATTTAAAGAATATGGATTTTTCCGAGGATGTGGTTGTTATCCATGATCCTCAGCCGGCGGCATTAATTGAGGCCAAAAAAAATAGTAAGGCTAAGTGGGTTTGGCGCTGTCACATTGATTTATCTCATCCCCAGAACGAGGTCTGGCAGTTTTTAAAGCAATATGTATCACAATTTGATGCTTCAATCTTTTCTGCCCCATGGTTTGCAAAAGAACTCCCCATGCCCCAGTTTTTTATTACTCCGTCAATTGATCCTTTAACTGAAAAAAATCGCGACTTAAGCAAGTCTGAAATTGATAAGGTAATGAGGAAATATGATATTCCAAGAGATAAACCTATTGTTACGCAGATTTCCCGCTTTGATTATTTAAAAGATCCAATAGGTGTGATTCAGGCTTATAAGCTTGTAAAAAAACATATAGATTGCAGGTTGATATTAGCCGGCGGGAGTGCCACGGATGATCCTGAAGGGGCCAAGGTTTTAGCAGAGGTTAAGACAGCTGCCGGCAATGATCCTAATATACATATCTTGTCCCTGCCTCCTTTTTCTGATTTTGAGATAAATGCCCTGCAGCGGGCTTCGACCATTGTAATTCAAAAATCTTTGCGCGAGGGTTTTGGACTGACTGTTACTGAAGCAATGTGGAAGGGGAAACCGGTTATTGCCAGTGCGGTTGGAGGGATTACTCTTCAGATCATCCACAATTTTACAGGTGTTTTAGTTCATTCAATTGAGGGAGCGGCCTATCAAATCCGGTATCTTCTTAATAATCCACAGATAGCCGAGCGGCTGGGAAAGTATGCAAAAGAACAGGTCAGGGAAAAGTTTTTGATTACAAGAATTATTCGTAATTATTTGCTGCTTCTAATAGCGGTTTTTCATCTTGATGATAACGTTGTTCAGTTTTAAATACATTGAAATTTCCTCTATTTATTAGTATAATTGATATATGTTTACTGGAATAATTGAAGAGATTGGAGTTATTTCCTCTGTTGTTAATAAGGGGCAAAGCCGGATCTTTACTATCCATGCCAAAAGGGTATTGAGCGATCTTAAGATAGGGGATAGTGTTAGTGTTAACGGGATTTGTCTTACCGCAGTTCAAAAAGGGAGAAATAATTTTTCGGTTGAGGCTGTAACTGAAAGTCTTGTTTTATCCAATCTCTCTGATCTTGTGATCGGAAACAGGGTTAATCTGGAGCGGGCTTTATCTGTGGTTGACCGGATCGGCGGGCACTTTGTAAGCGGCCATGTTGATGGGACCGGGATTTTGAAGGGAAGAAATGATAAAGGATCCCATTTTGAATATGAGATAGAATTCCCTCGGGAATTTGGCCGATACATAATAACAAAAGGTTCGATTGCGGTTGATGGTGTCAGCCTGACTGTCGCCAATGTTGAAAATAATAGAATGAGAATCTCAATTGTTCCCCACACTCTAAAAAATACAACCCTGGGAAGTAAAACCATTGGAGGAGAACTGAATCTTGAACTTGATATGATGGGAAAATATATAGAAAATATTTTGCTGCGTGATAAATCGCAAGGAGTTACTGAAGAAATGATGTCGAAAGTGGGATTTATTCCAATCGGTATTGTTGAGAATTAGCTTCAGCTTTTCTTATGAAATTAAATACAATTGAAAGTGCCATCAGTGAGCTGCAAAGCGGTCGTCTTGTAATTGTAGTTGATGATAAAAAGCGCGAAAATGAGGGCGACTTAGTCATGGCCGCGTCTAAAGTTACACCGGACAGCATTAATTTCATGATTACCCATGGTAAAGGACTGGTTTGTGTTCCAATAACAATGAAGCGGGCCGGGCAGCTCAATCTGGCGCCCATGGTTTCTCAAAACAGTGAGGTTATGAGAACGGCTTTTACGGAATCGGTTGATGCAAGCTCCGGGATAACAACCGGGATTTCTGCCGCAGACCGCTCCAAAACGATTGAGGTTCTCATAAATCCTAAATCAAAAGCCGCCGATTTAAATCGTCCGGGTCATCTTTTTCCTTTAGTTTCAAAAGAGGGCGGGACGTTAAAAAGAGCCGGACATACCGAAGCAGCTTGCGACCTGGCGCGTTTAGCCGGGCTTTATCCTGCCGGGATTATTTGTGAAATAATTAAAAAAGACGGCAGTATGGCCCGTCTTCCGGATTTATTAGTGTTTGCCCAAAAACACAATTTAAAAATAATCTCCATTGCTGATCTGATTAAATATAGGGTAAAACGTGAGAAGCTTATAAAAAAAGTATCTGAGGCCAGGCTGCCGACCAAATACGGCGATTTTAAAGCGGTTGTTTATGAAGATCAGCTGACCGGAGACAATCATATTGCCCTGGTAAAGGGATCAGTTTTTAAAAAAGAAAATGTGCTGGTGAGGGTCCATTCGGAATGTCTGACCGGTGATACTTTTTCTTCCTGCCGCTGCGATTGCGGGGAACAGCTTGGGGTGGCATTAGAAAAGATCAATTTTGCCGGACAGGGCGTTCTGCTTTATATGAGACAGGAGGGACGCGGGATCGGACTTGCAAATAAGCTAAAAGCCTATTCTCTGCAGGATAAAGGTTTTGATACGGTTGAGGCGAACCATAAATTGGGATTTGAGGATGATTTGCGTGACTATGGGATCGGGGCCCAGATTTTGTCTGATCTGGGGCTTTCCACCATTCGCCTGCTGACAAACAACCCCCGCAAAATAATTGGACTGGATGGTTATGGGTTAAGGGTTGTTGAGCGGTTGTCTATTGAGACAGAACCAAATAAATTTAATTTAAAATACCTGGAAACAAAATCTAAAAAATTAGGACATATTTTAAAAATTAAAAGGGGAGGATAGTTATGGTAACGATAATCGAAGGAAACCTAAATGCAGAAAAATTTAAATTTTCTATTGTAATAAGCCGCTTTAATGAGATTGTATCTCATGCGCTGCTTAGCGGTGCGATTGACTGCTTGAAACGGCATGGTGCATCTGATAAGGATATTACGGTTGTCTGGGTGCCGGGGGCATATGAAATACCACAGATAGCCAAAAAAATAGCTTCATCAAGCAAGATTGATACAGTTATTTGTCTGGGGGCGGTTATTCGGGGTGGGACGCCTCACTTTGATTACATTGCAGCGGAAGTATCCAAGGGAGTTGCCCAGGTTGGTTTGAACAGTAAGGTTCCGGTTGTATTTGGTGTATTAACAACCGACAGTCTGGAGCAGGCAATCGAACGTGCCGGAGCAAAAGGCGGAAATAAGGGTTTTAACGCTGCTCTGTCGGCAATTGAATTAGCAAGCCTGAACGAAAAAATATAGTTCTGTAAAGGAGAAAGAATTGTGGCAAAGGTTACATTAAAAGGTGTTTATAAACGGTTTCCAAATAATGTTGAAGCGGTCAAGAATATAAGTCTGGAAATAAAGGATGAAGAATTTCTTGTTATGGTCGGACCTTCCGGATGCGGGAAAACCACCACCCTGCGCATGATTGCCGGATTAGAAGAGGTTTCTGAAGGTGAGATTTTTATTGGGGACCGCCAGGTAAATGATGTTCCTCCCAAAGACCGCAATATTGCAATGGTTTTTCAGTCTTATGCTCTTTATCCCCATATGAAGGTTTACGATAATATGGCTTTTGGATTGCGTCTTCGCGGACTTCCAAAAAAAGAAATTGATCAGAGGGTAGCCCAGGCCGCTGATATTTTGGATCTTGAAGATCTGCTTGAGCGTCTTCCAAAACAGCTTTCCGGAGGTCAGAAGCAGAGGGTTGCGGTAGGACGGGCAATTGTCCGGCAGCCTCAGGTATTTTTAATGGACGAGCCACTTTCTAACCTTGATGCAAAATTACGTGTACAGATGAGGGCAGAGCTTCAAAAGCTTCACCATCGCTTAAAAACAACTATGATTTATGTGACACATGACCAGGTAGAGGCCATGACTCTGGGGCACCGTATAGCGGTTATATTAAACGGAGAATTGCAGCAGGTTGAGAATCCGCTTTCTGTTTATGGAAAGCCGATCAATCGTTTTGTAGCCGGTTTTATCGGCTCTCCTCCAATGAACTTTATCGAGGGAGAGTTGAAGCAGCAGGGCGAAGAAGTCTCCTTTGTGGCGGATGGTTTTAAAATAATAATACTTAAGAATCTGGTTGAGCACGTAAGAGAGTATATTGGTAAAGAGGTTGTTTTTGGAATGCGGCCTGAAAATATCTGGGATGCGCCTTCTGCCGGCTGGCTTAAGGAAGATGAAAAGGTCAGTTATGAGGCAAAGGTTGATTTTAGAGAATTAATGGGATCAGAAACATATCTTTATGCCAAATTTCATAATATACCTATTGTTGCGCGGGTCGGTTCTATGACCGATGTTAGTCATGGCAGCATGTTTCCATTGGTTTTTGATATGAGAAAAATACATCTTTTTGATCCAAAAACATTGAAAGCGATTTTGTAGTTTTGTGAAGCAGAAAAAAGAGCAAATCCCTTTTTCTCTCAGGCGCAAGGAGCTCGATTTGTCTCAAATGGCTGAGGTTGATCTGGTCCGCCATTTTACCCGTTTATCACAAAAAAACTTTTCCGTTGATACCGGCTTTTATCCCCTCGGATCCTGCACCATGAAATACAACCCTAAGGTTAATGAGGAAACTGCTGCAATGTTCGGGTTTACAAATATTCATCCTTATCAGGAGGATGAGACTGTTTCGGGTATTCTTGAACTTCTAACTAATTTTGAGCAATATCTTTGTGCAATTTTTGGATATGATGCCTTTACACTACAGCCTGCGGCTGGGGCGCATGGGGAATTGACTGCGCTTTTAATGATCAAAGCTTTTCATAGAGATAATAACCAAGAAACAAGAAACAAAATCATTGTGCCGGATTCATCGCACGGAACGAATCCTGCTTCTGTCTCGATGGTTGGATATAAAACTGTAGTTGTTAAATCAGATGCGCATGGGAATATTGATATTGATGAACTTCAAAGGGTAGCGGGAGATGATACTGCCGGTCTTATGCTTACAAATCCCAACACGTTAGGATTGTTTGATGAACACATTTTAAAAGCTGCAGATATTATTCACAAAGCCGGCGGCTTGCTATATTATGACGGAGCCAATGCAAATGCAACGCTTGGAATCTGCCGCCCGGCCGATTTAGGCTTTGACCTTGCTCATTTTAATCTTCATAAAACATTTTCAACTCCGCATGGCGGCGGAGGGCCGGGAGCCGGTCCGGTCGGAGTTAGTAAAAAATTGATTCCTTTTTTGCCGGGGACAAAATCGAAAAAATCAATCGGCCGGGTTCATAGTTTTCATGGAAATATTAATGTAATTATTAAGGCCTATACCTATATTCGCTCACTGGGGGCAGCAGGTTTAAAAGAGGTGTCTGAGAATGCGGTTTTGAATGCTAATTACATGATGAAACGATTAAAAGAACATTATTATCTAAAGTATGACCGAACCTGTCAGCATGAGTTTGTAATTTCGGGAAAATGGCAGAAAGAAAAGTATGGAATTAAAACTTTAGATATTGCGAAACGATTAATTGACTATGGATTCCACCCCCCGACAATATATTTTCCTTTAATTGTCGAAGAAGCTATGATGATAGAGCCGACAGAAACAGAATCAAAGGAAACTTTAGATGCTTTTTGCGATGCCATGATTGCGATTGCAAAAGAATGTGAAACTAATCCTGAATTGGTTAAAAATGCTCCGCAAAACGCTCCGGTGAAAAGGGTAGATGAAATCAAGGCTGCCAGAGCGCCGCGACTGCGTTCTTAGACAACTGTTGAGGTTGATTCTTTTTCAAACAGAAGTTTTGCCAAGAAGAACTTAATTCTAAGTTCTAAAGATAAGAGTAAACTTTCTCTTGAATCCAATAATTCTTCAACTTGCTCGTTATCTAATAAACTTAATTGTCTTAAGCTTAATTGTGTTACCTGTCCTCCGGTGAGTTTCTTGATTTGTCTTGGTCTGAGGGTTGTAATCTGCTCCTCGGTCCAGAGGGTTACATCGTCAGTCAGTCCTTCTTCTGGAAGTGCCAGTCTAGCAATCAGAGGAGAGGACATGTTTTCTCCCGGTCTTAGGGCGATAAGAGATTCAATTTCTTGCAAATTAAGTTGTTTTAGGGGCGCAAGTTGTAGTGTGTGGGTGTTAAATGCGAGCATCTTTAGGAAAAATCTGATTTTTTCCCTCTCATCTTCTGTGGCATTTTCTTTTGCTAATGTATTTACTGCATTTGTTATTGTCATATGGGGCCTGAGGCGAAGTTTATTAAGATGTAGGTTGGGGAGTGCGTAATTTTGCCTCTGATTGATTCTGCAGACTGCTCGTTCCATTTTATTAATATTACCTCAATAGCGACTATTGTAAAAGAGGGTCGGAAGTATTCGGAGTCATGTAGGAATTTTCACCAATGAATCCGGCCTTTATTATTTCTTTTATCTGCAATCTTCTGATTTTGTCAAAATCCGTAATTCCTGCAGCCAAAGCTTCCCGCTCAACCCGCTTGCCAATTTCTGCCCGTACATCTCCCCCTGGTCCAAAACATTCCATTTTATAGAAAAGAAGATCTGAGCTGCCATATTGCTTTGCAAAGGATGGTCCTGGAACATTGCCAAAACCGGCATCTCTTGGCATTTGTTCATCCAATGCATGCATTATGATGGGGAGGGTGTCTGCATTTAGATATAATATTATTTTTGGTGTGTCTGACGAAGTACCAAAAATTCTGCCTCTCCTCCATTCGTGCGAGAGATTAGCGGCTATTTTAAACTCGATTCCAAGATTTGAATTTTGTGAGAGGACCTCCAGTACTTTTTCAAAAATGGAGAAAAAGTGCTCCTTTCTTGGGTTAACAAAGATTTTCCAGTCTTCCCTGTTTCTGCCATATCTGACTGTTGGTTGTTGCACTGGCTTCCCGTCTATCCAACAGCTGCGGGGCGATCCGATGTATCCGTATTTTTGGAATAGGGAATAAGCCGATTGTGACGCATCTTCATCTAGAACCAGCTTTAGATATTCCTGTTCAAATAGGAAGAAGGAATGGTATCCAAACATCGGGTTAAAACCTCCGCCATATGTACGCGATCTTCTGACGAGGGAGTCTATGCTGTGCAAGAAATCCTCTTCGGATCTTCCGCTCCCCTCAACCTTTCGCAATAAACTGGTAAGCTTTGGATTGTTTTGTGCAATTTGACAAGCCTCTTCCCATAGATGTTCGGGTACAAGGAAGGTCTCTATATCATCAAGGTCTATATCGTTTCGATCTTCAATCTGTGGATATAATCCCATATATTCTTCCTGGTGTTCCATAATAATAGTTTTTCCGTGTGCTGGAATGTCTTGAACCCAACTGTTGGTACTTTCCTGTTCTCCCAGGTAACGGTTAAAATTTACTTTGTTGGCTAGTCGTAACAAAAAGGCATGTTCATCATCCGGATCGACTATTCCGTCAACATGGATCATTCCGCCATCCCAGGTGTCTCGATCTCCCAATTGCTTAAATTCTCGTCCCGGGGCTCGCTCTCCGTCAACCTCATCCAGGAAAATATTTTTTATATTTATCCCTCTTGATCTTGCTTTCTCATGGTAACCTCTCTTCATAACGGCAACAATGTTTCCATATTCATGTCCTAATCCATATCTTAAATAATTGGTTCCGCGCCGGCCGGATCGCATGCTGTTTTCTACTGCAATATTCTCAAATTCCTCAAGCCCCATGTTCCTGGTAAAAAGAAGGGGCTGTCTGCTCTCCCGGACCCTATCTCTTAGGGCAATTGCATCAGGGTCTTGTTCAATTTCTGGTGGTAGGGTTTGGATTACGGTAGCCATTTCGAGCTTAAATGATTGGTTAGAGCTGCTTGGGGGAAAAAAGAGGTCTTCTTCTCTGGTGTCATAACTTTCTATCGGCACTACTTGGTGTGGGGGGACAATGTGATGGTCCATTTCAATATTGGGATCGCAGTGCGCAATATTTACTATATTTATTTCATTTATTAATATCCATCTGACCATATTATCTTGAGGATAGAGCCTTAGGCTAAAAACCAGATCTCCTAGAGCTTGATGCTGTTTAAATATTTCGACAGGGGTAAAATTGCTGATAAAAGTATCATCATTTATCGCTGGACCACTTACCACTCTCTCTTTTTCCTGCATTATTTCTTTGATTTCCGGATAATGCGATTGAATTTCTCTATTAATTCCCTGAATCGACTCCTTTTTGGCCTTATAACTTCCTAATAGAGCTTCATGATTTTTTTGGGATGATCTTAAGGCATCAAAGGCTTCAAGAAAACCTTTAATATCAGCTCTTTCATCGGTCTGGTCAAAATGTTGTTTTCTTATATTAATCTGCAGTTCCAAATTTTGAATAGACTCGAAGATTTGTCTTCTTTCAATACCCATGGTTTGTTTTTGTGATATAAGAGGGGCTAGGGTAAGTTTTAGCTGGGTTAGTCTGGAATTAATCTGCTCAATTTGAATTTTATTGGGTCGGTTTATCGGAGGATTGATAACCCCGGCTACCGCTTTATTTCCTATTCCTGGACTTTTTGGTGTATTTTGATTTATTCTCATTATATTTATATCGCCCGAATCTGGAAGAAATTTCACCTTATTTGCGTTATAATTCAAGTAATATGACATCCTGGCGTTTAACTAAATCACTTCCAACCGCAGGCTTTAATAACATGAAGCTGGATGAGCAGCTGTTTTTGGATTATGAAGCTGGCAGCGGGCAATCTACCTTAAGAATTTATGCCTGGAATCCCCCCTGTATTTCTGTCGGCTATTCTCAGGATATGGAAAAACATGTTGAGATTTACAAGGTTTTTGATAAGGGCTGGGAGATTGTGAAACGTCCAACCGGAGGCGGAATCGTTTTTCATAACCTAAGTGAGGTTACCTATTCGATAATAACGGATGTTAATGCTTTTGGATCAAATCTGATCCAATCTTATATGAAAATTTCAGAAGCCGTGGCGTATGCTCTCTCTAAATTAGGAATTCGTGCTGAGATTAGAAAGGCAAAATCCCAAAGTGAGCGGCCGGATCTTTGCTTTTCATATCCGGCAGAGTATGAGATTGTAGTTGGCGATCGTAAAATTGTCGGCTCTGCGCAAAAAAGAGGGATGAAAACACTTCTCCAGCAGGGTTCTATTTTTGTTAAACATGATTTTGAGGATGTTTTGGATGTGCTGAAAAATCCGATCGAGAAAGACTTTTATAGGAAGAAAGCGATATCAGTTGGGGAAATATTGGGGAGGGAGGTTGGGTTTGATGAAATGGCGCAAGTTTTAAAGATGGGATTTGAGGAAAAGCTAGGAATACAGTTTAATGTCAAATGACAAAATCCAAATGACAAATAAATCGTTAAAATCCAAATCATTTAATTGTTTAAAGATTAAAAGATTTATTGGGATTTTGTCATTGGGATTTTGGATTTTAGCGTTTGGATTTTCTGCAGAAGCAGCTACCTGGCTCGATCCGTCCTACGACTGGAAAACAATCGAGACTGCCCATTTTTCAATCCATTATCCGAAGTATCTGGAAAAAATTGCCGAAGATTTTGCCCCTGATACCGAGGCGGTCCATCGCCGTTTGTCTCCTTTATTCCAACATGTTCCGTCGATGAAAACAAATGTGATTTTGGTTGATAATTACGATTTTGGCAATGGAATGGCCAGCGTTATTCCTTTTCCTTCTATTACATTATATGTTACCAGTATCGGTTCGAACCTAAGCCCCTACAATTATCGGGATTGGTTAAGATATGTCTTTACCCATGAATACAGTCATATCCTGCATCTTGATACTATTGATGCCGGAGCCTCTTTAAGTCAGCTCTTATTCGGAAGGATTGTCTTTCCTAATGCGCTCAATCCTGGTTTTATTGTTGAGGGATTGGCTGTATATATGGAAAGCCATTATGGCAGGGGGGGACGAATTTTTAATCCCCGTTTTGAAGCTAAGCTTCGCATGGACATTCTTGAAGATAATATGAAAACAATCGACCAGGCCGCGGTATCAACAATCAAATGGCCGGGACGTGAGCTCTGGTATGTCTATGGGGCCTATTTTATTGAATATTTAGCAGATAAATATGGGGAAGATAAAATCTTCCGCTTAAGTCAGGAGTATGGCGACTATGTTTTGTACGATGGTATTGATAACTGTTACCATCATATATTTGGCAAAAGTCTCAAAGGATTATGGGAAGAATGGATTGCGCATCTAAAAGTAAAATACCATGATCAGGCAGAGGTCCTAACGCGTGACGGAGTAACCGGCTTTGATAAGTTAACCAGGAGTGGTTTTAGTAATCTGCAGCCCACCTGGTCAGATGATTCCCGTACTCTTTATTATACGCACCGCGATTTTAGTTCTTATCCAAAGATTGAAAGGGTTGACCTTGGCAGTAAAAGAAGCAATTCTGTTATGGATAATGCTGCTTATGACGACAACATGAAGATTGTCGGCAATAAAATGGTCTTTTCAAAAGGTCAAATGTATAAGAACTTTTATTATTATAAAGATTTGTATTTGATGGATCTTTCAACAAAAAGAGTAGAACGTCTGACCAGTGGATTGCGGGCAGCTGATCCCTCTTTATCGCCGGACGGCAGAAGAATCGTTTTTACAAAATTGGATCAGGGGACCCGGTCATTGTGGTTGATGGATATTCAAACAAGAACCATTTACCCGATTGGTGACAGTACGCAGGGGATTTCTTATTTTTCTCCCTCTTTTTTCCCTGGTGGAACAAAAGTTGCGGTTGCAAAGTGGGAAAAAGGCCGTCAGTCCATTTATGTTGTTAATTTAGATACTAATAGTGAAACAAGACTTGTCTCTCTTGGCTTGTGTGGAAATCCGAGCGTTTCTCCGGATGGAAAATTTGTATTGTTTGATTCTGATGAATCAGGAATATCAAATATATATGCTTATCGCGTATCCGACCGAAAGATTTTTAGGGTTACAAATCTGCTGGGAATGGCGCTGATGGCAGAAGTTTCTCCTGATGGCAGGCAGATCGCCTTTGTTAGTTACTCTTCTATCGGATATGATCTGGCTGTTATTCCAAATGAGCCTTCAGCCTGGAAGCCGGTAGTGATTAAAGAGTCTGGCATGCAGAACGATGAAGCTGAGTTTGTCCCCAGGATGATTAGAACCCGCAAGACCGGATATAATCCAATTCCGGCACTATTGCCAAAACTCTGGCTGCCTTTAACCGTTTTTGATGAGAATGGCGAGCATACTTCAATCTATACCATGGGAATGGACTCTCTGCAGCAGCATGTCTATCAGGCAAACATTAGTTATGACTGGACCGCTGACCGGCCGATTTATCAAATTCAATATATAAATAATCAGTTTTTTCCTCAGATTTCTATGCAGGCGATTGATTATCCGATTGCCTATTCCTGGGACAGCGGTGCTGCTATTTATTGGGAGAGATATTTAAATCAATCGATCTATTTTTCATTTCCGCAATATGTTGTTTTTGCCGATTACGATGCCCAGTCCCTGGCCGTCGGTTTTGAAACCATAAATCTTACCAATATTACATCTTTGAACGCAATAACTGCTCAGCCCAGTCTTGGCAATATCCGCGGTATCGGGGTCGGTTATAAATATCAAAGTTCCCGCAGTTATGCTGCTTCGATCTCTCCTGAAGAGGGGATTGATCTTTCTTTGACAGCTAAGTTTTATTCAGGTCAATTTGGCAGCGACTATGCTTTTACAAATTATATTGCTTCTTCTAATCAGTATTTTCCTATGCCGCAAAAGAACCATGTTTTGGCTTTTTCTGAAACCGGTTTTTTGTGCAGCGGTGATCAGATGGTACAGGGCAATTTTACCTGGAGATATCTTTCTCTCAGAGGTTATTCCTCAACCTTTCTGGTTGGGACCAGGGGCGGGGTTGTCTCTGCAAAGTATCTCTTTCCTATCTCTTATTTAGAAAATGCCCTATCTTACGGGTATTCGTTCTTTGACCGGATTTATGGATCGCTCTTTTTTGAGGCCGGCGCTGCGACTTATGGCTCTTTCAAAGAGATGTTCTGGAACAAGGCTGTTGGAGGGGAAATAAGTTTAAAGACAATCAATGGTTTTGGTTATGCCCCGATGACCTTTAGTCTGGCTTATGCCAGGGGGTTGGATGCGGGGGGAGAGAGTAAAATATATTTTTCTATAGTGTCAGGCGGTATTTTGACTACTGTTGGTAATTAGTATCTCTTTTGCTCTTTTAACCCAAAGATGCTTATCTTTTTCAGTTGCAAATAATTCTACTAATTTTTCAAATTTGTCTCCCAATAATTGAGGGAGAAGGGTAAAACTATCGTGTTTAAGAATTTCTGTTTCGACCGCTTCTTGGCCGATTTCTTCTATTATAAGTGCGACAACTTTTCTTTCGTTGGGATAGGAGAAAACTATTTCTGGTTGTTCTGTTAAATAAATGTGATCAATGATCCTTTTTGTTAGTATTGAGGTATAGCCTTCAACCAGCATTTTTCTAAAGCATCGCTCTTTTTTTTCTGTTTTTTTCAATCTTTGTCCGATATGGATGGCTTCATGAACTATTGTTTCTACATCACCTAGACGATGTATATTCATGATAGCTTCGAATCTTGCTGTTTCTCCAATATTTTCTTCGTCATTTTCTAATAAACAGATATAGTACTTTCCACATCCGGAGGCATCCCTTATTCCGATATTAAATCCTATTACTTCTTCTCCGAGGTGAAAAAAATGTTCTACCCAGGGGCTTTCCTTTGGCAGGCGAAAGATTTCTGCTTGTCTTAAGGCGGGGATTTTACAACTGATTAGTTCAATAATAGCTTGTGTTGTTTTGCAAATAGGGAGAGAATCAGCGGCAATGGCATTAGATAGGTCTTCTAATGTTTCTATCGCCTCGAGCTTTATTCTAAACCCGAGTGACTGTTCTTTCCTATCTGCGCACATTTTATCTAGATCGAAATAGTATCTACTAAGTATTTCTCTTTTTATTTTAGTAGAATAACCAGGGTCAACGTAATGATCGATTCTTTTAATAGTCTGCTCTTTAATTTCTTTTAATGGTTTATGGCTGTATACCGGACCAAAATCGATTAGTCTAATTTCTGGGGAGGCAGTTAAAATAGTTTTTCTTGTTTCAAGGTCACTCATCTTGATCAAGCCGTGGTCAAGTAGTTGTCCGTTTCTTTTATTTGAAGAGAGAAGAGATGACGCCCACTTTGTTGTTAGGCATCTTTCTTTTCCGACAATTCTGGTTCGCACACTAAAGGATTGTGAATGAAGTCTTGTCCCAATCGATATTGTTGAATATATTCTTCCCATTATATATATATCGTTAAAGCGAAAGAAAAATTTCACTTTTTATTCATATTTTATGGTGCTATTATATTTCTATGCAGAATAAAGAAGCCCTATTTTACGAAAAACTTCAGGACAAAAAAGTCCAGTGCCATCTATGCCCGTGGGAATGTGTGGTTTTGGACGGGAAGATTGGGGTCTGCGGAGTGCGCAAGAATGAAGACGGAAAACTTTATACTCTGATTTATGGCGTAGTTTCCTCACTTGCTCTTGATCCGATCGAAAAAAAGCCATTATTCCATTTTTACCCCGGAAGCATGGTAATGTCGGTCGGTACTTTTGGCTGCAATATGAAATGCGGGCATTGCCAGAATTGGGAAATCTCAGGTGTTAGGGGATTGGATATAGGAGATAGGGGGGAGGAAATATCGCCAAATCAATTAATTGAAATTGCTTTAGAAAAAAAGGCAGCTGGGATTGCCTGGACCTATAACGAGCCGTCGATTTGGTTTGAATATACTTTGGATTGTGCCAAGTTTGCAAAAGAAAAGGGGCTTTACACTGTTTTTGTTACCAACGGATATATAAATAAGCCGGCTTTGGATGCGATTGGACCGTATCTTGATGCCTTTTGTGTAGATATCAAGGCTTTTTCTCCTGAAGCATTTAAAAAATTAACAAAGGCCGGGCATTTTGAAAAAGTATTGGAAGCAACAGAGTATGCAAAAAAGAGATGGAATATGCATATTGAAGTAATAACAAATGTTGTTCCAACAGTTAACGACGATAATTTCCAGCTTAAAGGCATTGCAGATTGGATAAAAGAGCATTTAGGAGCTGATACTCCCTGGCATGTTACCCGTTTTATTCCTTACCATGAATTTAAAGATTTACCCCCAACTCCGGTTAAGACCTTAGAAAAAGCACGCAAAATCGGGATGGATGCTGGCTTGAATTTTGTTTATATTGGAAATGTGTCCGGTCATCCGGGAGAAAATACTTATTGTCCAAAATGTAAAAAACTGCTAATTGAGCGGGCTGGATTTTCTATCAGCCAGAATCACACAAAAGATCACAAATGCGGGTTTTGCAATATGCCTCTTTTGTCCTTCAAAAACTGAAATTTTTTGCAGATAGTGTCGATATATATGTGTGACAATAAAACACAAAATAGTATCATTTGAATTATCTGCAATATTCGATAGCCTTGATGTTGTGCAATCTACCTCTCTTTCAATGGAGCATATGCTCAGAAACTTCCCTGAATTACAGGAGACTTATCACTCTTTGACGGCTCAATTAGGTGACGAAGGCTTAGGACATCTTCGACATTTATTTGGACAAAACCAAATAGGGTTATCTCCTAGTATTGAACAGGGAAGAATTACTTCTGAGATTGAAGATTATAGGTTAGAGGAAAGGCCTAATATTCATGTTGCACAATTAGAAGAGAACCATCGCTCATTGGCAATTGTTTTGGATCAAGCAACGATTGGATTAAAAGGGGCGGGGTTTTCAACCGTTAATGCTTTTCATGGAAGGAGGAGCGTTTTATCAACCAAAAGTCGTTCTTTTGCAGAGGCTAACAATCTGTTTAGCCCATTTTATATGAATGATTCTACTTATTGGTCATACGATGATTTAGAGTCAATTTATCGAGACATTAAGTTTTGTAAATACTATGGGGTAGTTCGAAATTCAACCGGATTTGTTGGGGGATTTCTCTTTCCCTACGCAGAACAAGAGATAGTCCGCTCTATGGCAATGCATACTTTGATGATGAAGGTTGACGGCAAAAGATCAAATGCCCATATCCCTCTTCGACTTGATCTTGTTGATACAGTAGTTGTAAGAAAGGGAGAAAAAGAGATAACTCTTGCGATAGAAGATTATTTTACAAATCCTAGTTACTCGGATCGTGGTGAATTGATGATGCTGGCTGCTGAGGCATATAATAGAGGAAGTAAACGAGAAATAAGGCAACTTAAAAAGTATATAAGTATATTAGTAGCTGAGGGATATAAAGAGACATTATTAGCTTCTCCTCGATTATGTCAAAAAATAGGGGCGATTATTAAGAAGTATGTAAAGCCGGTTGTTCTGCAAAAATCAATAAAAGCTGGATTAAGGGTTGATCATGCCTGGTCTGCAATATTTCGACCAAAATGGAGAGATGCTCGTAATAGTGATCGTCGAGAATCAATCCCGACTACCAAGTCTGATATTGATAAAGTTTTAGCCTACATCTACCATTATTATGGCGAGAAGCTTGTTTTGCCAACCGATCTTTCGGACGACCATAAATTTATTTATAGGAAAAAAGAAAAATATACGGCTGATGAATTTAGCTCCGAATTACATCAGCAGACACTGGATGTCTTTGCTTATCTTAAAGAAGTTTCTGTATTGAATCGGGCAGCTGCAGTTAGAATTTACCAAAGCTTTATTCGTTCTTTTTATCGTGAAGTGGGGGCCTTACACGGAGCCGGAGGGCATTTTGGGGGTGATAGTTATCGAATGAATGCTGATCTTGAATATACTTCGGGGGCTCAAGGGGGAGATGTTATTACCCCGCGCGATGTTGATATTTTGGCCGGGTTACACGATTTTGCTTCTCATACCTATATGCCTTTTTTGGGTATTGATACAGTAAGAAGAAAGAGGAATCAATTTGATAAGGGACAAAATCAATTGGATGAACATCGTGATTATCTCTCTGATTTTCAGCAGGCTGATTTAGGAATGGCAGCTTATACAACCCTTCTTGTTGATGAACTCCTTTTTGGAGATCCTATGCGAGGAACATCTGACAATACTTGGGATTATTGGGCTGACGCCAAAACAATGCTAGTTATTGGTGACTCAGGGTGGAATGATTCTGAGATCGAGGCAGTTTATAAAAAATATTATAAAAAGGCACAAAAAGTGACTTTTTAGTGAAATTTATTGCAAGTAGTGGCGATATATATTTATGAGATTTAAAATAGTATCATTTGATAGTAATAAACCGTTGGAATCAAACAGCTTTCCAGGCATGGAAACTGTCTTAGAGAAGATCGATAGTTTAAATGGTAATCTTGATCAAATAGAAAGCTATCTGCGCTCTTTTGGATTTCCGATTGCAAAACCTTTAATAAGAAATCTTGTTCGAAAAGGGACACTCAAAGATGTACTAAAAGTATATTTGAATCCCCCATTGCGGGTAGCCCGCGGGATGGTTGCAAATACCCTTGATGTTATACATTCTACTACTCTTCCACTAGAAAAACTGCTGGCAGATCATCCCAAATTACTTGAGACATGTCGGATTTTAGTTAGAGAGATGAGGGAGCGGAAAGAGGATACTGCCTTTAATCTGTTTCGACCAAACGAGATCGGTCTCTCTCCAGGCATTGAACAGGGGAGAATTGTTTCTGATATTGAGGATCGAAGAGGATCTAGAGAACAAATAATACATGTTGCGCAGTTAGCAGGGAATCATCGTTCAGTTACAGTAGTATTACCACTTGTAAACGGGCAAACGACTCTTAAATTAAAGGGGGCTGGTCTTTCGAAGCTTCTTGCAACTTTTGGTTTTAACAGACTTTTGTTTCAAAGCAATACCTCTTTTGCGGAAAAAAATGGACTAGTTAAGCCATTTCATGTAAATGATTATCAGAAGGGGGAGGAGGCTAGCAAGGAGTCCTTGATTGAGAGTATGCAATTAAATTCATGGACTAGTTTGGTAAAGAAACGAAATAGTTTTGTGGGAGGTTTTCTTCTTCCGCAGGCGGAACAAGAGACCCTTCGCTCCTATGCAATGCAGTCACTGATGATGATGATTGACCAGGGAAAAGGATCAACTGCTTCTCTCCCCTTAAGATTAGATATGGTTAATACCGTAGTTGTAAGACGAGGGGCAGTTGAGATCAGGCTTGCGGCGGAAGAGTATTTTACCAGCAGCGAACTTTTAACCAAGGGTGAATTGTATAAGTTGGCCAGCGAGGCCTATGTAAAAGCCGATGCCGATGAAAAAAATTTGCTGGGCGACTATATAGAGACTTTGCGAACATCAAATCC
>JABMQY010000112.1 GCA_013202975.1 Candidatus Saganbacteria bacterium
ATACTAGGTCCCAACGGAGCCGGTAAAACAACTACCTTTTATATGATTGTGGGGCTGGTCAAGCCGGATGCCGGACATGTTTATGTCGGAGAAAATGATATAACCCACTTCCCGATGCACCGCCGGGCAAAAATGGGACTCGGTTATCTGCCCCAGGAGCCTTCGATCTTTAGAAAACTTTCGGTTGAAGAAAACATATTAATTCTCTGGGAACTTATGCCGGAGATAAAAAAATCCGAATATGAAAAGAAGCTGGTTAGTCTGTTGGATGAATTTGGGGTAACCCATTTGCGGAAACAAAAGGCCTATACTCTTTCCGGAGGAGAGCAGCGCAGGGTAGAAATTGCCCGGGCTCTGGCATCAAACCCCTCTTTTTTATTATTAGACGAGCCCTTTACCGGGATTGATCCCAAAACCGTAAACGACATCCAGGAAATAATAAAACACCTGAAAACAAAAGGGATTGGAATTCTGATCACAGACCATAATGTCCGCGAAACATTAAAGATAACTGATCATGCCTATATAGTTCACAAGGGCAAGGTTTTAATTGCCGGAAAGGGTGAGGAGATTGCCAGTTCCGAGGTTGCCAGAAAGTTTTATCTGGGGGATCAGTTTACTCTCTGATGCTGAAATTAGTTGACCGCTATATTTTCAAAGAGCTCTTTGATCCTTTTATCTTTGGCTTGTTATCATTTTCCCTGATACTCTCTGCCTCTATGGTTATGTTTGAGTTGGTGCGGGCAGTGGTTATTTCCGGGATGCCGATTTTGATTGCCTTAAAGATTTTTATTTTCCGGCTTCCTGCAGTAGTAGTTTATATTTTTCCAATGGCGACCCTTTTAGCCGCTCTGCTCGGATTTTCCCGTTTATCCAAGGATTCAGAAATTACCGCCTTTCGGGCCAGCGGGGTCAGTCTTTCCCGCCTGATGTACCCGGTTATTATTTTTGGGTTATTAATTTCGGTTGTAAATTTTCTTTTTTATGAAATTGTTGTTCCGGAATCAAATAAGGCCGCAAAGAATTTACTGATTGTAACCGCTCTGGAAAAAGCCCCGCGGATAGAAGAGAATGTTTTTGTGCCGGAGTTTCAGGACGGTGTGCTAAAGCGGGTATTCTTTGCCAAAAAGCTTGAGAATCAGGCAATGAAAGGGGTTATTGTCCAGGAGTTTTCAAACGGAACTCTTTCTAAGATTATCAATGCCAAAGAAGCGCTTTGGCTGGACAAAGAGAAAACCTGGCGCTTTTTCGACGGGATTATTTATCTGCTCTCATCTGACGGAGAATATAAGCACCTGGTCCGTTTTGATGAGCAGTCGATTGCGATAAAATTCTCTCCGGCTGACCTCTATCGCGACGAAAGAAAGCCGGAAGAGATGAGTATTGCCAGTCTGCGCAGGTACATTGGACTAAAAGAGAAAATGGGAGAGAAGGTTACCAGTTTGCAGATTCAGCTTAATATGAAAATCGCTATTCCTTTTGCCAGTTTGGTCTTTGTTCTTCTTGGGGCACCGCTCGGTCTATCTCCCCGCCGCGCCAGTTCGTCGGTGGGATTGGGGCTTTCTATTATTGTAATTTTTGCATATTATGTCCTGATGTTTTTCTCAATGGCGCTGGGAGAACTGGGTTTGATTTCCCCCCCGCTGGCTGCCTGGCTGCCTAATATTATTACTGCTTTGATTAGTTATCGTTTTATCCGCCAAGCGGGTTTGGCGTAATATGCTTGGTCTGCGGGTTTTTATTGTCCTTATTGTTGTTGCCGGTGTAGTCTCGTATATTGGTGATAAAGTAGGGCGATATATCGGCCGCCACCGGCTTTCTGTTTTTGGGATGCGGCCTCGTTTTACCGCGATTGTTGTTACTATTATTTCTGGCATTCTTATTGCCGCAATCACTTTTACAACTTTTATGGTCCTCTCCCGCGAAGCCCGTTTGGCTCTCTTTGGGTTAGAGGAGCTCAGACAAAAGATCTTTTCCTTAGAAAATGTAAAGAATAAGCTTGAGAAAGAGGTGGAAGTCAGGCGCAAGGGGGCGCTGCTTTTTCGCAACAAGGATGTTGTTTTGACCACCCTTATCCCTGAGGGATTAAGCAGAGAAGCTACTTCCAAAAAATTAAAACAAATCATCGGCTTGCTGGATTTGTACCTCTCTAATCTGGGCATTAAGAGTGAGGATTCATCTCAAATATATATCTCAAAAGAAAAGTTTGAAGCTGCGGTACAGGATCTTTCAGGAAAAGATCTGGACCAGGTTTTGCTGGCAAGGGTTACCCGCAATGTGATTTTTGGCGAAGTGGTTCCGATTGAATTTGTCAATCTGCCAAACCGTTTGGTTTTTTCGTCTGGACGGGAAATTGTGAGAGGGGAAGTTTCGTCGGGGCTAACTGATCCTGAAATTGAGAAAGAGCTCCAGATTCTACTGGCCCAGGCCCGTTTGCTTGCCCAAAAAGAGGGGGTAATCCCTGATGCTTCGGGCTCTATGGGAAGTATCCCTTATGCTGAGATTTTTAGTACGGTAAAGGAGATTAAGCAGAAGGGGGGGAAGGTTTCGGTTAGAATAGTAGCCAACCGCCCGATCTATTCGATCGGTCCGCTCAATGTGAGTTTTTCTTTATGATGATAATATCAATTGATCCGGGATCAAAAAAATGCGGTATTGCGGTTTTGGATTCTAAAAAGGTCCAGTATAAAGAAATCGTAAAGACGGATGATCTTGGCCTGCGTGTCCGGCAGTTGATGAATACTTATTCTCTTTCTGAAATTATTATCGGATCTGGTACTGGTAGTGAATTTGTAGTTAAAGAGGTTAAGGCTTTAAAGCTTTCTCTTCCAATAAGAGTAGTTGCAGAGAAATTCTCAACGCTCATGGCTCGAAAATTATATTGGATTGATAATCCTCCACGAGGATTGAAGCGTTTTATCCCCAAATCCCTCCTTTTTCCTCCCCGGCCGATTGATGATTATGCTGCGGTGGTTCTGGGTCGGCAGTATTTAGGCTGAAATTTCCGACCAAATTTGACGACAACTATATATGAGAGTAGTTCGTTTAACGGATTTTGGAAATAGGGCTATAAATAATTTTCAATCTTTACCCCGCGTCTATGGTAGATTTGCTGAAGCTAAAAGAGAAAAACTAGAAAAGCTATGGCCAAGTAATGAATCAATGTCTTCTTTTGAGGAAACCTTTAATCAATACCCTGGAGTGACTGGAACTGTGCGTAGTTTTGAGGGAGATGCTGATTTGTTCTTGAACGAGTGGGAAGATATGGGGCTAATTGAACTACAAAGAACAACCAAACCGATGGATCAGATAGCAGCAGAAATGAAGGAAGCGGCAAAAAATAGTCCAATACGATTTGTCGGAAGCGTAGTGGTTGAGCTTACCGGTTTGTGTAACTTGAACTGCAAAGGATGTTATAGGAATGGCTCTTCTCGAGGGGAGTTTGGTCTTCCGGTTGATAAAATTAAGGAGGCATTAAAGCCCCTTTTAATGGCTGGAGTAACAAACATCTCATTTACCGGGGGAGAAGCATCTCTTAGAATGGATGATCTGTTCGAGTTAATTGATTTTGTAAGTGACTATATGCTTTTGAGAGAACCCAATCGAGTAACTTTAATGCAGATGTCGGAAGAGGAGCGTCCTACTGTTGAGGATCTAAAGGCTTCAGATAGATATGTGGAGTTATGGGAATCTGAAATAAGGATAGCAATGGGGCATATGAAGAAAAGCAGGGAGGAAGCAGAAAAAGTAGCTGCCAGAACTACTGATAAGTGGGTAGACGATCAATTGAGTGTGCTAAATCAACATTTTGTTCCAGATTCGGTTACTGTAATGAGTAATGGAACATTCTCTGAACCAGAAAAAGTAATAAAAAGACTACAGGGCATTGGTAATGTTGAATTATATGTTACTTTGCCTTCTTATAAACCAGAACTAGCTGATGAATATTCTGGTGGAAAAAATATCTTTTCTAGTGTTATGGACATTGTTTCTGCTGCCAAAAGACTTTATTTCCCAAAGTTATATATAATGGCGCATGAAGTAGGACTTTCAAACCAAGAAAGCAAAGAGTTTAGACATCTGGTAAGAGGAGCTTCTTTGCGAGTTGGTCGCTGGATGTGGCAGTTGGGAAATGCTATTCGCAATAAGATGGATTGTCAGGATGGAAATGATGAGGCTGGTAAATATTATTTTGGAGATCTTAGTCCAAACAATCCTCCTGATCATGGATGGTGTAAAGGATTTATAAGACCGGCAGTTTTGAGAATTCTCCCAAATGGAAATATTAGTAACTGTATACATGGACATGCGCTTCCAGAGGGATTTGGAAATATTAATGGAGATAAGAAAGAAAATAGCATGCCTTGGATCCTTAATCACATTCAGGATTCTTTGCCCTTCAAATTATTTAGAGAGGGTGAAATTGAGAGGATGCAGCATCTGGTGGATAAGGATATCTTTTCTGGTCCTTTTGCCAGATCGTGTGAGAGTATAATGATTACTTTAAATGTGGCGGAGCGGTTTTATTTATACAAAGATAGTATGTCTGATGATGAAGCCTTAGAACGAGCCAATAAAGAGACCGCAGATGCCTATGGTTTTCCCCGGCCTTAGTCGAAATAGGCTGAAATTTTCTTAAAAAGCATCCGATAAATATCTGTTAAATCTATCTAAAAGGAGGTTCGTATATGGCTGGGCCAAGTTTGAATTCTATTTTGGGTGCTGTTTTTGGGACAAGCGGAGGAATGAACCGTTTTGTGAATCGTTTTGGTGAGATGAGAAGAATTAATGTAATTATGCAGCAGCATGCTGCTACCAGACTGGAAAGGTTTACGCAAGGTTCTCTTTGTGTAAAAGCTCCAGGCCATGGGCCAAATGGAATATATCTTGTAACAGTAACTGCTAATTCAAAAATGGAGAATGTACTATTGAGTCTGGAAGCAGCGACTATGCTTGCAGATAATGTCCGCATTAGTTATGAGTCTGAAACTTTTAAATCTAATGAAAGCCCTCCGGAGATTGTGGGCGACCGTCTTTTAGATTATGCTGTTGCAGAATTTGTTTCATCTTTGTGTGAAACCTTATTTAGCATATGTGCAAACAGAGAAGATGGCAATGATCAAAGAAATGATTTTGGAAGCAGAGTGATAAAGCACCCCCATCTTGATTTTACTCTTACTTTTCAGGAAGGTGCAGGCGGAGCAACACAATTTGATATCTATGGGGCAACCAGTGTTCATGGTGAAGTTAACCATTTAAATATAAGAAGATCTCCCGAAGGAGAAAAGTTATTTGTTGATTTTGAATTAAGAGCAAAGCAAAGAGGTGCTATGGGAGGACCACAGTTAATTACAATACAAAATTGTGAAGTAGCTGGCGAACATTTACAGTCTATTCTTGCTCCTGCGGGGTAGTTTTGGGTTTACGGTATCTGAAAAGTTAGAACTTCAGCTTTATTAATGTCAGTTTTTTCTAGAATTCTCCCGTAAGGATCAATCACTGCAGATATTCCAGTATTAGCTGCCTGGATAAAATATCTTCTATTCTCAACCGCCCGCATGATGCCCATATTTAAATGCCGATTAAGCGCTGACGAATCTTTGAACCAGGCATCATTTGTTACCGTCAATAAAATATCAGCTCCCGCTCTAACCCTTTGCCTTGCAAACTGGGGAAAGGTAGACTCAAAACAGATTAAGGCCCCTATTTTTAATCCTTTAACAGATAAGAGCGAGGGATTATTATCTCCATTATAGTCATAATCAAAAAGATCGAGATTTTTCAAAAAGGGATGCAATATCTTTCTAAAAGGGAGATATTCTCCAAAGGGGACCGGGTGCTGTTTATTATAGGTTCCGATAAATTCTCCTGACGGGGTAAAGGCTGCCAGGGAATTGTAAATCTTATTATAATCTTTGTAATAGGGGGTTCCGATTAACAGGCAGGCATTAGTGCTCAATGCCAGTTCCTTAATCCTTTTTAGCAAAGAGGGATTATTCATCAGATAAGTTGTTACCGCAGTTTCGGTCCAGATAATAATATCCGGTTTATCTTTTTTTGCCTGCAGAGATAGTTTTTCATATTTATCAAAAGAAGAATAAAGGGCTTTGGAATCAAGTTTCGTTTTTTGGTCAATATTTCCCTGGATAATTGAAATCGTAATAGGTTTTGAGTTTTTCCGGCCTTCATTTTGCATCATTGCGACGCCGGAAAAATATAGGCCGCTCAAAAGAATTAAAATAAGCAATAGTATTAAAATGGATTTCTTTAATTCTTTTCTATTTTCAAAAGCAGCTAAAAAGAGGGTGTTTACAAATACGATTAGAAAAGAGACCCCATAAACCGAAGTAATTGATGCTATTTGAATTAATGGCAAGACCGGGGTTTGTGAATATCCCAGCCCCCCGGCAGCTACTCCAAACGGGGTCAGGGTCCTGATCCACTCAAACAAGGTCCAGATTATTGGAAATGTAATAGGTGAGCCTGAGGGAAAGCGATTCAGGATTATTTTTATTAAAACAGCAGCTGCTGCAAAGTAGAGCGACTGAAAAAGTACCAGGCAGATATAGCCCAGGATTGCCCATCCCCCGACATAGTCTGCGAGTGTTGTCAGCCAGGCAAGATTAAATGAGAAAAAAACAACTCCGAGGATAAATCCATTTAAGGCAGCAAGTTTTAGGTTTTCGCATTTCTTTATGGCATAAAAAAATGGAATAAGACCAATCCAGGCAAAGAAAAACAGATTTGCTTTAGGAAAACAGAGGGCTAACATAAGTCCGGATAAGATTGGTAATATTATCCTTTTCATTGAATTAACACTTTCCAGCTAATAATGTCTAAGTCTGCGTCAAGACTAGGGTCCGAACTATCAGATCCGGATGTTTCTGCTCCTGAATATTTTTGAATTGACGGGACCGGCGAATAGATAAGATCTTTTGTGCGTTTAAAATCGCTTAGGGGATAGTCGACTGTGATTAAGTCAAAGTAGATTGTATCCGGGACAGATGACCCAAAAATTTTCTCCAGTCTGAAACTGAAGTTTAGGGTTGAGCTTGCTGTTTCAAAATCAGACAAGACCTCCTGAGTCGATGTTGTATTATAAACAAACGGTCCTTTGCTGATATAGTATCCGTTGTTGTTTAGTTCAATAAACCCGGACCAGGTTGAATAATAATTTGTGTAGTAACTCTCCAGACTTCCCTGCTGGGGAAGGTCCCCAACCGACAAGAATTCATCCGCAATATTGTTGGGAGGGGGGAGGGGTACTTTAAAAGCCGGGCTGCTGCTTAAAACCATAAAATAACGGCTGTTTATTATATCTGCATTGCCTCTTAATTTTACTTCTACCACCATCTCAGACCCATAGGTTGTTTTGGTCGTTACTGTTTTGGCACAGCCCAAGCAACAAACAACTAAAAACAAACAACTAACAACAATCTTAACCTGTCGCATCAATATCTCCTGGGTGAGCTTTGCTTGAATTCTTTCATTGACTTTTCAAAGCTCTCAAAATAAAATCCCCGTGCCGGAGCATAACCAAAAGGCTCGTCCGGCAGAGCCTTTATGGTAAAGGTGACACTAATCTCTTTTCTATAATCCGAATAAGTATACATCACATTCCAGCAGTGCAGGTCTTTTAAAATGGAAATGTCCCGCAATTTAAAATCCTGGGTTGCAGTATCGTAGACATAAGCCAATTTTAAGTTCCAGTGATTCTGCCAGTTATTATCATTCCCTATTTCCCAGTTTATCAGACTATTGGCCGACTTTAAAAGTCCTATGTTTATGTCCTGGTTGGCATTGACTTCAAGGGTTAAGCCGGAGAGCGGGGACAGTTTAAATCCGGCAGATAAATCAAGGTACTTTTTGTTTGTAATGTCGTAGCCGGATTTACAGGTAAAATTCATCTTTTTGGCGGGGACAAATTTCATGCTGGTTACCAGGTTATCATATTTTTTTATCTTGAAGTTGTATCCAATAGTAGTAGTCCAGTTGTAGTGGCTTTTATAAAATAAGATTAATTTCTCTTTCAGGGTGCTGTAATTACTGTTGACCGTGTCAAAGTAAAATGGGGAGTTTCCTTCAGAAATTCCCCGGCTAAAATTGATGCCGTTTCGAACCCGCTCCCATAAACTGGTATTAAGAGAGGCCGATTCCCTATATGAGTAGCGCTGATCTCCGGTTTCATAAGAATATTGTGAGACAGCCGCCTGCAGGCCAAGCGTGGTGCCCAGGAGCAGCGGGATACTTTTGTTTGCATCCAGCGAACCCATCTGGCGGTTGGCCGAGTAATCACGATTTTTCCCCAATGCCGGGACATATTTAACCTCATGGTACCAGCCATATTGCATGGTTGATCTAAGCTTAAAAAGTCTAAGATCAAGAGATTTGGAGGTTAGGGTGATCTCCGGCTGCTTTTCGAGATACTGTAAATTTGAATCTTCGGTGTAGTTGCTGCCGTCCATATCAAAGTAGTAATCCTCATAAAAGGTCAGGTCAAAGTAGTTGTTTGAATGGGAAATTGTATAATCCACATTAAGTCTCTCGTCGCCAATATCACCGGTATTTTTAATGTAGTTATTATAATTAAAATTTGTTTTTAATTTTGTCTTTTCAAAAAGCAGGGGTTGGGAATGGCTTAAGCGCTGATTAAGCCTTATGTTGCGGATGCCGCTCTTTCTTTGGTCAAGGGTTGAGCTGTAGGCCGTCTTGTATCCCTTGTAATAATGGTTCAGCGCCAAAAGATAACGCTCAGTATTATTCTGTGTATCGTCAAGCTGCTCCAACTGTAATTTTGTTTGGTGTGTTCCCCGATGGTCCCAGCTAATTTTGTTACTAAATTTATCTGTCCTTCCGCTCGGGATCAGATAAATTTTGCTGGAATCATGCTGCAGTTTTAGGTCTGTTGTTTTATTTATCTTTTTGTTGTGTTTAAGTTTCACTACCCAGTCCTGGGTTTTAGTATCTTTTTCTTCAAGATGGTATAAATAGGCCGAAGATTTTTCCCCATAATAAAATTCGGTTCCGTATCCGATCCCTTTTTTATCCATCCAATCCAAAAATATTAGCGACCCGTCCAGGGGGTAGGGGGAGTCCCAGACCGATTTTACAAAATTTCCTTCAACCTGGTTATTTCCAAATGTCCAGTTGCGCTTTCTGTGTTTTTTTAGGTCGTAATAGATGTAGGGGACCCACATTATCGGCGCTTTCTCAATCCATCCCTCGTAAAAAGTTACAGAGTACCCGATTATCTTGTCGTCAGGATAATATTCTACTTTTTTTGCCATTGCCAGGTAATGCTTTTTTTTCTCGTCACAGGTTGAGATCCCGGTATCGGATCCGATCATTTTATTTTTATAATCAGTTATTTTGTTTCCGGATAAGAATAGTTTTCCTTTAATTGTTGGGGGAGACTGGATAGTCGTAAAATCATATAGGGTTGAGACCTCGTTGCTAATGTTATAAACAAGCTTCTCGCCAAATGCATCATATTCTCCACCCTTAATTTTGACATTGCCCTCGGCCGTAATAATATCATAGGCGCTGTGCATTTCCAGCATGTCGGCTAAAATAGTTATATTGTTAAATTTTATTTCAACCGATCCGGTTGCTGTGACGATGTTTTTTTCTTCTGAAAACTTCAGCGTTTCTGCTTTTATGTTGACGGGAATTTCTCCGGCGTAGGCGCTAAGAGCACAAGCGCACAGGAGCAGAAGGGGGAGTAGTCTTTTCATGCTGTTTTACAGAGTAGTCTTTTTTGTGCCAGAGAGCTGAGAATGTCTTGACCCCCTACTGACCGGTAGGAATTAATTGCCAGCTCCGCATTTTCTCTTTGATAGCTAACGTCCCCCAGGTTGATTGCTGCTGAAGCTAATTCAGGGTTGTTTTCTCTGGCCTGCAAAAGATATTTCTCCGCCTGCTCCAGGTTCCCTTCCATAAAATAGGCTGCTCCCAGGTTGTTTAACAGAATAGATGAGGCCGGTTCTATTCTGAGGGCTTCTTTGAATTTCGCAATAGCTTCGTTGATCCGGTCAAAGGCAATATAGGTTACCCCCAGGTTATTTGTGGATGCCGTGAAAGCCGGATCAATTTTTGCGGCTAAGTCAAATTCTTCTAATGCGGCTTTAAACATACCTTTTATGTAATAATCAAACCCGGCGTTATTGTGGCTTAGGCCGAACGAAGTAGTGATGTTTTGTTTTCTGCTGCTGCTTCTTGATTCCCGTCCCCAAAAAGCATAGATCTTTTTTGTTTCGGGGGTAAATATTGTTAAGGCCAGCATTCTGTTTTGCAGGGATTTAAGGCTTGATGTTTTTAGCAGCTTTATTTTTTCATCTAAGCCAGGGTAGTCAATTTCGTCAGATAGTATTTCTTCCAGCACCTTAATTGCTTTTTTTATGTTTCCCTGTGCTTCGTAGCACAAGGCAGTCTTAAACTGGCTGTGGTTTGAACTCTGATCGGTTTTTCTTAAAACCGATTGTGCCAGATTGAAACGGCCCTCTTCTATGTATAATTCTGCCATTGTATTAAATACAGCTGGTGCGCGCTGTTGGTCACGGGAGGCCAGCTGCAGTTCTTTGAGCGCCTCCGGCCGCCGTCCCATGTTAATATAAACTTTTGCCAGGTCAAAGTGCAGCTCTGTTTTCCATTCGTCTTCTAGTATCCTCTTTTTAATAGAAGTTTCTTCCAGGCTCAATTCTTTAATTTGTACTTTGCGGCAAATTTTGTGGATTTCGATGTCATGGGGAGAAAGTTTGAGAGCGTTCAAAAATGAATCACATGCTTTTCTGGTTAAATTTTTCTTAATATTAATTTTTCCAAGCAGGATGTAGGCAGAGGCAGATTTCTTGTCGTGCGAAAGCAGTGCTTCTGCTTCGGTCTGGGCCTTGTTGCTGTTTTCTTTGGAAAGATAGGCGTAGCCTAAAATCTCATGCAGGACCGGGTTTTTCTTGGCCAAATCTTTGCATTTTTGGATAATCCAGTCTGCTGAGTCAGAATGGAGGGCTAAAAGCTTATGCATTTCGGCAATCGCTTCCTGGTAGTCTGCCTTTGACAGGTAGACCTGGGCAAGAAACTGATGGGCGGTGTATTGGTCTGGAAATTTTTTAAGTATTCCCAGACAGCCGGCGACCGCATGTTTTTGGAAATCAGGATGATGTTTTATTAAGCGGTTGTAGTTTTCAATTGCTTCGGAAAAATCATTTTTCTCGGCCAGAACAGAGGCCAGGGTAATCAGTGCCTGGGGATGATTGGGATAATTTTTTAAGATAATTTTGGTTTGCCCAATTGCAAAATCAATCTTGGCCGGGTCAAGCAGCAGGATTTCTCTCAGTGTTTCTGCCGCAGCATCCGGTTTCAGGGTTTTCATGTATATCTCGACTAAGATTTCGCGGATTTTTACATTTGTTTCATCAGATAAAAGTAATGCCCCCAATTTCTTAATAACTTCCTGTGCTGATTCCGGATCGCTGGCAAAAAGTTGCCCGTAACGCTCTGCCGCCGGATCAAAATTGTTGGTGCGTGTATACAATTCACCCAGTGTCCGTAGGATGTTTTTGTCGCCTGGGTTATTGCGCCGCAGCTCTTCATAAAATTGAATTGCTTCCTCCAGGCGGCCTTTTTTTAGATAAACTCCGGCCAGCATTTGTGAGATGCCAATCTCTTTTATGCCGTATTCAAGGGCTTTTTCTAAAAGGGCCAGGGCTTTGTCGGTCTGGTTTAGGGAGACATAAATTTTTCCAAGAAGATTATAGACCGCGGCATTGTTTGGATCGATTTCTAAAAGCTCTTCTAATTCCAGTATTGCTGTGTCAATCTCTGAAAAATTAAGTAAAAAGGAAATAAGCGATAAGCGAATTGCGCTGTTTTCCGGCTCTTTTGCTAAAAGTTGTTCGTGATCAAGTATTATTTCGGAAATCAGGCGCGGATTAAAACCTGCGGCCAGGCAGTACTCTTCATGAGCGCGTTTTAGATAATGGTTATTAAGGTAAAGCCAGCCCAGCTGGCGCAGTACCCGGGAGTCTTTTGGGTTATTTGCTATCCTGCTTTTTAATTCATCTAACTGTTGTTTCATCTGGTATTTCCTTCTTTAACAATCAGCAGAATTCCAATCAGGGCTATTGAGAGTGAGGGAATCCAGGCTGCCAGTGCGGGATTGAGTATAGCGCCCCTCCCCAACGACCGGAAGACCGAGGCAAAAACGTAAAATGTAAACATTATCACAATCGTCAGAACCATTCCCCAGGTGCGGGAAGATTTTATTCCGGGGAGGCAGAGCGGGATGCCGATTAAGGCAAAGACCAGTGAGGTTAATGGAATTGAGTATTTCAGAAAAAGGTCTGTTTTTAGCTGGTGGGTTTTTACTCCGGAACGCTCAAAAGAACCTATTTGTTTTCTTAGTTCGGAGCTGCTCATTTCCTGGGCAGTTTTTGTTTTTCCAAACGTTAGCGGATTTTCCAAAAGATTTACTTTCATTTTATTAAAAAGTGCTTCGTATTCCAGTCTGCCGTCAGAATCGAATTTATGTATTATACCCTTTTGCAGGTGCAATGTTAATCCCTCAAGTGTTCCGCGGTCTGCGGTAATTGTGCGGGGCAGGGTGTTTTGTCCTAACTCATAAACCATGATTCCTTCAAGCAGGTTTTTTTTGGGATCCATTTTGCGCACATAAAAATAACGCTGGTGCGGGTCTTTAAAAAATACATCTGACTTTATATCCGGAAGGGGCCGGCGGTGAATTATTTCTTTGACAATTTGTTCGGAGCGCTGATTGGCATAGGGGACTATCTTTTCGTTAATAAAAAAAGCCACTATCGAGATTATCATTGAAAGGATAATTATCGGAGAAATGATCCTATAAAAAGAGATTCCCGATGTGCGCAGGGCAGCCAGTTCGGAGTCTTTTGATAATCTTCCCAGCGCCATGGCGACTCCAAAAAGGGTAGCAACCGGAAAGGTCATTATCATGATGTACGGGAGCTTATACAGAAGCAGCTGGATAACGGAAAAGAATGGAACTCCGCGGTTAATGATCAGGTCAACAAAGGTAAAGAGAAGATCGACAATCATGACTAAAACAAAGCCCAGAATACCGAGGAAAAATGGACCCAGCATTTCCAGGCTTATATAACGGTCTAGGAGTTTCACTCTTCTCGTTGTCGGCGTTGATGTTCCCGTCGTACTGCGCGGGCCAGTTCTTTTCTGCGGCGTTGATTCGGTTTTTCGTAGAATTCGCGCTTTTTGATTTCGTCAATGATTCCGGCCTGTTTGACTTTGGTCTTAAACTTGCGCAGTGCTTTTTCAAGCTCATTCTTTCTTACTTCAACTCTTGCCATTAATAATCCACTCCCTTTTTTTTCGTACAGGCAGGTTTCAAGCCTGCCCTACAATATTCGATTTCATCCCGGCGGCCAATTCATTTTTCTGCCGGACATTACATGAAAATGCAAATGAGGCACAGCCTGTCCGGCATCTTTACCAAAATTCATCACAAGACGATAACCGTCCATGTTTTGTGATACTACATTTATAGCAGAAAAAAGGGCATTTGACAAATCCTTTTTTATGTCCTTTATATGCTCAAGATGTTTTTTTGGGATAACCAGTATGTGGGTGGGGGCTTGCGGCGCAATGTCGGCAAAGGCAATTGTTAATTCATCCTCGTAAATAACAGCCGTATCTATTTCTTTGCGCGCAATTTTACAAAAAATACAGCTGCTGCTCATTTTTTTGGTCTTCGGCTGCTTTTAACTGTTTTTCCTTTTTTGTTTTCTGTTTCGTATCCAAAACAGCACATCAGGCGGCCGCACATTCCTGAGGTGCGGGTCGGAGAAATTTGAAAGCCCTGTTCTTTTACCATTTTTACGGTAATGTGTTTGGGTTTTGTCAGCCATCCGGAACAGCAGAGCTTTCTTCCGCAGGGACCCAGACCACCGACAAATTTTGCTTCGTCGCGGGCAGAGAGCAGCCGCAGTGTTACTTCTGCTTTTAGCGTCCCGGACAGGTTTTTGCGGAAATCCCGAGAGTCCGGCATTTTTTTATCTTTAGGAACTTTATAATAAAAAAATACTTTTGAGGTATCAAATAAATATTCAACCGAAATGATTTTTATCGGAAGTTCAAATTCTCTTATTTTTGCTGCTGCGGTTTCAACCCCGTTCTTTTCTATCTGGGGCAGTGAGTTGGCCTTTTTAATGTCCTGTTCGGTTGCGTAGCGGATCACCTTTCTCAGCTGGACCTCTTTTGAGATTTTTTGCGGGTAACTTTTTGGGAAGGAAATTATTTTTCCAAACTCTTCTCCCCGGTTGGTTTTGACCACAACATCAGCCCCGACTTTTATCGTCCCTTCGTTTTTCGAAGAGATAGGACAGAGCTGATTATTGCGTAATTTTATTGCTAATTTTTGTTCCATATATCATTAAGCCTTATCATCATTATATCAGCTGCCAGGTTTTTATTCCCCCTTCTTTTTATTCCCTGCCCGATTTCCTGCAATACCCGGATGCTTTTTCGGCTTTTGGAGTCTGCTGCTTTGTGATAGAGATGGATAAGCGAATTCAATAATTCTTCATTAGTGGTGAATGTTTTTGTAAGGCTCAGCATTTCAAACTCGGATTTTGCCATGCCTATATGATTATAAATTTCCTGGGCTGTTTCATCTACGGAGAAGCAGCTGCTTTCCGGAAAAAGAATCCTTTGGCAGCGGGAGGCGATCGTTTTTGGCAGTGCTTCCTGCTGGGTGCACAAAAGAATAAAAATAGTGCGGGGAGGGGGCTCTTCCAGGCACTTCAAAAAGCTATTGGCCGCCTCGATCGTCATTGTCTCAGCATCCTTTATGATTGCAAAAAGGAAATCGGCCTGATTTGGTCCGTATTTCACGGTATCTTTTAATCTTCTGATCTGGTCGATTTTGAGGGTGGTTTTTTCTTTTTCGATTATGATCAGATCCGGGTGGGTTTCTTTTTCTATATTATTTGCCGATTTTGCAAAACTCAGGGCAGCATCAAATTTCCCGCTCTGCGGAGGTCCGATAAAAAGGTATGCATTTGCGATCCTTTTTGTTTTTAATATGCCGTTTATTATGGTTTCTATTCGTGGGTGCATTGGTTTATTATAGCACTTGAGATTTTGCTTGACCAATTAAATTAACTGCTTTAGAATAGTACATACTAAGTATATACTTAGTGTATACTTAGTGCTTACTTGGTATGTACTACGCCAAATATGGAGGTGAAATGAAACATGGACAGTTCAATTCGTCGAATTAGAAAGACCGGTAAATACAGCCTCTCCGTCACCCTTCCGATGAATTTTGTGAAAGAGTTAAAATGGCGGTTGAAGCAGAAGGTGGTTGTCTCGTTGAGGGGGAGTTCGATTGTTATCAAAGATTGGAAAGCGAAAAAAACCAGAAATAAATGATAATTAATAAATCCTAAATCGGTCGTGTTTTTTCTCAACCCTTAGGATCCTGCCGTCGGTAGTTAAGATAGTGGTTCCATCTTCGTCAGTGCGATAAATATCTGGGGTCTGTTTTTCTAATCTATGCAGCATCGACTGATGCGGATGGCCGTGGGCATTTGAATTGACCGATAGAAGCGCAACCTGCGGCTTAACCGCCCGTAAAAATTTTGCAGAGCTTGAGTTGGCACTACCGTGATGGGCAATTTTTAGAACCGACGACTTTAATTGTTTGCGGGAGTAATATTTTAGCAGTGCAGCTTCCCGCTCTTCTTCCAGATCTCCGGTAAAAAGAAAGGATAGATTACCAAAGACAAAGCGAATAACCAGAGAGTTATTGTTATAATCAGAATTTGTGCGGGCCGGATTATTACTTAGAGAATTTAGAACCGTTGCCTCCAGATGACGACCAAAGTTAAATACCCGATCTACTGTGGGATCAAGCTGTTTTATTCTTTTCTGTTTTACTAAAGCCGCGAACATTCTATATGCGTCCGAATCATAAACTTCTCCACTTGAGATCACCTGTCTTACAGGAAGGGCTTTAACCACTTCAACCAGCCCTCCCAGGTGGTCGACATGAGGGTGGGAGAGGATTATTGAATCAAGTTCCTCTATCTGCTGTTCTTTTAAGAAGGGGACAACAATCTTGCTTCCGATCGGATCAATAACAGCGGCCGCATCGTCAGCCTGATACCATGTTTCGCCATGGCCTCCTCCGTCAAGTAAGATGTTTTTCTTGTCCGGAGTTTGCAGCAGAAAGGCCTCTCCCTGCCCAACGTTTAGCATGGTTACTGTGAGACCGGTTGAATTGTCTGTAATAAAGGGAGCAGCTCCATCCAGTTGAGTTAGTACTCCATCCTCTTCTGCCGAAAAGAATGTTTCTTTTGATTTGATACCATCAACCCCAAAGAGCGCTTTTTTTACGATCGGGTCGTGTTCATCCAATACTACATCGATATTCTCGGAGATTTCATTAAAGGCTCTTTTTGCCTGCTGATAGGATAATCGTCCCTGCGGTTTATAGAAATTTGGCCAGATAAAGTGTTCAAAGAGGTCGTCAGTTGATCGGGTTCTTAGGTATTTACAATCATGGAGTTTGGGATTAAGTTCCATTAAGACTAACCGGGTAATGTCGTAGAGGTCTCTCTGATTGGGATTTATTTGGCGGTCAAGAAGTTTTAATGCAGAGGCATTTTGAGGATCTTCAAAGAGTCCCAATAATTGGTTAATTGTATCCGGGTCGATCTGCTTTCTTTTATCCAGGCGTTCAAGCAATTTTAGATATTCCTTTTCGATTTGATTCTTATCTTTTCGATCCTCATGATAATCAGGGTGGTGTTCAATGATTATTTTTTGTTCCAAATTTACTCGTTTGGTTCTGATTAAAAAATCAAAGGTATGCTGCGAGTTTTTAGTCGATTTTATTTGGCAATTTATACCATCTTGCAAGGTGTCAATCTGTCCAAAAAGTTTAAGCAGCAGAGCAACTTTTCTCTCTTCTTTTGATTGGAATGAGTTAATAGAAAAGGGGGCATTAATAACTTTGTCCCCCCCAAAAACCTCCTGCGATATTCCGACAAAGGTATCTGGATTAATAATTCCCTCTCTATACAGGAGGTGGCAAACTTTGAGCCATTCTTCTCTTTTAAATGTCCAGAGTTTGCGGTTCTTACTTGTACTGCTGTAACGCCGAGAAAAGGTTGCCCCGTGTTCATCATTAAGGATTTCAGACACTTCCTCTGGGTTGCCTAGGAATGCATTTAATTTCCTTGCTACTTCAAATGTACTACCATGAATTCTTTTTAAATGGTTGTCGGTTCCAGTAATAGCTATTTCACCCGTTTTAATATGTTCTAAAAGGCTTTCGTCAAAACCGTGTCCTAATAATTTAGCAACAGCAGGCAGATCTGATTCCTTAAATGTCCAGACTTTCATATTTACCTTATGTCGCCTGGTAAAGAGTACGCCGTGTTCATCATTAATGACCTCAGATACTTTAGTTGGGTCGCCCAGTAAAGTATTTAAGGTTTTTGCTACTTCATGTTTAGTTCCATGAATTCTTTTAAAAAGGTCGTCATTTTTAGAAGCAGCAATTTCGCCTGGCTTAATCTGCTCTAGGATATTTTTGTCATATTTACGGTTGAGTAATTTAGCAACAGCCGGCAGATCCGATTCCCTAAATGTCCAGACTTTTTTACTAGGTCCTTTATATCGCCGGGTAAAGATTACCCCGTGTTCATCATTGAGGACTTTGGATGCTTCATTTGGTTTGCCCAGTAAAGTATTTAATGATTTTGCCACTTCATTTGTAGCCCCATGAATTCTTTGGAAATGGTTGTCATGTCCAGTAACAACAATCTCGCCTGGATTAGTTTGTTCTAGAATGCTCTCGTCATAGTTGCATTTAAGTAAGGCGGCAACTGCCGGCAGGTCTGCTTCCATAAATGTCCAAACTCTTCTACCGCTTCCTTTATATCTCCTAGTAAAGAGTACTCCGTGTTTATTGTTATCTGCCTCAGATATTTTCTCTGGTTTGCCGAGTAAAGTGTTTAATTCCTTTGCTAGTTCTGATGTTTTTCCATGAATTCTTTTGAAATTATTGTCTGTGTTAGTAGTAGCAATTTCACCTGGTTTAATTTTTCCTAAAATGCTCTTGTCAAAACCGCGTCCTAATAATTTAGCAACAGCAGGCAGATCTGATTCCTTAAATGTCCAGACTTTATTGGATCCACTAGATCGCCTGGTAAAGGTTACTCCGTCTTTATTTTTAAAGACTTCAGACACTTCATCTGGGTTACCCAGTGAAGTATTTAATGAGACTGCTAATTTACCGGTACCCCCATGAATTCTTTTAAAATGCTTGTCATTTTGAGTGGCAGCTATTTCGCCTGTCCGGATCGGAAAGAGTCTTGCCGGAGCACTAAAGGCAGCAGCTCGGCGCATTGATTTTGGTAATAAATTTCTTAATATGTGCACTTATTTTCTCCACTCTTGGGCATGTCTTTTTCCTGACAGGTTTATATCGTCGGTTTGTGGAGAAAATTTCAGTTGATATAGTTTCTGGCAACCTCATTATTGCCTGCGTTTTTTTTATGGATGCAAATTTTGCCAAGAATTACCTTTCTTATGATGCTAAATTATATTATAATAAACTATGACGGCTAATTATTTTTCCGGGAGGAGTTTGTGAAAAAACAGTTTTTTCTTATCATACTAATTTGTTTGGTTTTGTTCGGGGCCTTAATCTCCGGCTGCGGTAAACAGGCTGCGCCCGGGACCAATGCTTCGGCCCCTTCGGTTTCATCTGTGTTTCCAACATCGGGAGCAACTAGTGTTTCGAGAAATACTTATTTAACCGCTACTTTTAGCCAGTCAATGGATGCCACAAGCATTACAACCTCAACCTTTAAATGTTCTTCGAGTTCAGGTTTTGTAACAGGAACCGTAAGTTATAGTGCTTCTTCAAAGACAGCAATCTTTACCCCCTCTGCTGATTTAAGTGCTAGTACTCAATATTCTGGGATTGTATATACCGGGGCAAAAAATACATCTGGTATTGGACTTAATGCTGATTATACTTGGTCGTTTACAGCCGGAAGCGTAACAGATTCTACCGGGCCGCAGGTTTTATCTACTGTTCCAACTGACGGGGCTACCGCTGTTGCAACTACGACCACAATAAGTGTAATTTTCGATGAAGCAATAGATCCTACAACTATTAATACTTCAACTTTCACAGTGACCTCGTCAGCTGGTTCTGTGACGGGAACTGCAACCTATAGCGTAAGTGCTAAAACAGCTTATTTTACTCCGGGTGCATCATTGGATTACAGTACTATTTATACTGCGTTGTTAACCACCGGAATAAAAGACCTTGCAGGAAATAATTTGAACAGCTCAAGCAGAAATACATCTGGAGCGCAGTACTCCTGGAGTTTTACAACAAATAAGAGTTGGACCCAGGTTACAACTGCAGCTTCTTTTACAGGAAGACAGCACCATGCCTCCGTTTCTTTTGATGACAAAGTCTGGGTTATTGGAGGTTGGGACGGAACCAATTATTTAAATGATGTTTGGTATACAAGTGATGGTGCTACCTGGACCCGGGCAACTGCTTCGGCAGACTTTGATGCCAGGTGTTATCATGCTGCTACTGTTTTTGACGACGGCTCTGGCGAAAAGATGTGGGTAATTGGCGGTCAGGGTTTGATTGCCGGGAGTTATACCAGCCTGTGGCGCAAGGATGCCTGGTATTCAACCGACGGAATAACCTGGACTCGAGCTACAAATAATGCCGGGTTTGGGGAAAGAACCTATCATAAAGTTCTGGTTCACAATAGTAAAATGTGGGTTATTGGTGGATTTGATGGCGGGTCTTCCGGTACGAAGAAGAGCGATGTTTGGTCTTCCACAGACGGCATTACCTGGACACAAGTTACAGCCTCTGCCAATTTTTCTGATAGAGTTTATTTTGATGCAGTAGTTTATGATAGCAAGATGTGGGTTATTGCAGGGTTTGATGGTAATCGTCTGAAAGATGTTTGGTCTTCAACCGATGGGATTACCTGGACTCAGGCAGCAGCGGCTGCTGCTTTTCCAGAAAAATCAGATTTTGTCGCTTTGAATTATGATGGATATATGTGGGTACTGGGTGGATATTCTTCTTCGAGCTACGACAATGATGTATGGAGATCGACCGATGGAATCACCTGGACTCAACAAACTTTTGTAAATACTTTTTCTCCGAGAATTTTTCATTCAGGGGCAGTCAACGATAGTAAGATGTGGATTATGGCAGGAACAACTTCTACCGCAACCGAATCAAATGATGTTTGGACATATCCTTGATAGAAATATCTCCAAAAAATCTCACTTGAACTTCGACTAGTTTTCCTATATTATCTTAGAGTACAGAAATGTTTAAGCCGCGGTAGTCCCTCGACAGGCTCGGGACTACTGGGTAAAGAAATGGTTTTCGTCTGTGCCGCGGTAGCTCAGTCGGTAGAGCAGTAGCCTGAAAAGCTATGTGTCGGCGGTTCGATTCCGCCCTGCGGCATTCTCCTACGCCCTTCGGGCTTCGGAGAATTTTCATGCTAAGATAGTTGCTTCATCCTCCGAAGCACGAAGTGCGAAGGGGGACGGAGAATTTTCCTTGAAAATTGATTTGAAATATGAAGAAGACCTCCTAAGCTCCTAAGGAGAGAAGGAGGGATAATGGCTAGAAATTATTTAGTTTATGTTTTGAGAAGTGAAAGAGACGGAAGATTTTACACTGGACTAACAGTAGATTTGGAAAAAAGAATTAGGGAACATCAAGAAGGCCTAAGTAAGTATACGAAGAACAAAGGTCCTTGGAAATTAAAGTGGTACGGAGTTTTTTCTGATATACAATTGGCAGAAAAATTTGAAAGATATTTGAAAACAGGATCGGGAATTGCCTTTTGCAGAAAAAGACTTTTGAGGGTATAATAAATTTTGCTGTAAGGAATATCCTCCGAAGTTCTCCGTAGCTCTGAGCAGAGCGAAGAGCGTAGGAGGACGGAGAATATTCCTGGAAAATTGTTTAATTTATTGAAGAGAGGTCCTACGAAGCTCAGAGAGCGAAGTAGGACGGCACCACGTTTGTAGAACTAAATATAAAGGAGCGATTGCGTGAAAAAAATAAAGCAACACAGAAACAAGGTTTGGTTCTTACTGGGAATAGTATTCTTTATGGCAGCGGTTTTGTCTATTTTCTTTTTCGCTGTTCCAAAAGGGGCGGATATTGAGGTTGTGTTGCGGGGCGAGGCTGCGGGGATGGGGGGAGAGCCGCTGATCCTTTTTTCTGTATTTGCCTTTACCATGGCAACCGTTTCTGTCGCAAAAGGCTACGAGGTTTTTAAGCACGAAAGAGAGAAGAAGAGGGATTTGCTGCAAACTCAACTGGATGAGCTGCGCTGCCAGAATAGTCATATTCACTCAATTAATAACGAGCTTGCAGAAAAGCATGTAAAGACCAGAAGGGAAAAAAATGAGTTGTCCCATCTTTTAAATGAACTGCATGATGAGTCCAGAAAAAAAGATGAACATGAAAAACTGCTCCACAAAAGTATTCTGGTATTGAAAAACGATATTGAGAAATTGCTTTCCCAAAAAAAAGAGTTGCTTTTTGAGGTGAACAGGAGAGAACCGGCCGCCAAAAAGGTCAAAATGCAAAAAACGATGAAGAAAAAGATTCCAAAGAAAGGCAGGAGGAAGAATGCAAAAGCTTAAATGGGTATTGTTTCTGGTTTTATTTTTAGTTTTGGGGACGGTTGCCAGCGCTGATTTAACATTTTATCTGGTAGATAATTTTGAATCAAACTCGGCCTCAAGATGGTTTTCTTTTGGCCCGATTGAAATGAAGGTGGTCCCGAATCCTCTAAACAGCAAAAGAGATCTGATCGCAGAGTCATGCGGTAATTATTTGCTCAACCTGAGCGGGAAAGCAAACGATTGGTATATCGGGGGAATCGGAACCGATTTAATGCTGGACGCATCCTCATACAGCCGGCTGCAGATTGATATATATGGCAGCATTAATTATGGAAAACTCAGGATTGAGCTCTACGATGATGATAACGGAAATTCCCAGATCGAGCAGGATAAAAATTGGCAGCCTTTGTATGACGATAAATGGGCGGTAGAGATTCCTATCCTGGGTCCCGGATTTACCAGGGTATCAATTCCTTTTAGCGCCTTTGTTGATGATAATCCCGGGATCGGAGATGATAAGTGGAATCCTTCGAATCAAAGAGGATCGGCCGGATTGGCAAGGCTCCAGATGGTTTTTGTCTCAAAAGAAAAGGTTGGAAAGGTTGATGTTGGCATAGATAATATCTTGCTGACATACTGAAGCTCCCAGCGATTTTTTCGCGGGAGCGAAAGTCCGCCGAAGCCACGAGCGAAGCGAGGGCGTAGGCGGACTAAAAAAAGGGGTGAAGAATCAATATGAAAAAAATAAATTCTCTTGGAATTCTGATTGTTCTTGGTATTTTGTTAACAGGATCCATCTCTTTTGCTTTAAGTTTTAAAGACTACGATCCAAAAGGGGTAGTTTTTAAAGCTGGTCCGACCGGTCCGGGCGAGGAATTGTCTATTCCCTGGGTAGAAGCGGTGCTTTATCCCAAAAAAGTTGAAGCCGGACGCGATTTTTTTGTTGAGGTCAGCCTGGCTTCAAAAGTAAAAAGTGTTGTTGCAGAATTAGACCAGTATAAAACTGTTGCTCTTTTTTCAAAAGACCAGAGCAATTGGAATGTTGTAATTCCATCCCCCAAGGATGCAGATGACGGCCTGCATTTTATTAAAGTAAAAATTGAAGGGCAAAATGGCAGACGGGTGGAGCGTACCCTTGCTTTTAGAATAGTTGGAAAGAGCCCGGCTCAGGCCAAGGCTTATTCTTTTCCTCTTTCACTAAAAGAAGATACCAGGCTTTCAAGAGGCGCTTTGAAGGCAGGTGCCAAGGTTGAGGCTTTGTACCGCAAGACCTATTATTGGGTAAAGGGAAAAAATGGTTCAGAGGGATGGGTTGAGGCATCAAAAGTAGAAATTCCGAAACGGGAAATTTTTGTTGCTGCCTATCAGTCTTATCTGAACCAAGAATATAATAAGGCTGTCTCTTTTTATAAACAAATATTATTGGTTGATGAAAAAAATGCTGACGCAAGTTATTGGCTGGCAAAAACTTATGACAGGGTCGGGGACGAAATAAAAACAGTTGAACACCTTGAAGAAGCCCTTGCTTCTGACCCGCGCCATGAGGGCGCCAACTGGATGGCCGGAAAACTAGCCCGGCAATATTATAGAAAAGGGAATGTCTTAACCCGGATGAAAAAGCCAAAAGAGGCGCTGCTGGCGTTTCAACAGGCGGTTTCTTTGCGTCCTGCTTCTATCTCTTATTGGTTAAGGCTTGGAACTGAATATGAAAACCTGGGGGACCAGGAAGCTGCTCAGGATGCCTGGAAGCAGGTTCTGTTAGTCGATCCGGACAATAAGGATGTGCATGCTCTGCTTCGAACCGACTATTACAAGTTGATTTCTAATGAAGAAGAAAAGGTTGCCAAAAAGACTGCAGCAAGGGTTGTTAAATCTAAACCCAAATCTCCCGGAAAAAACAGCAAGATGTCGCTGCAGTTCATTGATGTGGTCAAAAAGAGCCGGACTAATAAAGGTACTATCGTATCGTCAGCCCTAAAGTCTGTTGTGAGTATGACTAAATCCCTGGGAACCAGGATATACGAAGAGGGCTGGAAGAGCACTTTAACCCCGCAGGGTTTTTTGGTTACTTATGTTTGCAAGCAGGAGCGCCTGGGAAAGATCGAGCCGGAGAACTTTATTTTTAGGGTTGATCTGGATTCGCGTAAGGTTGAACCGCGCAATAAAAATGCACGCTTGTTAATGCATCGTTGGTAACCTCCTTCGCTCTCTGAGCTTCGGAGGTTTATTATAATGCCATCGTAGCTCAGTTGGCAGAGCAACTGTTTCGTAAACAGTAGGTCACCAGTTCGACTCTGGTCGATGGCTTATTAAAGAAAGTTAACTCCAGCCGGATGTCCAAAGCTGTGCAGAAGATCAATAAACTTGAGCATCTCTTCAATTTCATCAGCAGTTAAAGTCCCTTCTTTTGTTATTGCGTCAAGTAAGAGATTGTGGCGGTGCATTTTGCAGGCCGGAGGACAGTCCTTAAAGTTGTCCAAAACAGTTGCTCTTCTTTGTGATCTCCAAATTTCAGCATGACTTTGTTCTAAAATATTACCAAGTAAAACTTTGGGGTTGCCGTCCATCTCAGAACAAAGATATAGACCGCCGTCATAGGCCTGACTGGCGGCAAAGGGATTGCTTTGGCAGGTTGAATATTCTTTAGTGGGCGATATTGTAGTTGTTGTCAGAAGCCTAAAATAATCACCAGCCATGATCGGTGTTACAGGATAACCGGTTAGCATCTCCTGAATTCGTTCAAATTCTTCCAGGGCCCTTCTGGCAGTACTTGAGTCAAGCTGTATAGTTAGATCGGGGGTAATCTGTCCGTAGTTCATTACCGGCCGGTATGCGATGTATTTAATTTTATTTTCTTTGTCACGATCAAACATCTCCCTGACGAATCTGGCGACCGACTCCATGTAAGCGACATTTACTTCATTAACTACAACTCCAAGTCCAAAAGTTGTCTTTGTATCGGCAAGATACATTGCCTTTGCAACCAGGCCGATATTTCTTTTTGCAGCCTTAAATAAATTGGGGGACTTTGCACCATGAAATTTGAGATAGTTAGCTTTGTCCGCGCTGTTGAAACTAATCCTGAAAAAAGCCAGGTCAAGTCTGGCCAGCCGGTCAATTGAATCTTGAGTAAGACCAACTCCGTTAGAAAAGAGCCCAAGGTCATAACTCTTTGTTGCGGCGTATTCTAAACCATCAATTGTATGAGGATTAAAGAATGGTTCGCCGCCTCCGGTAAAGATAACTCCCTTAGCTTGCGCCTCTTCAAGCGCATCCAGCAGCGTCATCATTGTTTCATAACTCATCTTGCGTGTTCCGGCTTCGGCAATAGTCCTATCTTTCCATGATCGGTATGTGCAGCTTTTACATCCCAGGTTGCAGTCCAGGGTGGGGACAAACTCAACGGTAACCGGTGTAACCTCGCGATATCGTCCTGCCATAACATACGAAAGTTTTTCTTTGTGCCAGAGTGTTTTTAGATGGTGTTGGGGGCCAAGATTTTTGTCGGGATCTATGAAAGAGATTATTGATTTTTGTATTCTGGCAGTGCGAGGGGAGGGGCTTAAATTTTGCAAAAGGATGCCCTGGATTTTTCTTCCGACCACTAAGTTTACCATCTTAAATCACATCCTTCTTAATATTATGTCGATGTGTTTGTGGAAAAATTTCACTAAATTTGGGCTTTATAGTATAATTGTTTAAACATGCCGCTGTAGCTCAATTGGCAGAGCAGCTGATTTGTAATCAGCAGGTTGGTGGTTCAACTCCACTCGGCGGCTATTTTGTAACTGTCAAAAGACAAGAGTAATCGGGTTGGTGGTTTTCCCGCGTCTATAGATCACAGAAAAAGGTGGCCAAACATTCAGTCTGGCCACCTATAAAGAGAAGATCGACTATTTTTTCAAATCAACCAGTTTGTTGTAGATTAAGGCAATCATTAAACCAAAAACACCAACATCAAAGAATGCCCAGATAGCGCCGATTATTGCGCCGACAAGATTTGCCTGATAACCGATATAAAGAGAACCAATTCCCTTTATTATGCCGGAACCATAGCCACCGCCAATTAGGCCCGTTAACAGCGGTAAAAACAAAACAGCCAGGGACCAAGAAATTCCGCAGGCCAAACTAAACTTTAAAGCATCTAATTTCATATCTTCACCTCCTTTTGTTGGAATTCTAGTCCTACTCATATATAATGTCAATCTCGTCCCGCCGTCGGCGGGACTCGCAAATCCAAACTTCAAAATCCAAAATCCCAAACAGACTGGGATGAGAATGATAAAAAAGAGTGAAATTATTCTTTTTAGCACGCGATAAAAATTCATCAAAAAATAGGGGGATAATTATTATGGGAAGAATATTCAGCGCGCAACACAAAAGGGCAGTTGGACTACATCTTGAATGGCCCTTTTATTTTAGAAACACTCTCTCTAAAGCTAATGATACCCACATAAATGCATGGACACTAAAAAGACATTTTAAATCTGAAAAGGAGGCTATTCGAAATGCTGCTGCAAATAATGCACTAAGCAGAAAAATGACAACTGTCGATGATATTCCAATAATAAGAAATCTGGCGCTTATTGAAGGGATATTAATTGGTAATTTCTCCGATTCAATAAAATCTCAAGCTCTTGAAATAATTTCAAAGGGCAAAGATGGCACCAAAAAAGCTTTCTTCTGCCGTTTTGCAACTCAAGCTACTGAAAAAATAGAACAGGCACATTCTTTGTGGATAGCTACTCATGCAGAAGAATTAGAGGAAAAAGAAGACGAAATATGTTTTGTTGGGGGAGAAACATATAACAGCGAAAGACAGCTAACTGACAATGTAGTAGAAATTTATGACGAAAAACACTGGATAGAGCAACCACATTGGATTCCAAGATCAAAACCAACAACAACTGCTTATAGGGTAAAGGGCTTTCTTTTTGTTTTATAATAATGGGAGGATGGAACGGCTTTTAATGCAACCTCAAATTCGACTCTCCCGCGTAGGCACCCCTCTTAGGGGTGTTGAATTGAGGAAAGGCTGAGCCTAAGAGGCTCAGCTACGCGAAGAGGGAGTAATTTTTCGGAGGTCTTGATATGCCAATTACTAATTCAATTAGACTAACCTTGAGAGCTTTTTCCTGGAAAGGGATAAAGGGCTCGTACCATAATGCTAAAAGGGCATTGAATGGGAAAATATCGGAAAAAGAGATGCAAGTATACAGGAATGAAGAAGAATATCTGCGTGAGATGCTGGATATTCCTGACAAAATTGCTTCTCCAACTATTAAACCGCTAAGGCTAAAAGAGGCATGTCTCAGTAATTTTTTCAGGTTATTTGGAATGTCTGCGGTTTTTTCAGGGTCTGCCGAGTTTGCCCTTATAGCTGGGCAGTTGAGTTGGTTCATACTTATTCCGCCCCTAACCTTAATTTCATCAATTTCAGCTTGGGGCCTAAAAAGAGTGGTTTATGATTTAAACTTAGAAAAAATGGAAGCAGCTTGTTATTTTAGGAATAAACAGGAAATTACTATGGGAGTATTTATAGAAGAAGACGACAAGGAGATTATGTTTGCTCATGAGTTTTGTCATTATCTGGAAGAGACAGGATATCATAGGCGGTCTGTGTCTACTATAGTAGACACTTTGCGATCTCAGGAATTGGGAATGCTAGATCTGCTGTCAGTTGATATAAAAAAAAATAAAGACAATTTTGATCAACTTGCAAAAAACGCTTTTTCAGACCTCAGTTTAAATAATAAAATTTATTTTCAAACCGACGTAAATGCGGGAAACGAATCATATAACGACAGACTTTATGAAATGCTGCTGGCTGCAGAGATGTATCAAGCTGCTGTTAAGGCCGGAGATCCCCAATTTGTCTGGGATATTGTCCGGAGGTATTCTTTGGGACAAAACATTTAAATAACTAACTCCCTCGCTCTCACCCGGAATTTATTATATAATGTTGTTCATTGAGGACTTTACATGATTTACCTATTCCACGGTGACGAACATTATTTAATCAACGAAGAAGTTAAGCGCTTAAAGAAAAAGCTTAGCGGGCACTCTGTTGAGAAATATGATGCTCCAAAAATCAAAGAGCTGGTCGAATCCCTTAAAACCCCCTCCCTTTTTACACCTGAGCGTTTAATTTTAGTTTCTGATCTTGATTTTAAAGTAGATGAGGATTTATTGTGCTCTGCCTTAAATGATCTTGATCCCCGGATTGAACTTGTCTTTCTTTCTCCCCCCAAACTGGATAAACGAAAAAAAAGCTATAAACTGATAAATAAAAAAGGGGAGGTCCGCGAATTCAAATCCTTTGCTGACTGGGAAATGGACCAGGCCGCCGAATGGGTCATAAAACGGGCCGATGCCCTCTCAAAAAAAATCAACAAAAAAACAGCAGGGCTTCTGGTGGAGGTCAGCGGAAAAAAACTTTTTGCCCTTAATACGGAGCTGGAAAAACTTGCAGCCTATACCGGAGCAGAAAAAACAATTACCGAAAAGGATGTCCTGTCTCTGGCCAGCCAGAAAGAGGTTCATGTTTTTTCTTTTGTTGATGCCCTCAAGGGAAAAAATATTGTGAAATCACTGCATCTTCAGGAAAGGGTTTTAGCCGATCGATCGCCGGTAATAACGCTGCTGGCGCTTATCGCTTCTCAGTTTCGTACTCTTCTTTATGTAAAATTGCTGCAGGAAAAAATAAAAGACCGTTTTGAGATTGCCCGCAAGCTGGGCTACAGCCCTTATTACATAAAAAAATGTATTGAGCAGGCGGCTAATTTTTCGTCAGAGCACCTTAAGACAATCATGGAGACCCTCTACGATTTTGACCTGCGCTTAAAACGAGGGGAGTCGGATAAGGCCCTGCTTCCGATTTTGGTTGAGGAAATTTGTAGTGGATAAAAACCGTCTGATTCCGACCATGGTCTTTTTGATCGTAGCAATGCTTATCTTTATTCTAACCCTTGTTTATATCCAGATATTCCGCTATGAATTTTATCAAAAAAAAGCCGAGGCGCAGCAGCGCAGATTTATCAAAATTGCGACCGACCGAGGGGATATCTATTCCGGTGACGGTCAGATATTGGCAACCTCCCTTACCTCTTTTTCCGTATATGTAAATCCCCGTATTTTTAAGGATTATGAAGCCCTCTCTGCTCTTATGGGCGAGACGATTAAGCCCCTTATCAGTAAAAAATATTTTGCCTGGATTCGGAGAAAGGTTGACCGGGGTATTGCCGATAAAATAAAAAAAGCGAAACTGGATGGAGTGGGAATAGTAATGGAGAAAAAAAGGGTCTATCCTAATTCGCACCTGGCTTCGCAGGTTTTGGGTTTTACCGGAATTGATAATACCGGCCTGGCCGGACTGGAATTAAGTTTAGATAATTACCTTCGTGCAAAAGCGGGATGGGTCAAGACCTATGCCGATCCGGTTGGGGTTGAGTTTTTGTCCGCCAAAAGCCAGAAATTGGATTTGGAAGAGGAGGGCTTGAATGTAGTCCTGACCATTGATCATCGAATACAGTATGCAGTAGAGCGGGAGCTGGCGCTGGCTGTAAAAAAATTCAGGGCAAAATCCGGGACAGCTATTATTATGGATGTAGAGAGCGGAGAAATTTTGGCCCTGGCATCCAAGCCCGATTTTGATCCAAATCATTATGGCCGTTTTAATAAAAAGCTCTGGAATTCTCCGGCCTGTGCAATTTTTGAGCCCGGATCTACTTTTAAAGCCATTACTGTTGCTGCTGCCCTGGATGAAGGGGTGGTTGATCTTGATACAAAACTTAAGGCGCAGGAAACAATAACGGTAGGGGGTAAGGTAATTGGAAATGCCCATGAGATTAAATGGCCGGGAGCAGAAACTTCTCTCTCTTTTATGATCGAACAATCAATAAATACCGGATCGGTCCAGGTTGCGCTAAAATTAGGAAAGGAAAAATTCCATAAAATAATAAAGCGCTTTGGCTTTGGCACAAAAACCGGTTTTGGACTTCCTGGTGAATCCAGGGGAATCGTAAATCCTCCCGATAAATGGTACAAACCGGATATTGCAATGATCAGTTTTGGTCAGAGTATTGCAGTGACGCCGATTCAGCTGGTTGTGGCCTTTTCCTCTTTTGCCCGCGGCGGAAAAATAGTCAAGCCCCAGATAGTTAAAAGGCTTGAGAGCAGGGACGGCTCTTTTGTCAGGTCGTATCCTCCAAAGATTTTGGGCAGGTCGGTTTCGGCCGAAACTGCCAAAAAGGTAATGCAGCTTTTGCAAAATGTTGTCGTATACGGATCCGGAAAGCCGGCGGCAGTAAAATATTATAAAGTAGCGGGGAAGACCGGGACTGCACAAAAAGTTCGTCCGGGCCGTCTGGGATATATGAAAGACCATTATATTTCTTCTTTTATCGGAATTGCTCCGGTTGATAATCCAAAAATTTGTGCCCTGGTTATTATTGACGACCCAAGAGGAACTATCTGGGGGGCAACCACCGCCGGGCCGGTTTTTAAGCGGGTGGTTTCTGAAACCCTGCGCTATTTAAATATTAAGCCGGATGCGCTTCCTGAGAGTTGACCCATAATTGTATATAGTGTAAAATTGTTTATTCCCTATAGGAGAGATTATGGGCTTCTTCAAAAAACTTTTGTTAATTGTCTTTTTGATTGCAATCATTGGTGGTAGTTTTTGGGTCAGTTTTTTAGTGGGCAAGCAGATGCTGGTGCCGTCAAATAAACTTCCCTCAAAACTTATTCCGCCTCAGATCAAAACAGATCTTGTGCCATCTCTTTCATCCGGATTAAGTATTGAAGTAACGACCTCTTCTTCCGGAAAGGTTTCTGTTTCAAAACCGGTCAAAACAAAAACTGTATCGACAAAGATTAAGCCGAAAATAAAACAAACGAAATCAGGGCAATACAAGGTTCAGGCAGGGGTTTTTAAAAGTTATTCAAACTCAAAAAAGCAAATCGCTAATTTGAAGAGAAAAGGGTTTAATGCATACAGCAGCAAGTATGGAAAATACTGGTATGTTTATGCCGGCAGTTATAACTCTCGCTCAAGCGCCAATAAATTGGCCGCATCTATAAAATCTGCTGGATTTGACGCAGTAGTAAGATAGCCCCCGGGGCAAGGAGGATCGAACATGGGACTTTACGACTATATTTTCGGACATTTTTCACGAGACCTGGGCATAGACCTTGGCACGGCAACCACCCTCGTCTTTGCGCGGGGAGAAGGGATTATTCTTTGTGAGCCATCAGTAGTGGCCATTGATAAGCATACCAACAAGGCTTTAGCTATCGGAAACGAGGCTAAGGGAATGTTGGGAAGGACTCCGGCAAACATCGTTGCGGTTCGGCCGATGCGCGACGGGGTAATTGCCGATTTTGAAATTACCGAGATGATGCTGCGGCACTTTATAAACAAAAGCCATAATCGATCTGCTTTTGTCAGGCCCAGAATTGTCGTCGGTGTTCCGTCGGGAATAACCGGAGTAGAAAAACGGGCCGTTCTGGATGCAGCCATGCATGCCGGCGCGCGTGAAGCCTATCTGGTAGAAGAACCGATGGCAGCGGCTATCGGAGCTAATCTGCCGGTTTCAGAAGCAGCCGGATCAATGATCGTTGATATCGGCGGCGGTACAACCGAAGTTGCGGTCCTGGCCCTGGGTGGAATTGTTGTTTCAAAATCCATCCGTGTTGCCGGAGACGAAATGGACGAGGCAATCGTTGCCCACTGCAGAAAAAATTATAATCTCTTAATCGGAGAGAGAAGTGCCGAGCAGATAAAAATTGATATCGGATCGGCCTATCCTTTACCGGAAGAGCGGACGGTTGAAGTAAGGGGACGGGATCTTGTAACCGGACTACCAAAAACCCTGACCCTGACATCTTCTGAGATTCGTGATGCACTGGCCGAGCCGGTAGCAACAGTTATTGATGCGGTAAGAATTACACTTGAAAAAACTCCCCCCGAGCTGGCAGCAGATATTATGGACCGCGGGATTGTAATGGCCGGCGGAGGATCTTTACTTCGCGGTCTGGACAAACATCTGGCGCAGGAGACCGATATGTCGGTTTATGTTGTAGATGATCCGATCTCATGCGTTGCCTACGGAACCGGAAAGATATTAGAAGAAATTGATGTATTAAAGAAAGTATTAATTATGCCGAAGAAGACCCTGTAGTAGTGTGCAATCAAGAATAATAATAATTGTTTTTCTGGTTTTAGCGCTGACTCTGAATTTTGCCGGAATCGGTAAATCCAGGGTAGTGTCTGTGATTAAGTCAACAACCCTGGCTGCTCTCTATCCTCTTCAATGGGTTTCAAATTCATCCGTTTCGGGTATTTCCGGTTTATTTTCTTATCTTCACTTTGCTTACAATAATTCACTGCTTAATGAAGAGCTCAGGCGAGAAAATGAAATATTAAAAATGGAGCTGGCTTCGCTTGATGCCCTGCGCAGCGAAAACCGGGTTTTTCGGAATTCTCGTGACAGACAAAGATCCCGGGTTCCCGGAAATTTTAAAAATGTTCTTCTGTCTCATGTAATCGGACGTTCTCAGGATCCCTGGAATTCTTTTTTTGTAATCGATTGCGGCAGTGCGGAGGGGGTTTTGGAAAATTCATCCGTTATCGCAGCCGACGGACTGGTCGGAAATGTTGTTGCTGTTACCCCTTATACCTCCCGGGTGCGGCTGCTGCTTGATATTAAAAGTGCGGTCACGGTTAAGACCGTTAAGTCCAGAATTGAGGCCCTGGCCAGCGGGAACCTTGGCGGCCTGCTGGATTTAAAATATGTCTCATCCGGTTCTAAACCTTTAATCGGAGAAGCACTGGTGGTCTCTTCTTCCAGCCGGCTCCTGCCTGGTATTCCGGTAGGCTATATTACACGTATCGGAGGGAGCGAGCTTGACCTTTTTAAGACTATTGATGTTCAGCCTGCGGTTGACTTTCAAACACTGGATGTTGTCTATGTGGTGATGCAATGAAAATGTTAAAGTTTATATTATTTCTGGCGGCTATAATTATTGTAGAAAATTTGTGGCCCGGTCCTTATCGGCCCGATTTGTTTCTGCTTTTGATTATTACTTATTGCGTTTATCATTCTGCCGATAGTGCCGTCCCTTTTTCATTTGCGGCCGGATTTATCCAGGATATTTTGTTTTCGCTTAATTTTTTAAATACCCTTACCAAAACTATTGTTGCAATCTTAATTTCCATGATCAAAGATAAACTTATTCTCGATTTTGAAAAGCTCTCTCTTATTTTGATCGGCGTTTTCTCCCCACTTGCAATTATTTTTACCGCCTCTCTCCGGTATTTTATCTATCAGCAGGCAGTTGCCTGGGATTTGTTTTTTGTAATTCTGGTATGCAATACTATTCTTAATTTGTTGTTTGGTTTTTTGTTTCTGCATATTATAAAAAGATTTGAGATTTATGGAAAACAATAATCGAGGCCGTATTTTTTACTTTTTCCTGCTGATTTGTCTCTTGTTTTTTGTATATAAGTTAGCTGAGCTGCAGATTTTTAATCACAGCCGCTATGCCGGTTTTGCAGAGGAGAATGCCGCCAGGATTACACCAATCCGGGCTCCGCGCGGAATTATCTACGATCGATCCGGCAGGGTGATAGTTCAGAATCGCCCGGTTTTTTCTCTGTTTTTGTTTCCTGAAAAAGTAGGGGATCTGGATGCTGTGCTTACTGTTTTATCAAAAAAATTAAATCTATCTTTTGAAGAATTAAAAAAGAAGGTTTCGAAGTCAACTGCCCCCTCTTATGAGGGGATAAGAATAGCTAATAAACTCTCTTCTATTCAGGTTAGCGGGATCAAAGAATCTGCGGATCAATTACAGGGAACCAGGATTGTTGTCTCTCCTCTGCGTGAATATCCCTATAAAAATGTCGGGATTCATCTCCTGGGTTATATCGGAGAGATTAACCAAAAAGAGCTTGCGGCATTTCAAAGTTATGGCTATCGTATGCATGATTTGATCGGTAAAGACGGGATTGAGAAGCAGTATGATAAGTATCTCCGGGGGGTGGCGGGTGGAGAAAAGATGGAGGTAGATGTCTATGGCCGGCCGATCCGGATGATCGAGTCACTTAATCCTGTTCCGGGCAATAATCTTAAACTTACAATTGATCAGGAGATGCAGAAGGCGGTTGAAGAGATAATGGGGCAAAGAAATGGGGCGGTGGTGGTTTTGGATCCAAATAATGGGGAGGTGCTTGCAATGGTTTCTCGTCCGTCATACGATCCGACCAAGCCATGGGGAGAAATAGATCAGCGCAATCATCCCTTTATGAACCGGGCGCTATCTCCTGTTCCTCCCGGATCAATTTTTAAACCGGCGGTTTTGCAGGCGGCCATTGATAATAATATTTTTTCCCCGGACGAAATGATTAACTGCAAAGGCTATATTAAAATAGGGCGGAGATTTAAACGATGCTGGCGCAGTCAGGGGCATGGAACGATCACTTTTAGGGAAGGACTAGTCTGGTCCTGTGATGTGGCATTTTATGAACTGGGTAAGCGATTAGGGGTTGATAAAATTTCAGCTTATGCAAAAAAATTCGGACTGGGAGTGACGACCGGAATCGATCTCCCGCGTGAAAAAAAAGGACTGGTTCCGGGAATAGAATGGAAGCAAAAATATTACCGCCAGCCCTGGTTTCCCGGCGATACTCTGAATTATGCGATCGGGCAGGGATATTTGTTGGTGACCCCTCTGCAGATGGCCTCTTTCTTTGGAGAAATTGCTGTTGGCAGGCGTTTCAAGCCCCACGTTGTAGCCGAGATAAAAACTCCCGAAGGGAAAATAATATATTCTGCTGAGCCTGAGCTGCTTTCTTCGAATGTTGTTTCATACGAGGTAACCCAGGCACTGCGGGAAGTGGTCCGGCGCGCTACCGGAGTAGTTGCAAATGTGCCCGGGCTTCCGGCGGCCGGAAAGACCGGGACGGCTGAGAATCCCGGAAAGGCTCATGCCTGGTTTTGCTCATATGCTCCCAATGATAAACCGGAAATTGCAATGGCTGTTTTTATCGAGCATGGAGAGCACGGGGACAGGGCGCCGGCAGAGGTTACCCGAGAGATTTTGAAATGGTACAAAAAATTCCGCCTAAAAAGAGAGATCCCGGCTGAAAAACCTACCTATCAATATATTCTGCACGGCGATCGGATTCAATGGCTCTATCCAAAATGGATGCTTGAGAGACAACGGAGCAGTTTTGAGGCGGAATAGTTTATCAGTCTTCAGCTTCTTCCTGAGTGCTCTTTTTCTTATATCCATTTTATCTTGTTCGTCTTTATCTTATATTTCATTTTTTCCATCTGATTATTCGTCCCACTCTCCACAAGAGGTAGCAGTAGGAATAAAACAATTAACAGACAAAAGTGCCGAGGTCCGGTTATCTGCGGCCAAAAACATGACACTTCTGGCCATTGCACAAGAAATTGATCCGGAGTTAAAAGTAAGTATGATTGACCCCCTTTTTAATGCTTTCCAAGATCCCGATCAAAAAGTTCGCCAGTCTGCAAGGTATGCCCTGGCCGCTTTAACTAGATCTAATATTTCTTCCGATCAAAAATCCAGAATGTTTGTGCAGACAACTGGGCTCCTTAACACAAAAGACCCTGAGCTGAGGGCTGAGGTGATCCAGCTTTTGGGATGGTTTGGTTATCCTAGGATTTCAGCAAAAATAGAGTCAGAACTATTTAAAATCCTTGTTCAAGAGCTTAAAAATAAAGACCAGTGGATTAGAAATAAAGTTTGCTTTGCTTTTGACGGTCTTGCCCAGCCGGAGATTTCTTTAAAAATAAAATCAAAAATAGTCCCGCTTATGCTTCGCGCTTTGAAGGATAAAAGCCGAGTAGTGAGGGTGTCGGCTACTAGTCCAATGCGCTACCTGGCAATGCCAACCTCTGAAGTTTCGACCAAACAAAAAACTATGATGTTAAAATCTCTGGTCCTGGCCTTAAAAGATGATTATTGGAGTCTTAGGGCATCGGCTGTTTATCCTCTTAGGGATTTGTTAGATTCAGATATTTCGCCTGATTTAAAAATCATGGCCATTAATGCACTTTTTTTTAATTTAGGAGATCAAGACCTTGAGGTCCGCAAAAATGCAATATCATCATTAGGGTATATTATCTATTTGAATATTCCAAACAGACAGAAAGAGAGGATCGTTGCTGCCGCTATAAAATTTGCAGAGGATGGAAACAATAAAGATGTAGATATAAAAAGAAAGACAATTTGGGCACTCCAGACAATTGCAGGGTCAGGTCTTTCTGCTCAAGTAAGAATGCAAATAGTTCCGTCTCTTTCTGTGTTTTTAAAATCTGATGATGAAGATATTCGATCGAACGCTGCATCAGCTCTGACAACACTCTTTTGGTCCAAGATCCCGCTTGGTGATAGGTTTCAAATAATAAAGGTCATTTTGCGGTACCCAAGATATTTCCTTTTATCCTAAATTTTCTCACCCGGATAGAGGATATCAAAGACCCTTTTAAATAAACCCAGCGTTCCTTCTCCTTCAGGCTGGGTATTCATCATCAGAAGAATGGCGGTCTCCTTGTCTGGATTATACATTGCAATATTTACATAACCGGGCAGGCCGCCGTTGTGGCCGATAAATCCGGCGGCAGTAAAACAACCCAGGGCATAACGCAGGGTTTTCATTTCTTTGTGTTTTGGATGAAACCCGCCGGCAATTCTTTCTTTTTGCAGGGAAGGGCTTAACAGGGTTCCGCGGCCAAGTACCGTAATGAAGTTCTTTAAATCATAAATATTCGAAATCAGCGCTCCGGCAGCCCAGCCCCAGGAAACATTCATAATACTCCAGTCTTTTAGTTTTCCGTTTTCGGTCATATAGCCGTGAATATAATCTTTTTCCGGAAAGCCGGAGCTCTTTGGAAAGTAGGTGTGTTTTAGGTTGAGCGGATTAATTATCCGCTGCTCAATCTGTGCCTTAAGGCTTGATTTGGTCAGCTTTTCAATTATCATCCCAAGAAGGACGGTATTGGTATTGGAATAGTGAAAATCGGCTCCCGGTTTAAAATAAGGCTTTTTTGAGACCCCGATTTTAGCCAGCTGTTCCGGGGGCCATTCTTTCAGGGGATTTTTCTCAAAGATCTTTCCGAATTCTTCTGTTTCGGAATAATTATGCAGGCCGGAGGTCATGTTGAGCAGCTGGCGGATAGTTATATTTTTTGCATTGGGAACCCAGTCGAAATATTTTACCAGCTTATCGTCAAGGCCGATCTTGTTTTCATCAACCAGCTGAAGCAGGACTGTGCAGGTAAAGGTTTTTGTCAGGCTGCCGATGCGGAAAATATTTTTTGCTTCTATTGGCCGTTTGGTTTTAATATCTGCCAGACCTTCTGCTTTCAGATAAAGACACTTATCTTTTTTCCACACGCCCAGCATCATTGCCGGAGCGTTGTATTTTTTCATTGCAGCACTAATCAGATTATCCAGCTTTTGTGCTTTTGCTTTATCGAGTGGTTTAGATGATGAAAAGAAAAAGAATGCTGTGAGGGCCAGAATGACCGCGACGATATATTTATAGTTTTTCATATTGCTTCCTCCTCCAGAATTTTACGATACTTGCAAATTATATCCTGTAATGCTACTATATACAAGAAGATGAACGTCGAAGTTAATGGTTTAAGAACTAAAGAGTCTGCCTCTTAGTCATGTTGAAG
>JABMQY010000113.1 GCA_013202975.1 Candidatus Saganbacteria bacterium
ATGGAAAATTTGAAGTTCAACAAAGAGGGATTGATCCCTGTAATTGCCCAGGACTTTAAAAGCGGTGAAGTATACATGTTGGCTTACATGAATGAAGAATCTTACAAGAAAACGGTTGAATCCAAAGAGATGTGGTACTGGAGCCGTTCTCGCAAATGCTTATGGCACAAGGGGGATACTTCGGGGCACATTCAAAAAGTGAAAGAATTATATTACGACTGCGACGCGGATGCTCTGCTTGCAAAAATCGAACAAATCGGCGGAATTGCCTGTCATACTGGTAAGAAATCTTGTTTTTTTAATAAAATAATTTAGTGCGTATGATCGTGAGGCCTAAATCCGGCCTGTTCCTGCAGCACATTTTGTTCCCGGGCTGGTGCCAGTGCGACAACTACTTGATGCAGCCATCCCTTGACCACAACCCTCTCCAGAAGCAGTTGGCCCACTAGAACAGGCAGCTTGTGATGTGGCTTTGTCTCCCGTCATACATAAACCAATACCTATTTCTATGGCATCTATTTTGTATAATTTTGGCAAATTATAATTCAAGGTATCTGGTACTTCGTATTTCATTTAATGGGTATGATCGTGAGGTTTAAACCCAGGTAATCCTTTTCCAGTAGTCTTCTTCAAATAATCATCAATTGCTGATTTTAAGGCGTCTTCTGCTAATACCGAACAGTGCATTTTTACAGGAGGAAGACCTCCAAGTGCTTCTGCAACAGCTTTGTTTGTAACGCTTAGGGCTTCTTCTATTGTCTTTCCCTTAATCAGTTCTGTTGCCATTGAAGAGGTGGCAATAGCTGCACCGCAGCCAAAGGTTTTGAATTTTGCGTCAGTAATGACATTATCTTTTACTTTTATGTACATTTCCATAATATCTCCGCAAACAGGATTGCCGACATGTCCGGTACCATCCGGATTTTCGAGTTCACCTACGTTTCGGGGATTTTTAAAATGCTCCATAACTTTATTCGAATAAGCTTCAGGCATCATTTTCTCCTTAAGGGGGACATCGCCCTCAATTTTTGAACAATCTTTGGAAAGACCTCTAGTACATATTTTACCTCTTCTTTTGTATTAAGTCTACCTAAAGAGAATCGGATTGAGCCGTGGGAATCCTCAGGAGAGGTTCCAATTGCTCTTATAACATGAGAAGCCTCAAGGCTGCCCGAGCTGCAGGCTGAGCCGGTAGAGGCTGCAATCCCTTCCAGGTCTAAATTTAGTAGCATTGACTCCCCTTCAACGTATTTAACAATTATTGCGGCATTTTTTGGGAGTCTTTTGGTTCGGTGACCATTGATTCTTATATCTGGGATTTTTTCAAGAAGACCATTAAAAAGCATTTCACGAAGCTCAGTCGTCTTCTTAATCCTTTCCGAAAGCTCTGTTTTGGCTATTTCAGCTGCTTTGCCAATAGCGACGATTCCAGGGACATTTTCGGTTGATGCCCGTCTGTTTCTCTCTTGTGATCCGCCTCTCAAAAATTGAGTCATCCTGGTCCCTTTTTTAATATAAATAAAACCGATCCCTTTTGGTCCGTAAAATTTATGGGCTGAGGCAGAAAGCAGATCAACACCCAAATCAGCTACATCAACATCGATCTGTCCGACAGTTTGCACCGCATCGGTATGAAAGTAAACACCTTTTTCTTTGGTAATTTTTGCAATCTCTTTAATCGGCTCAATCGTCCCGATCTCATTGTTAGCGTGCATGATTGAGACTAAAGCAGTTTTATCTGTGATGGCGGCTCTAACATCCTCAGGATTAACCAATCCATCTTCATCGACATCTAGATAAGTGACCTTAAATCCTGCCCCGGCACCGTCTGGTGCGGGGCCTTCTTTCTCTAAAAAATGGCACGGTTCTAAAATGGCATGATGCTCAATTTTTGATGTGATAATATGATTCTTGTTTGGTTTTAGTTTATGAATAACTCCGTGGATAGCAAAATTGTTAGATTCTGTTCCACCAGAGGTAAAAACTATTTCTTCGGGCTGACAATTGATTAAATTAGCGACCTGTTTTCTTCCTTCCTCAACCGCAGCCTTAGCTTCCTGCCCAAAACTGTGTAGAGAAGAGGGATTACCAAATTTCTCTTTTAAATAGGGGAGCATGGCTTCTACTACATCCGGATGTGGAGGAGTAGTTGCAGCATAGTCCATATATATTCGTTGCATTTATCTATTATACTATTATTGTCGAGTGTTGAGAAGATTAGGTGTCTAAAACGTAATATTTAATTTTGCGTATTCCGAATTGCCGGGCATCCTTATAAGATCTAAACCAAATATCAATGCGCTTTTTATAACGGCGGTTCATGCGGTCCTCTACCGTAAATATTTGGCTTCCAAACCCGTCTATCATCACCTTTGTTCCAAATGGCAGGAAATTTGAGGCAATTACCCCTTCTCTGCACCTTGTTCCGGCGGCGGTAATCCAGGGAGTAGAATCGGTCTGTGCTGCAAGTGAATTATAGGCAGTGGCCATTACAATTCCGCTTTTAACTACTCGATAGCTATGCTTTAATTCACCCTGTTTAGCAGCTGAAAGAACTGGTATTAGC
>JABMQY010000012.1 GCA_013202975.1 Candidatus Saganbacteria bacterium
CAAACGGCTCATACCCGTTGTGTCGGCAGTTCGAGTCTGCTCCCAGCCATGCACCGTACGGTGCATGGCCAGCCATCACCGATCAAGTATATGGCCAGCCATCACCGATCAAATATATGGCTAGCCTGCCTAGTACCGAATGGTACTAGGCCCCAACAAGTAAAAGCTCCCACAAAAATTATGAATTATTATGTCTATGTCCTAAAAAGCGAAAAAGACAATAAATTCTATATAGGTTATACAGCTAATCTCAAAAAAAGAATTAAAGAACATTTTGAGGGAAAAGTAAAATCAACTTCTTGCAGAAGGCCTTTGAAAGTAATATTCTACGAAGTCTATCCAAATCAAAAGGATGCACTTAGACGAGAAGACTACCTAAAAACATCAAAAGGGAAAACCACGCTAAGATCAATGCTTAGAGAATATTTATCCAAAATTAGGAATTAATATCCACTTAATCCACAAACATCATCCCAACAAGAACCTCTCCTACATTCTCTTGAGGAATTTCGGTCTTAACTTTTTGAGTGGGGAATTAATCTCCATCAAGCATGTGCCGGCTGTTTAATATGCTCATCCAACTTTTTTTCAATAATATTTACTTTTTTTCCGATATATCCTACTGCACCTTTCACATCTTCAATCTCTGATTTTAACTCTTTTTTCATATCCTGCATCTCAGTCCTTAACACATGATGAATCCGAAATAAAAAAAGAGGGAATGAAGAAAAAAGAGAGAACAATCTAAGGCTCCATCTGCGACCTGCCAAAAGGGAACTTGCTATCTGGGCCCATGGCGATGCTTCTGGCAGCATAAAAATAAAGACCGGTTAAGAGGAGACTGATAAAAGAATAAATGCCGTCAAACATTATCATCTGGGATTGTGCCAACCAGCCCCAGATCAGAGCCAATAACGCAAAAAACAATGCCCCGCAGGCAGAGAAAGTTAATATATTTTGCTCATGATGTGTATTCAGATAGTTAGTCCTTTGCAGGATAATTCAGGCGCGGCTAATCAGCTGCGCCGCAGATGGTTTTACTGAAACCACCCTTAATTGCGTTGGGATCAGCCCCCCACCCTGTCGGCATGTAATCATTGTTAAGAGACCAGAACATGATCCCCGAAATGTTGCCGTAATTGGTCTGGTCATTTTCCATCGCAGTTATATCAACATTAAGCTGATCTAGTATTGCCTGATGGTCATAACTTACAGGAAAAGGCCAACCCAGATCGGGATTAAAAATATTATATTGCCCCCCCGCTCGCTGGTTTGCCACTGTGCCAATAAATATTTTTGTACTATCTGGAATAGATAATATGCTCTTGGAATTATTTAAAGCGTTAGCAATTCCCTTAATAAATTCAACATTGTTTTCGTAGTACCCGTTAACAGTAATCCAGCCCGAGTTATAAGCCTGCACCATTATATAATCAACATACCCATTGGAAATTGCTAAACCATAAGTACTTGTAGTCACAAGACTGCCGCCCGAAGTTAATACCAAATTGGTAGGATTTGCGGTATCAACAGCCTGCCCCGAACTAACAAATATTTGCGGCGCAGTGGAAACAGTAAACCCCGCATCCTTAAATCCTTTTGCCAGGGTATTAATGGTAGCTGCGTCCACACCATTCTCAAGATCAATATCTACCCCGCTTATCGTGCCGTTGGTTAAACTGCTGTTATAAGAATTTACCTGAGCTACTACATTAGAAACGACCGCACTTGCCCCTCCTGCGGCAGTAATTCCTTCGGGAGTAGCATACTCCCCACCTATACTTAATAGATAGATTGCATCACTAGAACCATAGCCCATAAAGGTCTCTATCCATGTAAGATAAGAGGAGTCTATGCTGGTAGTTGTTATATCGCCAAAGGCAAAAATTACTATATCCAAAGAAGAAACAGCACTTGATGAAATAGTAGTTAAGGAACCGGTCGCCCCTAACTGAATATAGCCGGATTTTTCCATACTAGAGGGAGTAGCCTGTAAATCTAAAGAGGTTCCGCATCCAAACACACAAAGAAGCAAAAGCATCAGACAAAAAAACAATAAAAATTCTTTTCTAATTTTCATTTTGCAACCTCCAAAAATCACCCCTTGCGAGTGGGTCATTAAACCTCGAAATTTTCTTTTTCCAAACAATCTTTCCCCAGGTTTTTTGCATTATAACACCAAACTTTTCATACGGATAGTCCTTTTTTAACCGGTACAGGGCAAGGTTTCTGAAAATTGAGTGAAATTTCCTCCTTTTAGCTACGATAATAAATTGAACGAATTCTAATAGGAGGAAGGCGAAAAATGGGAGGATGTACCCCGGCAGCAATTATAAATACAGTTAATAAATGGCAAAATTCGAAGGACTTGCAAAGTTTCTTTTGTGCCAGAGACACAAAGAATAGAAATGGTAAATGGGACGAAGAAGAGATGAAGTCGCAGGGAGTTAATAAGAAAGAAAGAAAATCGATTCTAGCAGAATACGATCAGGATGGAGACAGGGCCATTTCACCCTCAGAAGCAATGGCGGCCTCTAATTCAACCTGCTATATTTGGAACAACTATGCAACCGGAGAGATTGGCAGGCAAAGCGAAAGAGAGCAGAAAGGCAATTTCTATCAACCGAAAAAAGGTCTTGATGAAGAATTCCATTCACTGCCAAAACACCGGACAAAAACAAAGTTAACAAAAAACACAAAAATTGGTAAATATCTATATGCCGCAAAAACTGAGATTTCTAAATATGCTGATGGTTCGGTAAAATCCGGCACCCTGGCAAAAGGCGGAATCTTTTTGCATTTTTACTCAGGAGACAATCCCTCATTCAAACCGGTCAAATTAAGGGCCGGAATGCAGGTAGAATTTTATAAGGGCGGCACTTTAAAGAGATGGAAACTCAAGCAGGAATCTTTTTGGAGGTATACCGTTGGAAATATTCCGATTGTTCTTCAATTTGGTATTAAGTTCGAGAACAAAAACACTAAGCATATTTTTAATCTTATTATCCAAAAAACCCAAGCAATGCCTAGAGGGGTTGAAATAATGTTAGTTGCTTCGGCATTAACTGACGGAAACAAAGTTTTATATGAAAAAAAGGCCCGAGAAATCCTTAATCTGCTTTATTTGCACGAAGGGAAAGAGAGCTTAAAACAAAATGAGCAATTTAGCAAGAATACTATCAAGAAAACCCTTCTTACCTGCAAAGAAGCTCCCTTTCTGCTTGATTTTGTCAGACTTCCATTAAAGGCAAGACAACTGCTTATAGCCTATTGCAGCATCGTCCCTACCCTATACTTACTTTTTAAGGACAAATCTGTCAGAAAGACCTTTCAAAAACTCTCAAGAGTTCCGGGGATCAGGGGTGATGATTTAATCGATTTTTTGAGAGGTCTTGCAAGTAGTGCAAAATTGATTGATCCAGCCACTGGATATAAACCTAAAAAATATTTCATGGAAGAAGAATTCTATAGCTTTTTGAGAAGAACTGCCAGAATCAGATACCATCAAGTTGAATTTGAGAAAGCTTACAAGATAAAATTTGAGCAAAACAAGAATAATCCTGCTTATTTGGAAGGCGCCTTAAAATCCTCAAATGCTCTGATCCGAAGAGAAGCGGTGCTGCAACTTGGCAAATTAAAAGTAAGGGAAGATCTAGTTAGAAATATTATCCAATCTGAGGCTGAGGATTTTGAAGTAATCAAGAACGCTTTTGTTGCCTTAGCAAGCTTTAATACAGATACTGCACAGGCTGTGTATAAAGAACAGATATCAAAGGGAAGCTTTTTGACCCATCTTTACGCTGGTGAAGCTCTTACAAAACATTTTTCCCTTCGCAGGACAATAAATCTTTTATTTGGGATGATGAATAGCCCCGACATATTTGTACGGGGAGAAGGAGCCAGTCTATTTAAATATCTGGTAAAAAGAAAAGGATTTAATAAATATAAGTCAAAAGCTAAACAAAAACTCTTAAAAATTGCCTTTCACGATAAAAACATTTTAGTACGGGCTCTTGCGATTGACTCGTTAGGTCATCTGAAAGATAAACGAATTTTAGCTCAATTGACAAAATTAGAAAAAAGTTCAAGCATTACTATCAAAATGAAGGCAAAAGAAGCTAGCCGGAGAATAAAGGGAAACTATCCTTGGCCAGCCCTTGTTCATAGAAGTGATCGATTAAGATATTACACTAAATTTTTTAAGCTGCCGTCACAGTTAGACTGGATTGTTGATAAAGTTCGCGCCAGGGCAAACCAAATCAAAAAGGGAAAAATTCATGTCCTGGAAGTAGGAAGTTCTATCGGGCTTGAGCCACTAAGCATGATTATGAGTCTACTGGAAGATTATTCTGCCAATAAATCAAAATGGGGAAGTTTTAATCCTCAAGAAAAGGTAAAAATCCTGGCAACCGATATTAATCTTGAAGCGCTGCTTTACCTAAACCGCGGAAGATTCACCAAAACCTCTTTAGATGTTACCGATGAAATGCTTGGAATCGAACGCTATGCTAGATTAAAAGGTATTAATCCCGGAAGACTCCAAAGTAAATATTTTGATTATAATTACAAAGATAATAGCTACAGATTTAAAAGTGAATACAAAAAAATGCTCGATTTTGAATATTTTAACGTTTTAACACACCATGATCCACTAGCTGTTAAACCATATATTACTGTTTATAATAACGTTGACATGTATTTTGATATCAAGGGAAGTTTGTATGCAGCTCAAAATATACGCAAAAAAACAGAGAGATATGTAACCTGCCTTTGTAATGCATCAAGGATGTGGTTTGGTTCAACTATGAAAAAAATTGCTAATTCCGGAAAACATCTCATTCTTTACGATAAAAGCCAAACTAAGTAGGTGATTCTTGTATTTCCCCACCTTTTGGTTTAGAATGAATTTATGAGTAAATTTGGAGAAAAACTCCTGGTTCTGACAGCTTACCTGTTCTTCGTTCCGTCGCTATATATTATCCTAACAGATAGAAGACATGATCCTTATTGCAGCCTTCATGCTGCCCAGGCATTCCTGCTTTGGATTATTTTTCTTCTTCTCTATGTTCTTATCCCTGATATGAGGTACAATCTAATTATATTGATATCCCTGTGGGTATCAATAACAATAATGGGCTTTTATACAACAACGAAGGAAAAGGCCAGAATTCCCCTGATCTCAAATTTGGCCGAGAAATTATGATTAAACAACAATTTCTGCAAACGATAAAAGAATATAAAATGATTGCTCCAAAAGATATTATCATTGTCGGCCTGTCCGGAGGGGCTGACTCGGTTGCGCTGCTGTACTTACTTAACGAATATAAAAATGAGCTGGATATTACCCTCTATGTTGCACATTTAAATCACTTATTAAGGCATGATGCCGGAATCGACCAAAATTTTGTAGAAAATATATGTAAAAATCTCGGCATCACCTGTTTTACTGAAGCAATCGATGTAGCGGCCTATGCAGAAAAGAACAAACTCAATCTTGAAAATGCCGCCAGAAAACTGCGTTATAATTTTTATTACCGCACCGCTTCAAAAGTCGGGGCCAATAAGATCTCACTGGGACACACAGCAGATGATAATGTTGAAACATTTTTAATGCACCTTTTGCGCGGAGCCGGATTAAAGGGCTTAAGCGGAATTCCGCCTCTAAGGGGAAATATTATTCGGCCGCTAATTAAAATCTGGCGCAGGGATATTGAAAAATTCACCGCATCGCTTAAGGTAGTTCCAAGAATTGACCATACCAATTATGAATCAAAATACCTGCGCAACAGGGTACGTCTAAAATTGATTCCACAGCTTAAGATCTACAATCTAAACATTAAGCAAATCCTGCTCCAGACCATTCTTCTTTTGACAGAAGATGCCCAGTTTCTTGAAACCAGAGTAAAAGAAGCACTTAAAGAAGTTACCATTACTGAAAAAGAATATCAGATCGAATTAGATATCAGCAGATTACGAGCTCTTGAAGCGCCGGTGCAGGGACATCTTATCCGCGCTGCTATTGAAAAATTAAAAGGAAACCTGTCAGAATTAGCCTTTTCACATATTCATGATATTTCAAAAAACCTCTCTTCAACCGAGGGCTGGGAGCTGCATCTTCCGGATAAGATTTTCGCAATCGGGAACAGGAATAAGCTGCTTATTTCAAAAGAAAAACCCCCTGCCCCTACTAAAAAATCGTTTCATTACAAAATGTCTGTTCCGGGTCAGGTGATAATTGAAGAAACCAATACAATTATCACCGCTTCTCTTCATGAAGATATAAATAAAGACGAAATTGAAGGATCATCCAACACTACCGTATTTGTTGATTTTGAAGAAGTCGGCAGAGAACTAATCATACGCTCCCGCCGGAATGGAGACCGTTTTTATCCACTGGGAATGAAAGGCGCCAAAAAATTACAGGATTTCTTCGTTGACAATAAAGTCCCAAAGGAAGAGCGGGACATCATACCTGTTATAGAATCCCAGGGAAGAATCATCTGGGTTGCCGGACAGCGCATAGATGAAAGAGTTAAGGTCGACAAGAAAACGGACAAAGCAGTAAGGCTCACTCTGCAAAAACTTTAGCAACAATGCATATTCTAGAAATCCACAATCTCGAAGAAGCAAGGGCCGAATTAAACAAAATAAAACCCGACAGAGCAGGGATTGCTATTATGGCTCCAAAAGCTGTTTTTCGGACCATTAAAATAAAAGATATCCCCCCTACTGTAAGCAATATTATTAAACAGGAAATGCTGGCGCTGGGCGCTGAAGCGGCAAATATGCGAGGAGCTATCAATCATTCTGTAAAAAAAAGCGACCTTCTGCTGATGGGGACCCTGCAGCAATATATGGGACTAATAAAAATATTAAAAAAACATTCTTTCGGCCTGCCCCAATTAGCGCAAGATCTTAAGAAAACACTTAAAGAGTATGATAAGAAATCCATTTTTCACATTGCCGGAAAAAACTGGAAACTGGGAATGAAAACCTATGTTATGGGAATCCTAAACACAACACCGGACTCTTTTCTGACGGAGGCAAATACTTTAGCGCCAAAAACGCCATAAATCACGGATTAAAAATGATAGATGAGGGTGCAGATATTATCGACATTGGAGGAGAATCGACCCGTCCGGGGTCAGAGGCCGTGCCGGCAAAAGAACAGATTAAAAGAGTTATTCCGGTAATTAAAAAACTTTCAAAAAGTATTCCCGTTTCAATTGATACCTATAAATCCGAAGTAGCCAAGGCAGCCCTTAATGAAGGAGCATGTATGGTCAATGATATCAGCGGGCTGCATTTTGACAAAAAAATGGGTTCGGTAGTTGCAGCATTCAAAGCCGGTATTACGATTATGCATATCCAGGGTACCCCCAAAAATATGCAAATAAAACCGCATTATGATGATTTAATTGCCGAAATAATTAATTATTTAAATAAAGGGCTTGCAATTGCCGAAAATACTGGTATACTAAATGACCGAATAATGCTTGATCCGGGATTTGGCTTTGGGAAGACAATTAGTCACAACCTTGAAATACTGAAACGATTAAGGGAAATTAAAAGCCTGGGGTATCCAATCCTGATCGGAACTTCCCGCAAGTCAGCCATTGGGCAGGTCTTAAATCTGCCGGTTGAAGAAAGACTGGAAGGAACAGCTGCAACAGTAGCAATAGCTATTCAAAACGGGGCAGACATAATACGAGTCCATGATGTTTTGCAGATGAAAAGGGTTGCAGAAATGACTGATGCCATAACAAGGAGGCCTTAAGATGGGAACGAAGAAAAAAAAGAAATTGAAAAAAGTTACAAAGGCTAAAAAGAACAAAACAGCAAAAAAGATCAAAGAAATAGGATCGGTTAAGAAAACAGCAACTCTAAGCAAAGGACCAAAACAGGTCTTTCTAGGATTGGGAAGCAATGTCGGGGACCGCGAAGAATTTATTGAACAGGCCTGTTTTTTAATTGATAAAATTAAAAATGTAAAAATCATAAAACGCTCAAGCAATTATGAAACAGAGGCACAACCAGACAGCGACCAACCGGCATTCATTAATGCGGCATTAGAAATTAGAACCGAACTCTCTCCCGCAAAACTGATGAATGAATTCCAACATATAGAAAGTACTTTGGGGCGGGAGCGAATAGCCGAGTGGAGTCCGCGAACTATTGATATAGATATTCTGTTTTATGATAATTTAATAATCAGCGAAGACAACATACAGATCCCCCATCCGCTAGTGCACGAAAGGCTTTTCATACTTGAGCCTTTGAAAGAAATCGCGCCAAATTTCCAACATCCGGCTTTGGAAAAATCAGTTTTGGACCTCTTTGAAGAGAAAAAAAATTGAGGGCGGACATACTTATGACGACGACCTGCCCGGCTTTAAAAAGATTAAAAATGCACTTATTGACGATTACGAAAGGTGGTAGTAACCAGGAATGCTGAAAAAACAAAAGCATTCGGTAAGAAATTAGCAGTATCTTTCAACAATAAAAATATAATTGCATTAAGCGGTGATCTTGGGGCCGGTAAAACTACTTTAATTCAGGGGATATGTGAAGGACTAGGAGTAAAAGACTATGTCACCTCCCCTTCTTTTACACTAATTAACGAATATCATGGCAAATATCCGGTTTTTCATATCGATCTTTACCGATTAGAAATGATTGAACAAATTGAAGAGCTTGGGATTGAGGAATATTTTGAAAAAGATGGTATTATAATTATAGAATGGGCAGAAAGAATGAAAAAGCTGCTCCCCCAAAATGCTAAAAGGATAAAAATAGAGATAATTGATGAAAATACTAGGAATATCATCTGCAACTAAGACAATAAGCGTTGGCATTATCGACGGATCACACATAGTAGCTGAGCTTACTTTTTCGGGCCGGGAAGCCTTCACCGAAAATTTAATTGTCTATATTAAAAAGATTATTGATGAATCTGGAATAACCCCTGAGGGAATCGCAGTATGCGAGGGGCCGGGATCGTATTCTGGGCTGCGGGGAGGGCTGTCAGTGGCCAAAACACTGGCTCAGGTCCAAAAGCTTAAGGTTGTCGGTGTTTCTACACTCGAAACCATTGCTTATAATTTAATTGATATTGAAGGAACGGTTGCTTCCATAACTCACGCTAAAAGCGATGAATTCAATTTTGCACTGTTTGGTATTTCCAAGCGAAATATTCAGAGACTAACCGATGATCTGCTAATAAATCAGGAAAAATTGATAGAAAAATTAAACCAAATAAAGGGATCGATCACATTGTGCGGAGAAATAGAAAGATTACCGGAAATTAGCCACAAAGTTGCGCAAAATAATATTCCAAGAGGAAGTTCGGTAGCTTTTTTGGGGATTCCCAAGTTTATAACAGCTAAAAAGGATTCTTTTTTCAAACTTAACGCTAAATACTCACACAAACCAAATATCAGAACGTTTTCTAAATAGTATATACTAGGTGTATACTAAGTATGTACTACTAATCTATCCCTGTATTTCCTCTAAAAGGAAGAATCGTCTCTGTCTTTAATTCAAGTACTCTCCTCCCAAAGCTTATTTTTGGAGAAGTCACCCTAAACACAGGAAAATCCTTTAATAATTCAAATGTCATTTTTAGTTGTTCTTCTGTGCAACTATCTTCTTTTATAGCTAACATTAAAGCTTCATCTTCTTCAATTTCAGCTACCGCAGCAGCCCCTTCTGGAAAACTGACTAGAAAATTATAATCATCTACAAGGCCAAAGCGCCATGGTTCTTGTTTGTTGATAAATAAATTAAAGAGATATTTGGTAAATTCTTCCGAATTAAAATCCGAAACCCTATAATTATAATAAAGCTCCGATGAAACAACCGGCAACCCATTAATATGTTCAAAAATATTTTCACATAGTTGATCGGTAAGCCTAAATTTCTCGTCAATAAAAGACTGCATGAGGCCGTCAAAATTAAAATCCGGAAAGTATTTTAACCAGAGTTGTCTGGTTAAATCTCTCTCGCAACTCCAGATGACAAAAAAGGCAAAATAAAGTTTTCTTAGAAAACCATGAAACAGAGCAGAATCCCACTTCCCAAAAATTTCCTTCACCGTTTTGGCATTATTAAATGCCGGTTCCTGCCATCCAAGCGCATATCTAGATGATGAAAAAACAGAAAGTTTTCCATTGGTTGAAACCCTGATCGGACTTCTTGACAAATAGCCCCTGCGGTGACCATAATCTTGTTCATGTTCGCGTAAATGAGCTTGTGGAAAATAAGGATTTTCGAATGCACGACCATCATAAGAAACTCTCTCAAAGTCATGAGTGTAATCAAAACGTCGTTTATTATCAATATTTGGAAGAATTCTTTTAAGACAAAAGTCATTGAGATACTCAGGCCCAAGACATTGGTTTGGATTATCTTTATCAGAAAATCTTCTTATACTTGTCCTTTTTAAAGCATTAATTGCATAAGCAAAGCGGTCCGCATATCTGTTTAGCCATTCTTCTACTGGGTGACCATCTGGATCGGGAAATATCTCCTGGTGGAATAAATGTATAGAAATAACGGTCCCGAGATCCATTCCCCCCATCTTTCTTAATGCTTCTACCCCATATGCATCATTTAGCCATACTCCATGAGTAAATTGATTACGCAGTATAATTCCCATACCTTTTAATGTTTTTGCCAAGTCACCATAGTCTGCATTAAAACCTTGATCTCTCCATTGCGCAACATCACTGTTAAAATGCAGCTGTAAAACTGTTAGATTGGGAAGGGACCTGGTAAGGCTATCATCAAGCTGAATATCAGGTTTATTCAAATCGACCAGCTGCTTGATCAGCAACAAAACGGTTGGCAGGGACATAAAGCGCATCCTCTGATTAATTAATATCTCTCCGGTTTCATCGGTCTCTAATATCCCACAATGCAGGCAATTACAAAAACAACTTGAGGCTATCTGGATTACCGCCCTTGCCTTTCTTCTGTTAAAAGCCGATTTAAATGCCAGAAACTGTGGATCAAGCAGTGCCTCTTCTTCAAATGGATTGACAAACAACTCAAGTCGGGGCTCTTCAATTGTTGGTAGCAGTAAGGTCATATCTCTTATGTCCCCAATTAGGGGAACATTAGCATCCAACAGTTGCTTTGCTTCTGTCTGCAATCTATACCCCTCGGCATTTAATATATTCCTATGTCCATACATAGCCCGATGTCCTCTTGCAAAGGCAGTTAACTCTTCCACCTGTGCAGCAGGTATTTTACCTTGAAGCATTACAACCTGTGGAGCAATATCCCGGTTTCTTTTGGTGTATATTTGTTTCGTGGACATTATTTTTATACTCATCCTAACTATATATCGCACAACTGTAGAAAAAATTTCATTACTTTTGGCAATTTTTTAGACACAATGTTATAATTTAGCAAATGAGTGAGATCAGTATTAAATTACTAAGTGAAAAAGAATTGCCCGATGTAATTGCCATTGAGAATTTGTCTTTTTCCAGTCCCTGGAAACCAGAACAATTCATTAAAAATCTTCCCCAATTCTATTGCGCTAAAATAGAGAATAAAATTGTAGGCTTTATCGGGGTTGAAAAAGTACAGGATGAAGCCCGCGTTATACATATGGCAGTACACCCCATTTATCGAAGAAAAGGGGTAGGAAAAAAATTATTAACTGAATGTTTAAAGTTAAAAGCTAATAAATTCATCCTAGAGGTAAGGGAAAGTAATATTGCAGCTCAAAATCTGTACAAATCTTTTGGATTCAATAAGGTTTCCACGAGAAAAGAATACTATAATGATAATAACGAAGATGCTTTGATAATGATTTATGAAAAAAAACCTTCTTAAAGAACTAAAAAGACGAGTACTTGTAATTGATGGCGCAATGGGAACCCTTCTGATGGAAGGCGGGGTAAAACCAGAGGACAACTTTGACCTTCAAAACCTAAAAAATCCCGAACTGGTAAAATCTATTCACAAATCATATATTGACGCAGGAGCAGACATAATTGAAACCAACAGCTTTGGGGCAAACCGGCTTAAGCTGCCATCGGAAAAAGTAAAAGAGGTAAACCAGGCTGCAGTTAGAATAGCCAGGGAGGCCGCCGGAGATAAAGCTTTTGTCTTTGGATCGGTCGGTCCTCTGGGAAAACTGCTAAAACCGCATGGTGAAGTCTCTTTTGATCAGGCCTATAACGTCTTTGCCGAGCAGATTAAAGCCTTGGCAGAAGCTTCCGCAGACGCTATTTGTATAGAAACGATCTCTGATATTCAGGAAATGCGGGCAGCCCTGCTGGCAGCAAAAGACAACGTTAAAATTCCAATTATCTGCAGTATGACCTACGAAAAAGACGGGAAGACAATCTTTGGAACCCCGATAGAAGCGGCTGCAGTAACACTGGAATCGCTTGGGGCAGACGTTATCTCACTCAACTGCAGTACCGGCCCCAAAGATATGCAAAAGGTTGCAAAACGACTTCGAAAAACAACCTCTATTCCCATAATGGTTATGCCAAATGCAGGTATGCCGGAACTTGTTGATGGAAAAGCCATCTATAAAATGACCCCAGAAATATTCGCAAAACAGGCAGTAGAATTTGCTAAATTAGGGGTTTCTATTGTAGGTGGGTGTTGTGGGACAACACCGCAGCACATACGTGCTGTGAAATCCAAAATTGGTAAGGACAGGTTTCAAACCTGTCCCAACATGCCCCAAAATCCCAAACTATCGTCAAGAACAAAGGTTATAGAAATAGAAAAAGGGAAATTGTTGGTTGTTGGCGAAAGGATTAATCCGACCGGGAGAAAAGCGTTGAGGGAAGAGATTAAATCAGGGGTCTTTCATACAGTTCGTGAAGAAGCAATTGCACAAACAAAGGCAAAAGCCGATCTTTTGGACATAAATATCAGTATTCCCATGGGTGACGATGCCGGAATAATGAAAAAAGCGGTTGATACTGTTCAACAAGCAACCGATCTCCCCCTTTCGATTGACTCACCAAATATTTTGGCACTAGAAAGCGGTCTAAAAGAATTTGCCGGCTGCGCTTTGCTTAATTCTGTGAATGGTAAAAAGGAGAGTCTAAATAAAATCCTGCCTTTAGCAAAAAGATTTGGTTGTCTTTTGATTGGGCTGTGTCTTGACGATAAAGGGATCCCTAAGACCGTAGCAGAAAAAGTAGCTATTGCCAAAAAGATTATTGAGGAAGCCGCAAAAGTCGGAATCCCAAAAGAAAATATTCTAATTGATACCTTGGTCATGACTGCGGCAGTATCCGTTGATGAAGCACTCGAGACCTTAAAAGCCATACCAGAAGTCAAGAAACTTGGCGTTAAAACAATTCTTGGGGTAAGCAATTGTTCCCACGGTCTCCCCTCTCGCTCAAAGGTAAATGCAATCTATCTTGAGTTGGCAAGGCTGTACGGCCTTGACGCAGCGATCATCGATCCGATAGAGCCAGAGATACACAAGGCCATTGGGAAACCTGCGACTGAACGTCGCGGTTTCCGTGATTCCTTATTAAAACAATTAAAGGATGAAGTCCAAAAATCATTCAAATTACCAAAAACCGGCAAGATACAATTAAAAAAGAGAGAGATCAAACCAGATCTTCCTACAATAAGACAAACTGTAATCGATGGCGATCAGGAATTAACACAAAGCCTGGTTCAGGAAGCATTAAAATCAATTGACCCCCAAAAAATAATTAGTAATGCTTTAATTTCCGGAATGGAAGTAGTTGGAAAAAGGTTCTCTAAAAAGGAAATATATCTGCCGCAAGTATTGGTCTCTGCAGAAGCGATGAAAAAGGGATTCACTCTTTGTAAAGCAAAGATTCCAAAAGGTGAAATAAAAACTATTGGAAAGATTGCCCTGGCTACCGTACAGGGTGATGTTCATGATATTGGTAAAAACATTGTAAAAATGATGCTCGAGAATCACGGATTTTCTGTCATTGATATGGGAATGGATGTTAAAACAGAAAAGATTATTGAAATTGCCAAAGCCGAAAAACCGGCTGCAATTGCCCTCTCTGCCCTGCTTACAACTACCATGCTCGAGATGAAGGCTGTTAAAGAGGAACTAAAGAAGATCGGGCTTAATATACCCGTTATAATCGGCGGAGCGGTGGTAACCTCTGATTTTGCAAAAGATATTGATGCTTTACACGGGCAGGATGCTGCTGAGGCCGTGACATTGGCAAAGAAGATTATAACTCTTGCAAATCCATAATTAAGGCCATCAGATCGTTGGCTGGACACCCTTTTGCAACCAATTGAATACGATTTGTTTTCTTTTTACACAAATTTAGAATATCCTCTATAATATTTTTGGATTGTGCCATAATCCTAACTAGTCTATCATCAGTTGGCAAATAACTTGGTTCATATCCTGCAAGAAAAAAAAGAACAAGAGAAAAGTGGTGAAAGTCATCCTCTTTTGCAGAAATTATGTCATACAATGTACGTGCAAGATCAAGATAGCGTAACCCTGCAACCTGAAGCGGAGATAATTCTACCGTCTCGATAGCTGTCCCTAAATCAACAATGCGGATTGAGTTTGGAAGATCGTTAAAATCAATTCTAAAATTCCCAAAATGAGGATATCTATGTATTAAGCCCATTTCGTGAATAAACCTTAGAATTGCGCCCATCCGCTCCATCGAATAAGAGAAAAAGAGAATCTCATCGTCAATCTTCCTTCTATTTAGTATTCTTCTAAAATCAAACCGAGCATCCTCTAGCACTGGCATCCCATAAAGGAGAAATCCAACATCTCGGTCTATATGCGAGGGGGGATATTTGTTAACATGATATTCTCTAAAATATATATCCGAATATTTTCCATATCCCAAAACCGGATCAGCTACCTTAGGCCCCAAACGTTCCGCAATCTCAATTTCTCGATCAACCTTATCTATAAACATTGTCCCCTCTGGACTATATGAAACCTCACCCCTAACCAATTCTGCTCTATCATTTGCCATAACCGGTACACTCACAAAACCATTACCACAATGCTCACGCACCTCTCCATCAATATTAGGTCGAGGATTGATTCCTTTAAGCCTTGCTGACAATATTGATGCTATCGGGCTTTCAAACGGAACAACATCAGTACGATCAAGTGTATAACACGGCTCGGCAATAACTTTGCGGCATCCTTCTATATCGGTCTTGCTAAGTCTTGCCCCTCGGTCATTTAAATAGAGCTTGGCAGGGTACGTTCCCCGCAGCTGACGAGTTGATTTGATTTGCATGTATAAATATCATCGATTGAGAGGAAAAATTTCAATGAATTTTCTTTAATCGCTGCTTCGCTGATCCTATCGCTGGATAGTGATACTCGCAAGATTTCACAGGATAATGCAATAGCGGATCATACGCTGATCTACTCGGATTAAGCAGATATAATATCAGCGTAATCTGAAATGATCTGCTTTCTATCTGCGATGTGGATTTATCCAGCGAGATCAGCGATTATCCTTAATCTGCGATGAGATCTGAGTGACTTGGCGATTAAAGAATATTATTTCTTAAACTCTTCTTTTAGCGAAGCCTCAATAGCCTTGTTAACGTTACTATCAAAATCCACAAAAATATTCTTGATAGTACCGTCAGCCTTGATAATATAAGTTGTCGGGATAACCAGAATCTGATATCGGCCGGGAGAAGTTAACTGTGCATCATGCATTACAGCAAATGTGATCTTCTCACTATCAAGAAAATCAGAAAGCGCTTTTTTGTCACTATCAAAAGAAACGGCGGTTATATTAAGTGGTTGTTTTTTGAACTTTTCCTGAATTTCCTTTAATGCCTTAATCTCTTTTAAACACGTTTTTGACCAGGAAGCAAAAAATGTTACAATCTGCGGACCATTAATTGGCACGGAAGAACTGCTATTAATAGCTTTAAGCTTAAGGGGTGGGAACTGGACGCCGACCTTGATTGCTGATGACGCTCCTGCAGCAATAGATAAAACAAGCAGTATAATTGTTCCAGCAAGAATTTTCCTTATCATAACTAATTTTTAGTATATACTCACCCTTTTTGAAAGTCAACCTTAAAACAGGACCCCAATCCAATCTGACTTTCCAGATCAATTGTGGCATTATGCTCCTCCAGGATTTTCTTTACCATAAATAATCCCAAACCAACCCCGCCCTCTTTTGATGTTACAAAAGGGCTGAATATCTTGTCCATTTGATCTCTTGCGATACCAGATCCGCTGTCAGTAATTTCTACCCTTGCTTCAGGATAGGTTTTTAATACTATCACTCCACCACCGGACATGGCCTGGCCGGCATTCTGAATTATATTGAAAAAGGCCTGATAAAGCATATTATAGTCAGCCATAACCGGCGAAATGACAGAAAAATTAATTTGGATCGAAATATTCTTATGTTTAAACGGGATTCTCAAAAAATCACAAATATCTTTCAATAACTTATTGATGTCTGTTTCTTTTTTTTGAATTTCTGACCGCTTTCCAATTTTAAGCAAAGCCTCAATCGCCAAATTGATCCTGTCGATCTGGCCCGGAATCATATTTGCAAACTTTGTCAGGAATTCCCGGTCGTCAATATATTCCGGCAGAATCTGGCTCATTCCTTTGATAACTGCCAGGGGGTTTTTTATTTCATGGGCCATACCGGCCGACAAAGTACCCAGATTCGCCAGGTTTGAAGAATTAAAAAGCCGTTGTTTATGCTCAATCACTTCGTTGAGAAGAAAAGCATTTTTTAGAGCTGACGCGGCTTGATTTAGGAAGGTGTTTAATAATTCAATCTCAAACAGAGAAAAAGAATCGCCTGAAAGTTTTTCCTTAACATGAAGCACGCCAAGCAGCTCTCCCTTAAACAAAATTGGAAGCAATATTTCTTTCTCTGAAACAAATATTGTTTCAGAAATCAGCCTAAAACTATCGACATGCTTTTTTCCGAGTTCATTAAGTTCAGAATCCATAAAATTACCAGAACACCTGTCATCGGTATAAATTGTAACTAATCGCAGCTTCAAAACAACCATAACATTTTTTTCAATGAACCTTATCAGTTCATTGAATTCAACAATTCCCATAACCTGACTTGAAAAAGCGATAATGGCCTTCTCCCGGTCAATTTTATCCTTATAAAAAGTACGGTCAACAATCTGCTGGGTCTTTGACCTAAGCGGTTCGAACAATAAAACAAAGACCAAAATACCAATAAGATTGACCAATAATGCGTTGAACCGGGTAAATTGTGAGATATAATCCCTAAATACTGAAAATCCCAAAAAATAGATTGAGGTTATCAGAAGAGTCGAAACAGAATAAACAATCCCCTTGCGGATTACCACATTAATATCCAAAAGCCGGTGCTTTACAATTGCATAAGCAGCAATTAATGAATAAAGAGGGATAAAACCATAGCCGATCGGTTCTAAATTAAGATTGAGGTTTGATGCAAACACCAGCATTCCTCCGCCAAAACCAATGAAGGAAGCCACCAGCAGATATTTCAATTGATTCTTCAATCTGGGATTGCCGCTTTTTTGCCCTAATAAGAAATTCTTAAATCCTGCCGCAATCAGGGCAGAAAAAAACAAAAGAAAGGCAATATAAAGAATCCCGGGAATAATAGTTTTTATGCCGTCAAATTCTTTTAAACCGGAAACCATTGCGTTAGAAAATGAGAGCAGAGACAATCCTGCAGCAAGGGAATAGATCCGCCATACGGTGATATTTCTTCTTCCGGTGAATAAAAGTGAAAAATGAAAATAGACCACCGGAATAAAAACGGCAATTGCGATTGAGATCCGGGTCCAGTATAGTGCCTGCGGCAAAATTGTAATCCATGATATAAACTTAGCCCCGGACCAGCCGGCAACACAAAGAGAGTAAAGGCAAAAGAGGACATTGCTGGCCTTGCGTCCTTTTGCCAGTATAAAAAAGGCTAATATAATACTCAGAAAAATAGTAGTCAGGCTGGAAATATAATAATAGTAATTCATTGCAGTACCATCCTTTGGGGAGCTATCAATTATGCGGGAGCAAATTATTTAATTATTCGATGCGTTGTACATGGTAGCCTATTTTTTTTAGAGTCACCAGGATTTCACCGATACTCATCCTTTTGGGATCATACTCTGCCAAAATTGATCCTTTCTTGATATCTATCTTAAAAGTCAGCAGATCAAAATCTTCAAATACCTTAAGCAGTTTCAAAGTCTTTGCCATATCCAGCTTCTCTTTTAAATATAGAGTTTGACTGACCTTTTTTGGAGATGGATTTTGAATCGGTTTTGAGGAAGATTTATCAAGATTCGAAGCAATAGAAGAAACCGAGGAAGCAAGTATAATCACCAGAAAAAAGAAGACAAATAATCTTCTCATTGCCTTATTTTAGTCTATAGTATTAGAAAACACAAGAGATTTGACCAAAACTACAATTTAAAGGTATAATTAATTTGTCATTAATTTGGAGGGGTAGCGAAGTGGTCAAACGCTTCTGACTGTAAATCAGACCTCTTATGAGTTCGGAGGTTCGAATCCTCCCCCCTCCAATTTTTCCTTGTTCTCGTTCTTGTTCTTCAAGAATCCTCCACCTATCCTTAAAATCACCTGAAATTTCTCCCAAATCTATCCGATATTATTTCAGCATGATAAAGAATAAACTAATTTCATTTAATACCGAGAATACTGCAGAAAACAGTCTTGCTTGGCTTAACCGAATTGTAAGCAAACATATGAAGAAAGAGACGTTTACCTCTGATGAGATAAGAAGAGCGGGATTGCCAGTGGCAAAAGCATTGATAGAAAACGCAATTAAGACAAGTAATCTTGGCAAATATCTAGAAATGCCAGATCTTAAACAATATTTTTTTAATCTTGTAAAAGAGCTGGATTGTGAAGTATTAAAAAAGCTAATTGAGCTTGCGGAAAATGCCGATCATGATTATATGCAATTTTTTGCAAGCAATGTTTCACAAGCCGGGCATAAACTTACTTTTACTTTGGTTGCACAAGATAATAATACCTGGGACATACAACTTGTTTTTGTAAATTTGGACAAAGCAGTACTTACAATCGCAGAACAACTAGAAATTTTAATCTATACCCTGGGAATAGTAAGGAACGAAGCAGAAGAATATTTTGCGGGCTTATTAGAAGGTCTGGATTTGGGTGTTATGCTTGGGTTAGGAGAGAAAAAAGACTTAGCGTATTATGGTGTAATCAGCAGACAGATCCCCCCTCAGGACGAGGAAAAAGTTTCTTTTGTCATAGCTGCAACTACAAAAAAAATCATAGAATTGGATTTTATCTTTAAAAACCAAAAAAGCATCTCGCTCTCGCTGGATGAGCAATTAGCTATTATTAAAAAGCTGATTGACAAAAATTAGCATAATCCGTGTAATTCAGCGTCTATATCCGTGTATTTCTGTGTCTTACAACCTCAAACATAACAATCCCAGCAGCTACTGAAGCGTTTAGAGAAGAAATCTGCCCTTTAAGAGGAATGTTAATCAGTTGATCACATCTTTGTTTAACTAAATGCGATATCCCCTTCCCTTCTGACCCAATAACCAAGGCAAGAGGAATTATTAAGTCTGTCTTGGAGTATTCCTGATTTCCAGAAGCTTCTAAACCAACTACTGTAATAGCCTGATCCTTCAAGGTATTAATTGCCTCTGCGATGTTAGGAACTCTGGCAATCTTTACCAAATCAGCCGCACCGGTCGAAACACGAACGACAGTCTCAGTTACCTGTACCTGCCGGTTTTTGCGAATAATTACGCCATGAACTCCAGCGCATTCCGCTGTACGTAAAATTGCACCAAAGTTATGGGGGTCTTCGATTCCATCGAGGATTAAGTAAAAAGGCTCTTCGTTCTTTTCTTTTGAAATATCAAGCAAATCGCTTAAGCTGCAGTATTTAGACATGCTTTAAAGCTTCGGCAAATATAGAAAGAGCCGTATCAATCTGCTTCTTATGCACATTTAATGCCGGCACAAAACGGATGACAGTGCCATCTGCCCCGGTGCTGATTAAAACTAATTGCTTCTTCAAACAATAAGTTAGTATCTTCTTAACAACAGCAGAATCCTTAAAATCAACCCCCAGCATCAACCCCATCCCCCTAACTTCTTTTATAATAGGAAACTCGCCCTTTAATCCGATTAATTTCTTTTTCAAATAAGCCCCAAGCTTCTGAGTATTCTTTAAGAGCTTCTCTTTCTTAATTACCTCGATAGTCGCAATTGACGCGGCACAACAAACCGGATTGCCGCCATAAGTGCCGCCATGAGAGCCGACTGACCATTTCTTCATTATTTCAGAGGAAGCAACACAGGCTCCAAGAGGAAAACCAGAGGCTAACCCCTTGGCCATTGTCAGGATATCAGGAGTAATTTCCAGGGCCTGACTGGCAAACCAGTTTCCGGTATGACCAAAACAGGTCTGTACCTCATCAAAAATTAGCAAAACCTTATATTTTGTACAAAGTCTTCTTAAACCTTTAAGGACTTTTGCCGGAGCTTCAATATACCCCCCCTCACCCAAAATTGGTTCAATTATTACTCCGGCAATATCATGCTCACAAATAGTCTCTTCAACCTCGGCCAAATCCCAATCCAAAACATATACCTCAGGCAAAAGAGGCTCATATCCATCCCGATACTTCATTTTGGAGGTTGTAAGTGAAAGAGCTCCCAGGGTGCGGCCGTGAAAACAACCCTTAAAACAAATTATTCCCGGCTTCTTGGTTGTATATTTTGCTAATTTAATTGCAGACTCAACTGCCTCGGATCCGCTCTGGCAAAGAAAGGGCTGTGCATCCTTGATCGGTACAATCTTGCGCAGCTCTTCGCACAACTTTACATAGGGCTCGTAAATCGCAACCCCAATACAGATATGAATCAATTTTTTGACCTGGGCAACTGCGGCAGCCACAACTTTTGGATGGCAGTGACCAACAACTGTAGTTGCAATCCCGGAAGAAAAATCAAGATACTTCTTTCCGTCAGTTGCCGTTAAATAGCAGCCCTTTGCCGATTTAATCTCAAAATCAGGAAAATATCGCCCAAGAACCGGAGAGGTTACTTCTTTAAACCTTTTCAGCAGTTTATTCATAATCAATATTATACACAACTTGCAGCTAAACTGCAAAATTGCTATACTCTTTGCAATGAGATTCTTCAGGACCCTTTTATTTTTTCTTCTATTGCCCGGCATTTGTCATGCAATTAATTATGTGCCCGGTCAGGTGGTGGTCAAATTTAATCATGGGGTAATAGAAGTTCCGGCCTCTTTTATTAATATAAAAGACCGCGGAATTAAAGAAGAATTGAAAAAATTTAAAGCAATAAAAATAGAAAAGGTTTTTAAAAATTCTATCCCCTACCAGACAAAAGGCTTAAGCGTTAGAGCTAATAAGATCGTAGATATCCCTGATTTATCACAAATATATATCCTTGATTTTCCATCTGAGGTTGATATTTTTGAAGTAATCGATTTATTAAATATGGATTCAAATGTTATTTATGCAGTTCCAAACCACATTATTAGGGCGCAAAGCACTACCCCCAATGACAGCTATTTTTCTATACAATGGGGATTAACCAAAATCAACATGGAAGCGGCCTGGGACGCGACTACCGGTGACAGCAACTTGATATTTGCTGATATTGACACCGGGGTTGACTACAATCATGAGGATTTAAGCGGTAAAATCCTCCTGGGGCCAGACTACAGCAATGATGATTCAGATCCAATGGATGACAATGGACACGGAACCCACATTGCCGGAATAATTGGCGCCATTACCAATAACAGTAAAGGGGTCGCGGGAATTGACTGGAACGCAAAAATCCTGGCAATTAAAGTCTTGAATGCCAGCGGAAATGGGAGTATTTCTGATGTTGTGAAGGGAATAAAATACGCAGCTGACAACAACGCTTCGGTCATTAATCTGAGTCTGGGTGACTATGTTAATTCTCCTGACCTTGAAGACGGAATTGATTACGCGGTTGCAAAAGGATGCGTAATTATTGGGGCTGCAGGAAACGAAAACAAAAGCAGCCAGCTTTATCCGGCGGCATACAGTAATGTCCTGGCCGTGGCTGCTACCGACCAGAACGATAAGCGGTCAGTCTGGAACGCAAGTGAAGCATCCAATTATGGATCCTGGGTTGATATATCTGCACCGGGTACCAGAATCTATAGTACCTGGTTAAACGATACATATGAATACTCAAGCGGAACATCTATGGCCTGCCCCATTGTTTCCGGGGTTGCCGCGTTACTGCTTTCTGTTCATCCAACCTGGACCTATACCGACGTATTTAACCGGCTTAAAACTACAGCCCTTGATATTGACGCCCTAAATCCTGGTTATGAAAATCTGCTGGGATCAGGAAGGCTGGATGCTCAGGCAGCGCTCTCTCTGCCGATTGCAGAATTAACCTCTCCCGGAACATCAGCAGTTGTGCATGACACAATTCAGATTTCGGGAACAGCTAATGCAATCAATTTTGATAAATACACCCTAAAAATCGGACAGGGAACTGCCCCAACATCTTATTCAACTATAACCACAAGTACTACAAAAGTACTTTCATCCGTCCTCGGAACCTACACAACTACGGCAACTTCTGACGGAACCTATACTCTAAAACTAACTGCCGAAAACAGTGATCCAAAAACTACTGAGGCTACCCGTGCCATTATTATCGATAATACTTCTCCAACAGCAGAAATAACTTCCCCAATAACAAGCGCCACCATAACAGACTCTGTAACAATTTCAGGAACTGCTTCAGATTTAAATATGTATTATTACAATTTGGAGTACTCAACTGACGGAATCACATTTGAAAAAATTAACTCCGGTACTTCATCAGTATCAGGGGGGTCATTAGGATATTGGAACACCGCCGGCTTAAGCGGCACTTACACTATAAGGTTGCAGGCGACAGACAAAGCAGAACACACCAGCACCAAATCGATTTCAGTAACTGTAAATAATCCCGCTGTAGATCAAAAAACTGCTTCGACCCAAAGCTACAGCTCCCCCAACCCTTTTAATCCTTCAACTCAAAACCAGACTTACTTAAGTTATACTTTATTAAATAATTTTAATACCTCTGTTTATTTGTTCGATATAACCGGAAAACTAATTTTTAAAAGAAATTTTCTTTCCGGCGAGGATGGCGGTAAAGCAGGACAAAACCTGGTTCCATGGAATGGTAAAGATAATTTTGGCAGCACTGTAGGTAATGGGATTTATATTTATAAAGTTGTTACTGAAGGTAAAATAATCACAAAAGGGAAGATCATAATCCTTTACTGAAACTAGAAGTTCATCTTACCTTCAAAGCTAATCGAAGAAGCCTTAAAATTGTCACCTGAATTAAGATTGTTTCTGTAATCAAGAATTTTACCCCTTAATGTCAAATTAATTGAATTAAGTACGGCATTCATAGTATTTGTTGGAATTTTAAATTTCAGGCTGAGATCATTAATACTCTTCAGGTAATCCTGATTAGGAAAAGTTCCCCCTGACAAGACCTCTCCCCCATTGTGTTCGTATGAGTGGCTAAAAACCAATGTCCCCCATGTAAAAACCCCCCGGCTGACCTTAAGGCTGTATAGTGACTTATGCCGGGTAATCATATCCGAAAGCCTGGTTGTTGCCTTCAGGGAATATAAACCGTTAATCGTAGACTTAAATATTGTCAGCTTAGTTTTAAGGTCAGTTGACTGAGCCTTGGTTTTGAGCGGGGAGCCATTCCTGACATTCCAGTAATCTGTCTGAACAAAGGCCGGAATAATGCTTAAAATCTTCAAGGGACGAAAAATAAAGGAATAATTCTGGGTCAATGTCTGTTCTTCAAAACTTGACTCAAAGCTGCCAGAAGGAGTAAGGGAAGTACGATAGAGCAGCGACAACTTCTGCGATAATTCTAAATACTTTGACTTTAAAGGAACAAAATTAAAATTATAACTATTGCTGCGCCCGCTGCCTTCCCTTCCGGTAGTGTAAACAGTGCCATTTTCAGAATATGAATAGCCTCCGTTAAGCCGGCGATTGGGATTAAGAGAAAAGGCAAGAGAAGTTCTCTCATTCATAGGATTTTTATTTTCTACAACAACGGATGGAGTCTCAGAGCGATTATAATCTAATCTGGTAGACATAATTTTATGCGGCCTGAAATCTGTACTATAAGTGATATTCCTGGTCTCTCGTATAGAGACCGATGGCTTGGTTATATGCTGCTCAGCCCGCACAACCTTGGCATAAGCAGTCCACTTATAGAGCTTGCCCGTTTTTAAGTCTAATGTGGCTGAATAAGCATAATTCTTAGAAAAACTCTCAGAAGTGACTGATTCCTGTGCAGTCCCCAAATTAATAATTTTTCTGGGCTCGGATACCTGATAATTATATGATAGTTTCACCCTCTTTGTAATATTTAAATCTTCCTGAAAATAGAAAAAGTCGCTGCTTGTTTTGGATCCGGCAATTAAATCGTCTGATTTCGATTTCCTGGCTTCATACTTTTGGCTAAGCGCGAATATACCCCTGCTTATCTTTGCAGGGAAAATATGTCCGGCTACATCAAACTGGTCATATGACTTAACATCGTCATCTGTTCGTGATTGGTAGCGGCGAAAATTAAGTCCCATTTTCAGTCGTTTCTTGGGATTAATAGAAATTTCATAACGCCTATCATAATTTCGGGTATACAGACCGCTCTTGCCGGATAAAGGATTATTGGTCTCTTTATAATCATATTTTATACTTAAGTCATGATATTTAGGCTTAAATATAGTACTAAAATTTTGAGCATTGCTGCCCAAGCCCAGAGACAATCCACCCATAGGACTAAAACTTGAGCCAATATCCTTTTTGTCATAGCTAAAATCAAAAAAGCCCAGCGAACTTTTAACTCCATATTTGTAAGCGCGGTCAACCTTGGCGCTGGTCTGTTGAGTTGCGCCGGTTGCGCTCTCGTATGAATAATCTACGGAAACCGAATCCTGGGTACCAAGGGTAACGTAGTAAAAACTGATATACCCGCTGGTGTAGTCAATACTATAATCAATATCCCTGTTCCTGAGATAATTATTTAGATAGACATTTTCACTGTTCTCAATCAAAGGCCTGTTTGCCAGTTGTATACGCCGGGTCGCTGCGGCAAAACTACTAAAACTTTCAGAACTGGTTGCAATAGAAACCACTTTATCTTTGTTTGAAGTCGCCATTTCACCGCTGAACTGCAAGTGTTTTCCAAGTTTAAAATCAAGATCCATCCCGAAGACATCTTGTTTAATGTCACCACCCTTGTCTGCGGCCGGAGGAACATATCTAAATTCTATTGTAAAAGATTTATCCGTAGAAAGGGGCTGGTTAAAGCTAATTTCAGGAGGGTTCTCATTATAATAATTTATAGAATAATCTCCGTCATAGGCCTCGGCAGAACTGTTCCTCTTATAGGTTTTAATTATGCTGGATCCTAAAACGGTTACCCTGACAATTTCTGACCCGCGAATAATGTTGCGATAATTTTTTATTTCGTAATCGTTGCCGCCGTTTCCAACATAAGAATATTTTCCAAAAACAGTTTTATTGTAATAAGTATAGGCAACATTTACTTCGTCGGTTGCCTCAATTGTGGATAAAATTCTTATCGTACCGGTATCATACCCATCAGACAGGTCATATTTATCGTTGATAAAAGCCAGTTTGGTAGCAGGGGTAACGACAGCTTCCCCCTGGGCATTGGCCTCAACTGATGGAATTACATAATCGGTCCCTTCTAAAAGTGCAGTCCCATTCTTCGTTACAGTTAAAACGCCACCTTCCGAACTTGGAACAAACGGAATATTTTTTAGATATATGGTGTTTTGATTTGAGATTATGTCCGGGCCCTTTATCTTGTCTTCTGCAATAGATGTCGGCAGACCGCTCCCCTGTTTGGCGGATTCGCTTAAAAAAGTAACGCCCACGGTTGCATAAGTTTGCTTCTTTTTTGCCTCTTTTTTCTTTTTATCCTCAACTTTATATTGATATGAAGCCTCAATTAATGAAGTATTTGAAATCTCATAGAAAAAGAACAATGTCCCTTTTTCATAATCTATTTTATAATCAAATCCTCTCAATAATTTTTTACCATCAACCTTCACCTTTTCGGATCCAACAACAATTCCCTTGCGTTCCAGAAAATAATCTCCTTTGCTGCCTATTCCGGAAATCCGGTCCGCTTCGCGGCTGATCCCATAATACTGATAACTTACAAAAAGAGGATTAAGCGAAGTAGGTGATAACAGGTAGATCCTCAATAAGCCTTCATTATAATCAAGACGATAATCCTCACCTTTTACCAGGGTCCTCCCCTCAAAGCTGACTTGTTCAGAAAACTCAACCGCCGGAAACTTTGATATGCGATACAGAATTGATTCATCTGATGCGATACCGGTTTGGGTTTCATCGGTCAAGGAATAGGTCGGATTTGGGAAGGCATCCTTTGTCGCTGTTTTTGTAAATTCTGGGAGCTGATCTTTTATATAATCTGACCGATAAAAGGTGTAATCCCCCTGAAAACCGATAAAATTTCTTTTTGAAAGTGTTGGAAAAAACAAATCCAAGATGTTGGTATACTCATAACTATATTTAAATTCATCCAGGGTGGTCAAGATTTCCCTGAAAGTAATTTTACCTTCAAAATAGTCGATAACATAATCAGTCTTTCTCTTAAGAACAATTCCGTTCAATTCTATCCGCTCAGACCCTTCTACTATTGATCCATGCCCCAGACTATAAGGCCCGCGGGTGCTATTGCCCTTTTGGGTTGTTAATGACTGAACCTGGCTGCGCAATTTTGAAGCTGGAACAAAAAGGAGATTATGATTATTTCCTTTTGATTTAACCATAACGCCATTCAGGGATTTTGTTGCCGAGGCAAATTCATTCCCTGAAAAAGTGGCACTTATGTCTCCAAAAATTAATTCATGTTTTTTATCATAACTAACGCTGACATCAAACCGCTCAGGGGTCTCGGGCTCCTGCTGGATATTATAAATTACCTTCAGTTCTTTTGAGAGATCGGCCGAAATGGCAAGGCTTAGGCGCTCCTGCCAGGAAAGACCTGAGGTAGAAGGAGAAAAACCGATCTGAGTTAAGCCCAAGAAGTAATTTGACTTGGGATTGACATCAAGGGTTTTGTACTCCCATTTTTTAAAACCGGAAATATTTATTTTAGGATAATTCTCGGCAAAAGAAAATGAGGAAAAAAGACTAAAAAATAAAAATAAAACTGCAAAAAGACGCTTCATGCTTCCGGAGTATATTTTTTAAACGCCAGGATAGCGTTATGACCTCCAAAGCCAAAGGACTCCGAAATAGCAATATTCACTTCCTGCTTGCGCGCAATGTTTGGAACATAATCCAAATCACAGTCAGGGTCCTTCTCTTCGTAATTAATAGTTGGAGGAATTACTCCATTTTTAATGGTCAGCACAGTTGCAACTGCCTCAACCCCCCCCGCAGCCCCCAACAGATGTCCGATCATCGATTTATTAGAACTGACAGGAAGCTTATATGCCCTCTCCCCAAAGACCGTTTTAATAGCCATGGTTTCAAATTTATCATTCAGGAGGGTCGATGTACCGTGGGCATTGATGTAGTCAACGTTCTCGGGTGATATATTTGCGTCTTTCAGGGTGGCCCTGATCGCCCTAACTGCGCCATCCCCTCCGGGTGCGGGTGCCGTAATATGATGAGCATCACCGCTCATACCGTAACCTATCACTTCGGCATAAATTTTTGCCCCGCGGGCTTTGGCATGAGGAAGGGTTTCTAAAACTAATATTCCGGATCCCTCACCCATCACAAAACCGGCCCGTTTTGCCTCAAAGGGACGAGATGCAGCATGAGGAGAATCATTATATACTGTAGCTAACGCTTTGGCAGCACAAAAGCTACCCAACCCCAAAGGAGTAATTGCAGCTTCTGATCCGCCGGCAAGCATTACATCAGCATCACCCTTTTGCAACACCCTAAAGGCCTCCCCTATGTTGTGGGTACCAGACGCGCAGGCTGTCACAATACAGCTGTTTGGCCCTTTTGCTCCGACATTAATCGAAACATAGCCAGCCGCCATATCACAAATCATAAAAGGAACAGTAAAGGGAGACAGTTTTGAAGGGCCCTTTTCATGAAGAGTTCTTGCCTGATCCTCTAAAAAATCGATGCCGCCAATCCCGGATCCAATATAAACCCCTACTCTGGGAGCATTTTCGGCAGAGATAGTAAATCCGGCATCTTTTAATCCAAGCTGAGCCGCAGCAATAGCATACTGGATAAATTTCACTAATCGACGGGCTTGCTTTTTATCCAAATAGTCGGCAGGATTAAAATCCTTAACCATAGCAGCTATTTGGGCAGCATAAGCACTGACATCAAAATGGGTAACTTTTTCAATCCCACTTTTACCGGCAATCAAATTTTCCCAAAAAGTCCGATGGCCAATCCCTATTGGCGTTATCGCACCAAGGCCAGTTACAACAACTCTATTCATCTGCTGTCTCGTACTCCTTTAATATGTCTTTTATAATCTCGGCTGCAGGCCTAATAGTACGGTTTTTTATCTTCCAGACATTCTCACCGGAAAAAACAATTCCATTTTCAAGATCTCCCTGCTGGGCGTTTATCAAAGCCTGAATAATACAATAAACTAAACTGCAATTTTTTAAGCAATAATCACAACCGGCCGGTCTGGGAACTGTTTTATCAAGAATCTTTTTTACAAAAGAATTTTTAATAGCATGTCCCGGCATCCCTACAGGGGAAGTGATGAAAACGACATCATCCTTTGTTGCTTTTTGATAAACTTCTTTATATGCCCGGGCAGCGTTGCATTCTTCGGCCAGAACAAAACGAGTCGCAATCTGAACTGCATTGGCCCCTAATTTAAGAAATTCAGCAATCTGTTTGCCGTCATAAAATCCCCCTGCCCCGATTATCGGAAGATCCGGTCCGACCGCCTCCCTTATCTCCGGAAGTATTTCTTTAATAGAACGCATTGTCCCAAGATGTCCGCCGGCTTCTTTACCCTCAACCACAATCGCCGGAGCCCCTAAGCGCTTCGAAATCTTGGCAAGCCCGACACTGGAAACAATCGGGACAATCTCAGTCTTTGTCCCCTTTGCCATTTTAAAAATGTCTCTTGAAAAGCCAGCTCCGGTAAAGATAAGATCTATTTCTTCTCCTAATGCCGTATTGACTAATCCGACAAACTCCCGCGCAGCAAACATAATGTTTGTTGCGACAATGCCTCTACCTCCGGCAATACGCTTTGCCAGTCGTATTTCTTTTGCCAGCTCTTCAAATGCCAGTCCGGAAGCCCCAATTACTCCGACGGCTCCGGTCTTAGCTACTGCTCCGGCAAGAGCTCCGGTAGAAATTCGAATAGCCATTCCACCCTGCACAATCGGAAGGTCAGCAACCAAACGCCCTATTTTAAGTTTCGGTAAATTCATTATTTTTTTTGTGACAAAATATAGTTAACAGTATCTCCTACAGACTTAATCTTTTCTGCTTCTTCATCCGGAATCTCTGTCCCGAATGCTTCTTCAAGTGCCATTACTAATTCTACTGTATCAAGCGAATCAGCACCCAAATCATCAACATAAGAAGATTCTTTTTTTACTTCTGCTTCTGCAACACCCAACTGTTCTATTACAACCTTCTTAACTTTTTCCAATACTTGTGCTTCATCCATTCTTCAAGTCACCTCCTTTTAGGTATTCATTAACATCCCGCCATTCACATTAATCACCTGACCAGTAATATACTTTGCAGCATCACTTGCCAGGAAAATTGCCGCATCAGCTATATCCTCCGGCTCTCCCAGCTTTTTCATCGGAATCTGGTTCAACATCTGCTCTTTCACGGCTTCCGGTATCTTATCTGTCATTGCTGTCCGGATAAAACCAGGAGCAATCGCATTACAGGTTACGCCGCGGCTTGCGACTTCCCTGGCAACTGATTTTGTGAAAGCAATTACACCGCCCTTAGAAGCCGCATAATTTGCCTGTCCCATATTTCCCATCTCCCCGACGATAGAAGCAACGTTGATTATTCTACCTTCTCTGGCCTTCATCATCAAGGGGGTAATTGCTTTTGTGCAATTAAACACACCGGTAAGATTGACGGCAAGGACCGCATCCCAGTCTTCTTTTTTCATGCGCATCAATAATGCATCTTTTGTAATTCCGGCATTATTAACCAAAATTGAAACCTTTCCCAATTGAGCAACAGCTTCCTTTATTGATTTATCCACATCCGCAAAATCAACCACATTAGTTTTTAGTGCCAGTGTTTTAACTCCTAAGGCAGAAATTTCCTGCGCAGTTTTTTGGGCTAACTCAAGATTAATATCTGAAATTACAACAGATGCACCTTCGCGCGCAAAGGCTGTCGCAATTGCAGCGCCTATTCCCTGAGCAGAACCGGTAACAAAAGCAACCTTATCCTTAAGTTTCATTTAAAACCTCCGTATAAGCCTTAATAATAACATTCTTGTCAATCTTTTTTAAGAGTCCTGACAAAACTTTTCCCGGACCAACCTCAATAAATTCTCCAACACCATCAGAAATCATCTTCCTAATTGAATCCTCCCACAATACGGGCGCGGTAACTTGTTTTATAAGCAGCTCTTTTATTTGAGAAGCAGAAGTAACATAATCCGCAGTAACGTTTGCAACAACCGGAATTTTTGCATCCCGGATTTCTATTTTTTCCATCTCTTTTGCAAGCTTATCCTGAGCAGGCTGCATAAGAGAACAATGAAAAGGAGCACTTACCTGTAGAGGAATAATTCTTTTTGCTCCGGCATCTTTGCAAAGTTTTGCAGCAGTCACGACAGCAGACCGCTCGCCAGATATTACCACCTGTCCCGGAGAGTTAAAATTTGCAGGGGAGACTGCACCGCCAGCATTGCTACAACATTCCTTTACTTTTTCACCGGAAAGCCCCAAAACTGCCATCATTGCTCCGGCACCAATTGGAACAGCCTCCTGCATAAACTTTCCGCGAAGATTTAATATCCTGACCCCATCTTCAAATGAAATAGCCCCTGCAGCATATAAGGCCGAATACTCACCCAAACTATGGCCTGCCACCGCACATAAATCGGTCGTTAGTTGATGAAATGCAGCAACACTGACTGCAAAAATAGCAGGTTGAGTTATTTCCGTTCTCTTTAGCTCTTCTTCCGGCCCTTCAAGGCAGACCTTTTTAAGATCAAATCCTAGTACTTTATTTGCCCGGTCCAAAAAAACCTCTGCAAATCCAGCCCCCATCCCAACCACCTGAGCCCCCTGTCCGGGGAAAATAAATGCTCTTTTACTCATGCTAAATCATTGTAACAAACTTTGAAAAAGTTTGCCATATTAAATCTTTTTTGCTATGATTCTACTACGCTAAAGCTTCGTAGAATATTATTTTCAGAGGAGGAATTCGAAAAAAATGAAAAAGGAGAAATTTGATGGAAAAATTTTAATTATCGGTTGCGGCTCAGTTTCTCAGTGTGCCATCCCGATCTTATTCCAACTAATCGATGTTGATCCCAAAAATGTAACAATAATGGATTTTGCTGACAACCGTGAAAGAGTAAAAGATACATTAGCAAAAGGGGTCTCATACGTTTTTGATAAAATCACACCTGAGAATTATACAAAATTGCTTAGTAAATATGTTGGGGCAGGAGATTTGATTATTGACTTAGCCTGGAACATTGACTGTATTGCAATGCTTAACTGGTGCCGTGATAACAAAGTTTTATATGTAAACACCTCCGTAGAAGAATGGGATCCATACAAAGACAATGAGCGCAATTCACCGGGCAGATACACATTATATAACAGACATATGCAAATACGTCAGCAAATTAAAGACTGGGGAAGCAACGACGGAACAACTGCAATTGTTGACCATGGGGCAAATCCGGGGCTGGTTTCTCATTTTACAAAACATGCATTAATTGGGATAGCAAACAAAATTATTGCGGATAAACCGAATGACCCAAGAGTTGAAAAGTTAAAAATATATGTAAAAGATAAAAATTTTCCCAAACTTGGACAATTAACAGGAACGAAAGTAATTCACATTTCCGAACGTGATACCCAAATTACAGATAAGCCCAAACAGGTCAACGAGTTTGTAAATACATGGAGTATTGAAGGATTCTATGAAGAAGGGGTTGCCCCGGCAGAGATGGGATGGGGAACTCACGAGAGAAATATACCGTTAAACTCTTTCTTCCATGATATCGGCCCCCAAAACCAGATCTGCTTAAAACAGATTGGAATGAAAACAAAGGTTCACTCCTGGGTTCCTTGCGGAGAAATAACCGGAATGGTTGTCCGCCACGGTGAAGCATTCTCAATTTCTGACCGCATGACAGTTTGGGAAAACGGCAAAGCTGTTTATCGCCCTACCGTACACTATGCATACTGTCCGTCTGATGCGGCAAAAGTTTCCCTTGACGAATTAGAGATGAGACAATTTAAGCTTCAGGAAAAACAGAGAATCATGAGTGATGAAATTATTGATGGAGCAGACGAACTGGGCGTTCTCCTTATGGGACATGATTTTAACTCCTGGTGGTGTGGAAGCCTGCTCGATATTCATTCGTCCAGGAAACTAGTTCCCCACCAGCAGGCAACTACGATGCAGGTAGCTGTTTCAATTATTGCCGCAGCAATGTGGATGATAAAAAACCCAAGAAGGGGATTTAATCTGCCGGATGATATTGACCACGAATTTATATTAGAACATTCAATGAAATATCTTGAGCCCTTTGTTTCAAAGGCTGTTGACTGGACACCGCTGAAACACTTAAATACAAAGTTTACTAAATTTGATATGCCGCAGCCAAAAGAGGAAGATCTGTGGCAATTTACCACATTTTTAGTCGATAAGATCCCTTATAGCAGTAAAAAGACAGAGACAGTACACACTGTATTAGCAGAATGAAAGAAGGATTAGAAAAAAGGATCCGCAAGCTGGTAAAGAAAGAGGGTTCTCCTTTAATGCTGATAAGCAGGGATGCCTTAAAGCAACAATACCAGCGTTTTCAAAGAAAGTTACCAAATGTCACCCCCTATTACGCAATAAAAGCAAACCCCCACCCTGAAATAATTAAAACTTTTATTTCACAGGGATCGGGGTTTGATGTTGCCAGTGCCGCTGAAATGAATTTAGTATTAAGTTTGGGGGCTTCACCAAACAAGATTATTTTCGCCAATACAATTAAATCAGTTGATGATATAAAGGCTGCCAACAAAGCAAAAGTACATTTCATGACCTTTGACAACGAGCCGGAGCTTTATAAGATCGCAAAGCATTGCTCCGGAGCCAAAGTTCTGGTCAGAATTAAGGTTGATAATGTCGGAAGTACAGTTGAACTATCACTCAAATTTGGAGCTGATCCTGACCAGGCCCTGTTCCTATTGAAAAAAGCCAAGTCCCTTGGTCTAAAACCGGCCGGTGTTTCTTTTCATGTCGGATCACAATGCACTAATGTAGAAAATTATATCAGGGCATTTGAAATATCTTCTGCAATATTTGGCGAGGCAAAAAAGATCGGAATCCCGCTCTCAATCCTGGACATTGGCGGAGGATTCCCAATCAGGCATTTTGATGATGATAATCATATTACCTTTCAGGACATGGCCAAGCATCTTCGCAAAAAGATGAAACGTCTGTTTGACCGGGATGTCCAATTTATTGCAGAACCGGGACGATTCTTTGCCGGCCCTGCAGGGACACTAATAACCCAGGTAGTTGGCAGGACATTTAGAAACAACAAAAACTATTATTATTTAAACGACGGTGTTTACGGTGACTTTTCCGGAATTGTTTTTGATCATTGTAAATATGAGTTTAAGAGCCTGCGCCGGGGACAGAGATTCTTAAGCACCCTGGCCGGACCAACCTGTGATTCTTTTGATACAATTTCGCTTAGCGAAGACCTGCCTGAGATGGATGTTGGAAATGTGGTTTATGTAAAGAACATCGGAGCCTACTCTTGCGCTTCGGCTGTGCCTAATTTTAATGGATTTAAGCCTGCAAAAATATTATTAACCTAAACCGTTAATGGCAAAAGAACTTTAAGCAGCGCCCTTATAACATTTTTTAAGTTAAAACCTTCAAACTCATAAGAAGAATGATAAGTCGTAAAGTGTCCGGTTTTTGCACCAGTATATGAGGTGTGTTCATTCTCAGAAGATTCACTCCAACTCATAGAAATATTTTCCTCGTTTGGATCAGAATTACTGCATGCCATAAAACCTTCTAAACTCATTTCTCCTGAATCTGGTTGAATAAAAACAGCATCTTTTAAAAAGCTGGCTCGGATTGAAAGAGTCGTCTCTCCTTCTGCGTCATTCGAGTTCATACTATTCCAACTAGAAGACTGTCCCTTTATTCCTGATATTTTTATTTCAAACTTATCAGGATTTGGATCTAATATTTCTATTTCAATTCCATCCCCTACTGAGAATTTCTTTCTCTCTCGAATTAACGGGGTCAAATTCTTTAATTTTTTAATAATTTTAAAGGGATAGTCCAAGGGAATAGGATCTGGTATTTGACTTCCAACAAGAAATTCTTTCAATGAAACCTTCTTAGTTTTATTAGATAAGGCCGCTTTTAGCAGGGGGATTGCGATTGGAACCCCCGCATTTCGTAAAATATTTGTTTTGATAAGTGGATCAAACAGGCGACTATCAATTAAATCAAGCATCTCCTGCCCGCTAGCACCATCAAATCCCTCTAATGCCCGTTTTGCGTTGAATGATATTAGTTTTAACTTTAGCATATTCTAATAAATCTCCTAAACCGTAAGTGGCAAAAGAACATCAAGCAGGGCAACAACAACATTCTTTAAATTAAATCCTTCGAAACGATAAGAAGAATGATATTCAGTAAAGTGCCCAGTATGGCCGCCAGCAAATGTAGTTGTTTCGTCCCGCCAGGAATCGTTCCACTTCATCGAAACATTTTCTTCGTTTGGGTCAAAATATCGGCAAGCCATAAAACTGTCTAAACTCATTTCTTCTGAACCCGGTTGAACATGGACACCTTTTTCTGAAAAGCTTGCTCTAACAGAAATAGCCGTCTCTCCTTCATCTCTCTCCACAGATGATAGATTGACAGAAGAATAGGCCCCTCTTATTCCAGAAATCTCTATTTCAAATTTTTTAGGGTCGGGCGTTAAAATCTCAACCTCAATCCCATCCCCCACTGGAAACCATTTTTTCTCTTGAATTAATGGAGTTAGATTTTTTAATTTTTTAATTATTTTAAAGGGGAAATCCAGGGGAATCTGATCTGGTATTTTACTGCCAACAAGAAATTCCTTCAATGAAACCTTCTTAGTTTTATTAGATAAGGCAGCTGAAAGCAGAGGGCTTGCGATTGGGACCCCTGCATTTCGAAGAATATTTGTTTTGGTCAGTGCATCAACCAAGCAAGTATCAATTAATTCGAACATCTCTTGCCCGGTAGTAGCATCATAGCTCTCCAGTGCCCTCTTTGCATCAAATGATATTATTTTACGTTTAATCATGGTACGTATTTATCGGATAGTAATATAAAAAATTTCAGGGTATTTTATAAGAAGTGCCGAGTTCGGAATTCGGAATGCGGAATTATTCCCGATTAGCTGTTTGCTGAACAAAAAACTCAATCATTTTTCCATTTATTCGCAATTTTGGTCTTAAAACGATTAATCCAAGAAGTGCTAAGCGGTCAATACGCTTTTTTTCATATTCCAGATTAATATTTTTTCCAAGTGCAATTGATTGAATAACCCTTTTTTCATCGTCTGATAAACAATTATAAACCAATCCTTCCATTCCCATAATTCCACAGGATAGATTGCGCAATCTGTCATAACCAAAAAAACGATCGGTTCGTCCTTCAATCTCAGCAAGACTACCTGACTCATCAATTATCCTACTTAGTTTTTTACAAACCATTGATATCAAAAAAGGAATCCCCCCGCTGATTTTGAAAATTTCATTCGCATAAGAATTAAAA
>JABMQY010000114.1 GCA_013202975.1 Candidatus Saganbacteria bacterium
ATATATCGATGGGGAATCCGCATGCGGTAATATTTATTGATGATTTGGCTGCGATTGATTTAGCAGTTGTTGGTCCGCAAATAGAGAATCACCCAAATTATCCAAATCGCACTAATGTTGAGTTTGTAAAAGTTATTGATAGAAAACATGTAGAGGTTCGGGTGTGGGAGAGAGGGGCAGGTGAGACCCTTGCCTGTGGTACCGGAGCCTGTGCTGTTGCTGCAGCTGCAATCAGTGCAAATAAAACAGACCAAGAGGTTTTGGTTAAACTTCCTGGTGGGAATTTAGATATTGAGTGGAATCGTGACGACAAACACATATTAATGCGCGGACCGGCAGAGACCGTATTTAAAGGAGAGTATCAGCTATGAGGAAATCCAAAAGATTAGATAAAATACCACCATATTTGTTTGTGAAGATTGAAGAAAAGAAGGCTGAGCTTGTAAAAAATGGAGTTGATGTAATTGATTTTGGGATCGGGGATCCGGACCTTGCAACTCCGCGTCATATCTTTAAAAAGATGCATGAGGTCCTTGATCAGGATAAATCTGCCAATTATCCCTCTTCTAAGGGAGAGTTGTCCTTTCGTGCTGCAGTTTCCGATTGGTACAAAAAACGCTTTAATGTTGAGCTTGATCCGAATTCCGAAGTCTGTGCATTGCTTGGCTCAAAAGAGGGCTTGTCCCATCTGCCCCTGGCTTTTATTGATAATGGGGATATTTCTTTAATACCAGAGCCCTCTTATCCGGTATATAAAATAAGTACTATGTTAGCTGGTGGAGAGCCATATTTGATCCCGCTAAAAGCAGAAAATAAATTTTTGCCTCAACTGGATACAATCCCCCAGGCGGTCCTTAAAAAAGCCAAGCTCTTTTATATTAATTATCCTAACAATCCGACCGGGGCAGTTGCCGGAATGGATTTTTTTGAAAAATGTGTAAAGTTTTGTAAATCAAATGATTTACTGTTGGTCTCTGATTTGGCCTATTCAGAAATGGGTTATGATGGATATGTTCCTCATTCTGTGTTAGAGGTGCCCGGTGCCAAGGATGTAACTATTGAGTTTCATTCACTCTCAAAAACTTTTAATATGACCGGATGGCGTATTGGGATGGCTGTAGGTAATGCCGAAGCGGTGGGGGCTTTGGCTACCATCAAGTCAAATGTTGATTCTGGTGCCTTTAAGGCGATCCAATTTACAGCGGTAGAAGCGCTTTCTGCTTCACAAAAGTGTGTAGAAGAAAATTCAAAGATTTTCGAGAAACGCAGAAATGTTTTAATCCACGGACTAAATTCGCTCGGTTGGAAGCTTGAAAAGCCGAAAGCAACTTTTTATGTCTGGGTTCCGACTCCAAAAGGGGAGACCTCTGCCTCTTTTACCGAAAAGCTGCTTGAGGAGACCGGGATCTTGGTTGTGCCAGGATCTGGCTACGGTCCATCTGGAGAAGGATATGTTAGATTTGCCATTACTCTGCCTAAAGAGAGAATAGAAGAAGCAATTGAGCGGATGAAGAAAAAGAATATTTTTTTTATTTGACTTCGGTAACTCGATCGATTTCACCAAACATGATGATTGATGATCCCTGTACAGTACCGACAGACCTATCGTCAGCATCTGCGCTGGCAGCCAAAAAAATAAGTGCTGAAGTTTTTACTTCTGATGTTCTAGCTTCTTTTAAGATTTCAAGGTTTTCCTTAATCCTTCCAGGTATTCCATCAAATTTATCAATATTAATATCTTTGCGGCCTTTGATTCTATCGTAGCTAATACGGCGGTCGCGGGTTATGAAAATGATTGATCCGTTCTTTGAAAGTCCAATTACTGCCGATTGGTCATTCTTTTCAAAAAAGGTGCATGGTTCAAATCCTTCCCTGGCAGTAATATCTTTAAAGGCTTCGTATTTTAGCAGCCAGTTTAGAGCCATTGACTCGATAAATTGTCCAACTGTGCGACTGTCATTTTTAGTACGTCTTGCTGCAACAATGCCCAGGTGCTCAACATTATCTGCAATATCATTACCGTGCTCTTCCCTGATTAAATTTAAATAGTCCGAGGTTTTTCGGGCATCTACTCTATCAATCAGGCGTTGTACCTCAAGCCTGATATTTCCTATTTGTCGCATTCGGTCTGCCCTTATTCCATTGCTTTCCCCGCGTTGGCTAAAATAAAGACCAAGAAGATCAGAGAGATTTGAGGCATTGACTTTTTTATTTATTAGCGGCTTGGCCATAGGTACTCCTACTTGCCGCAAATAATCTACGATTGCTTGCTTATCACCAAGTTCACCGATTTCTTCAAGAATTTCTTCTGCTGTTTCAAGATCCGTTAGTGCAGGCAGATCGACGGCAACTAATTTGTTGAAAATCATGATTATAATCTCCCCCCGAAATCCTGTATTTCGCGGGCCATTCTTTCCAGGGTTTTTTCCGGGATTTTGGGAAAGCTGGGGATTCTTTTTAGGTCAATTGTTATAGACCGAATTAACTGAAAGAATTTTCCGGGTGTAGCTATAGGAGGCAGGATCATTTCAAAGTTGAATTCAGTTAATATTCTCATGGCAGTTACCGTGAATTTTACCTCTCTTGAAGTTATTGGCTTGCTTCCCAAAAGCCTTCTCTGAATTTCCGGGGTCGACATTAAATCGATTTTATAACGCAAATTAGGGGAAAGAGAGAGGGCACAGATGTTTACATGCGGACGAAAATCAGTGCTAACATGGGATTTTTGAATCACTTCTATTGCCGTGTTAATCGAGATTGCACCAACTGAGCTCATTATATCTTCTCCTTATGGTATCTATATATTTATCGAACGCTTTTTTGAGAAATTTCACTCTATTTAGGGGTTAGGGTATAGGGGATAGGTGATAGGGTCTAGGTGATAGGGGATAGGTTGATGTATAATGTAAATATATGCAAATATTTATAGCAAAGGATTCGGGCTTTTGTGAAGGGGTATCGGCTGCCTTTGGGCAGGCGAAAAAATATCATGATATTTTTATGCTTGGAAATCTGGTGCACAACAGGCAGGTAGTTGAAAAACTTGGAGAGCAGGGGATCAAGGTTATCAAGGATATCAAGGATATCAAGGATGGAGAAACTCTGTTGATTTCTGCTCATGGTGTTGCGCCTTACATTTATGAAGAGGCAAAAAAGAAACACCTGAAAATAATTGACACAACCTGTTCCTGGGTTAAGCGGGCGCAAAAGCTGGCCAAGGAGGTAATCGAAAAAGGGTATCAACTAATTATTATAGGAGACAAGAATCATCCTGAGGTTAAAGGGATTAAGGGTTGGTCGAATGATAAGGGTATTGTTATTTCATCAGAAAAGGAAGGCGAGGATATATATTCTCGCCTTCGAAATAAAGTTGGGGTAGTTGCGCAAACGACACAGTCTGATGAAAATTTTAATTCTATTGTTTCTTTTTTGCAGTCAAAGGTTAAGGATTTGATAGTTCACAAGACAATCTGCGGGGCTACTCAGAAGAGACAGAAAGCTGCTATTGATCTTGCCAGAAAAGTTGATGTGATGTTAATAATAGGGGATAGAATGAGCGCAAATACAAAGCGTCTGACTGAGCTTTGTGCAAAGACCGGAACTCCAGCTCATCAGATTCAGACTAAAGCGGAGCTTAAGCCGCAATTTTTGTCAGGCAAAGATAAAATTGGAATTACCGCCGGAGCCTCAACGCCTGATTGGGTTATTGAGGAAGTAGTAAAGATACTGAAAAATTAAGCAACCCTGAAATTTTCAATTGCTTTTGATATAGCAATGATTTCTTCCGGGACCTCTTTGCCATCTCTTGGCAGATCTTCTATTCCCCTTAATTCAATGGTAACCCCCCTGATCAGACGAAAAAGATTATCTACCGTTCTAATTTGAGGGAGAAGATCTTCACGGGAAAAGCTTTGTACTATTCGTATTGCAGTGAAGGACAGTCTTAGATCTTTTTGGGTTGGAACCCTCGCGCCAAAGAGTTTAACCTTGATGGCCGAATCTGATATGTGGTCCATTTGTCTTCTATACAGAGGGGAAATAGTATTTGCGCAAAGATTTAGAGGTAAGCGCAGTCCTCCTCCACTGTGAATGTTTTTGGATTTTAATAAAGACTCCGTGATGATCTTGGCTCCGTTTATTTGCATTTTGCTAATCCTCCCAATGTATTGTTTTGTACATCTATTTATCCTCTATAAATCTGAGAAATTTCACTGTATTTTGAGTTCCGGCGTAATGTAAACTATTTGAGATTATGTTATAATTTCTTTATCATGAGCATTACTCTTTTTGACACAACCCTGCGTGACGGAGCGCAGACCGAGGGGATATCTTTTACCGTAGAAGATAAACTTAAAATAACCAGGCTGTTAGATGAGCTTGGGATTCATTATATTGAGGGGGGCTGGCCCGGATCAAACCCAAAGGATATTGAATATTTTAAGGCGGTAAAGGGGCTAAAACTAAAAAAAGCTAAGATTGTAGCCTTTTCTTCTACCAGACGGCCCAAAGTAAAAGTTCAGGATGATAAAAATATTGCCACCCTGCTTGAGGCTCAAACCCCGGTTGTTGCAATCTTTGGAAAATGCTGGGATTTTCATGTAACCGAAGCGTTAAAAACAACCCTAAATGAAAATTTAGCTATGATCAAAGACACAGTCTCTTATGCTAAAGCAGCCGGGAAAGAGGTTGTTTTTGATGCAGAACATTTCTTTGACGGGTATAAAAAAAATCCTGAGTATGCCTTAAAATGTTTAAAGGCAGCAGAAGAGGCCGGAGCAGATATTCTTTGTCTTTGTGATACCAATGGGGGTTCTCTGGCTTACCAGACCCAAAAGACCATTAATGAAGTTAAGCCTCATTATAAGACCCCTTTGGGGATTCATGCCCATAATGATTCTGAGTGTGGGGTTTCTGTAACCGGGATGGCGGTCCATTGCGGCTGCACCCATGTTCAGGGAACAATTAATGGTTACGGCGAGCGCTGCGGCAATGCTAATCTCTGTTCTGTTATTCCTATTTTAAAATTAAATGCCGGGATTAACTGTGTAACCGATAAGCAGTTAAAACGCCTGACCGAGATTTCTCATCATGTTGCTGAGATTGCAAACCTTCCATTGTCAGCACATCAACCCTTTGTCGGCCGCTCTGCTTTTTCCCATAAAGGGGGCATCCACGTATCGGCAGTTGCAAAGTATCCGGAAACTTACGAACATATAAAACCGGAATTAGTCGGTAACGAACGCCGCGTAACTGTTTCTGAGCTTTCCGGCATTTCCAATCTTGTTTATAAAGCAAAAGATTATGGTGTTGAGATTAAAAAAGATGCTCCGGAGGTGAAGGAGCTTATACGTATTCTAAAAGAGTTAGAGCATCAGGGCTATCAGTTTGAAGAAGGAGAGGCCTCTTTTGAATTATTGGTTAAGCGTGCCCTTAAAAAAATCAAACCACATTTTGAGTTGGTTGATTTTAAAATTCAAAACAGCAAAGAAGGAGATCTGCCAACTTTTGTTGAGGCTCAGATTAAGTTGAAGGTTAAAGGACAGATTTTGGAGTCAAGGGGGGAGGGGGATGGTCCGGTCAATGCTCTGGATGATGCACTGCGAGCGGTTTTAGAAAAACATTTTCCGGAATTGGAACAGGTTAAGCTTACAGACTATAAGGTTCGGGTACTTGATTCTCAGGCTGGCACTGCCTCAAAGGTTCGTGTTATTATCGAGTCATCGGATGAGTCCTGTTCCTGGGGAACGGTTGGTGTTTCAACAAACGTAACTGAGGCCAGCTGGCAGGCACTGGTAGATAGCTTTGAATATAAACTAATCAAATAATTTTTCACTAACTCCATCAAATTGCTGCCATTTTTGAAGCCAATAGGGTAGTTCAAATTCTATGTTTGTAAATGAAGAAAGAGGGAACTGTCTTACTTTTATATGAGAAGAGACAAGATTGCCAAGAAGGCTCTCTATTCTTATTCGAAGCCTCATTTCCCCTTTTCTATAATTCAGATTTCCTTTCATATATCCACTCCTTGAATATACTTCCCGTAATATAATCTCTAGTTGATCCAGTTCTTTTTGAGGGAAGCGAAATGATTGAATATAATGTTCACTATAAGGGCTTTCATCCCACATAAATTGTCTTTCCCAGTGTTTTTGACCATTATTAGTTTCTAGTGCTGAAATAATATAACAATGCTTATTACGGTGATAGGGTCCCGACCCAAGAACAAAGATCGAACCATTTTTAAAGAGTATTCGAAGTGGAAAAATTATATTTGAATCCTGTTCCCATACTAATGTTCCATCTAATACAGACAAACAGGTAAAGGCGTTATTGTTTTGAGAGAAAAAGAGTTTTGAATTGTAAAGAGCTATTTTTTCTGACAAGTGATGATTTCCGAAAATCCATTTTTCATCGCTAAGAACTTTTTTCCATACGATCGTGTTTGCCTTGATTGCACAAATTTCATCTTCCGTAAAACAAATAGCAATATCCCCGTGAGGATCTTTATGAATAATTTTCTGGGCAGAGTTATACTTAGCCAGTTTTGGAAGTTCCCATCTCATTTGTCCCGACTGTCCAAGAAAAATTGCTTTGTCTTCTTTAGTGGGAACACTAAGCGTTTTTACAGTAGTAGGGACAAGAGCTAAATCTTCTTCAAATTGAAAAACAGGCCATAGTCTTGCATAAAGTTCTTGGGAGATTTCTTCTATTTCAGTTAAAACCTCAACATATCCATCATAGGCAGAAGCAGAATCTGTTGGATCTAGATCTCTGGCATGTCTTATGACATTTTCTGCTTCGTTCCCAAACATTCCCAGAGTTAGAATGAATTCCGTGAGCCAGGCAATGCTTGATTTGCTATCTAATGATAAGCTTTTATCGAAAATGGTAAGACTAGCTCTTTGGGATTCTGAAGATTGTTGGACATAATTCCAAGCAGCATTATTTGCAGCATACATGCGTTGGCCAGCATAAAGCCTACTAAAAGAGGCCTTAGCTTGTGCACCAGAACCTATTGGGCGAATATTTGTTAACATGCTATAATATTATCGTCAGGGTTAGCAGAAAATTTCAGGTAATTTTAAAATGAGCAACAAACCATTAACAGCAAAAACAAACGATAAGGGGCATTTTGAGGTTGGCGGCTGCGACACGGTTGAACTAGCAAAGCAGTTTGGAACTCCGCTCTATGTTGTTGACGAATTAACCCTGCGCCACAACTGCCGCCAGTATGTCTCAACCCTAAAATCAAAATATCCAAATTCCCTGGTCTTATATGCCAGCAAGGCGCTTTGTAATACCGCAGTTCTAAAAATGGTTTGTGACGAAGGATTGGGCCTGGATGTTTCATCTGGTGGAGAGCTTTATACCGCTAAAAAAGCTAATCTTGATTTATCAAAGGTTTACTTTCACGGCAACAACAAACCGCTAAAAGAATTGGAAGAAGGGGTTGCTGCGGGAGTAAATATTGTTGCAGATAATCTTTGTGAGTTAAAAAATTTAGATCAGATATCCAAAAGACTAAAGATGACGGCCAGGGTAATGTTTCGTATTAATCCGGGAATCGAAGCGCACACCCACGAGTTTATCCAGACCGGTAAGATCGATTCGAAATTTGGGATCCAAAAAGATAAGATTATTGAAGCGGCCAAGATAGTTTCCGGATCCCGCTATTTGACCTTTATAGGGTTGCATACCCATATCGGTTCACAAATATTTGATATTGATCCTTTTGTTTCTGAAGCTGATGTCCTCTTTGATTATGCTAAACAGATAAAGGATGCAACCGGACTAGAAGCCAAAGAGCTTGATTTTGGCGGGGGGTGGGGGGTTAGTTATATTGACGAAAAACCTGCTCCGGTCCCTCAGCTGCTTGAGAAGGTTATTCAAAGAGTCCGGGCCAAAGCAGCCGAATTAAAAATTCCCGAACCAAAAATAATTTTTGAGCCTGGGCGTTCAATTATTTCTCCTGCAGGAATTACCTTATATACAATTGGATCCGTAAAAGAAATCCCAGGTATTAGAAAATATGCCATGATTGACGGCGGGATGTCGGATAATCCCAGACCGATTTTATATGATGCGCAATATGATGCATTGATTGCAAACAAAATTTCTGTAGAGACTTGCCATGGCAAGTCTCTACAGAAATACCGAATCGCCGGGCGATTTTGTGAATCGGGTGACATTTTAATAAAAGAAATTAAACTTCCTAAAATTGACGAAAATGATATACTTGCTGTCATGTGTACGGGGGCGTATGGTTATTCAATGGCCAGCAATTATAATCGAGTTTGTCGTCCTCCCATGGTAGTAGTAAACAATGGAAAATCGACATTAATTTTAAAGCGGGAAACCTATGAGGATCTTGTTTCTCAAGATGTAATTTTATGAATATAGCAGGAAATGTAACCATGTGGCTGGATGTTCTTGATATTTTTATTGTTTCGATTCTGCTTTATTATATTCTTTTGTGGCTACGTGGTACTCGTGCCCTGACCCTTTTGCGCGGGGTAGTTTTTATTCTTATCATCTATATCGCTGCCCGTTTTATCAAGCTTTTGACAATAACCTGGTTGTTTGAAAAGTTTGCTGCGGTGCTCTTGATCATGGCAATTATCCTGTTTCAGCCTGAGTTGAGACGCACACTGGAAAGGCTTGGCCGCGGCAGGCTGTTTAAGGGGATGATTTTTGGTGTTCATACTCCGGCCAGTTCCTTTTTTGTAAGGGCACTGGTTCGGTCTGTTGAGCAGCTTTCAGAAGACAAAACCGGAGCCCTGATTGTTATTGAGCGCAATACCGGTTTGAACGAATATCTTGAATCGGGGATTAGAATGGATGCTTTGATTTCTGCCGAACTGCTCTATTCTATTTTTCATACAAAATCTCCCCTGCATGATGGTGCGGTTATTGTTCAGGGAGAGCGGATTTTGGGGCCAGTTGTCTTTTGCCTCTTTCCGAGTCCCGTCTGCTGGATAAGCGGCTAGGAACCCGTCACCGCGCTGCAGTCGGCCTGTCTGAGGTCACGGATGCTATTATCTTAGTTGTTTCAGAAACTACCGGAACAATTTCAATGGCAGAAAACGGGTATTTAACCCGTTTTTTAACAAAAGAAATGCTTGAGGAGAAACTATTTTCACTGCACAGAGAGGATAAGTTTGATTTTCACCTTCCATGGAAAAGACACAAACGCAAAAGCGCAAAACCGCCAAAACAGTAAAATCTCTTAAGAATCATCGCAAAATTTCGATGCTTACGGCCTACGATTATCCTTTTGCAAAATTATTGGATGAAGCGGGGATTGATATTATTTTAGTGGGTGATTCTTTGGGGAATGTCGGGCTCGGCTATAAAAATACCCTGCCCGTAACTTTAACTGAAATGATTATTCATACTCAGGCTGTTTCCCGGGCAGTTAATCAGGCCATGGTTGTAACTGATATGCCCTTTGGTACATTTCAACAGGGACCAAAGCATGCCCTGTCCTGCGCGATTGATTTAATTAAGGCTGGTGCTCAGGCGGTTAAAATTGAGGGGGCGCAACATTTAGATTCTATCAAAGCAATTATTCGAGCCGGGATTCCTGTGATGGGGCATCTTGGATTTACCCCTCAGTCTGTGAATCAGTTAGGGTATAGTATACAAGGGAAATCCAAACTTCAAACTTCAAACATCAAAAAGGATGCAAAGAGGCTCGAAAAGCTTGGGTGTTTTTCAGTTGTTTTGGAATTGGTCCCCCCTGATTTGGCAAAGCAGGTTTCAAGCAGTCTTAAAATTCCGGTAATTGGAATTGGTGCCGGGCCGCATTGTGACGGGCAGGTGTTGGTGACCCACGATTTATTAGGACTTTATCCTAATCCACCAAGCTTCGTTAAAAAACAGGCTAATTTAAATCCGCTTATTAAAAAAGCACTTCAAAAGTTTATTAAAAGTATATAAAAAAAAGACACCCCAGATTTTATTCTGGGGTGTCTTCAGGTTTCCGCTCTAGAGTTCTTCTACTGTCTCATGTATTTGGTCATATCTATATCATAACCGGTATTAAGTGTGGTTGCGGTTATCTCTCCGACCGGGTTGAAATTTTCATCCAACTGTTCTAGTTTTCCCCAGTTGTAAACAGGATGCAGGATTGGGAAGGATGGGCCTTCGGTCGGATCAAGTTTTCCGTCTCCGTTCGCGTCATCCCATGCGATCGGGTCGTACCCGCCGCCGCCGGTTGAGGCAAGGGTTGCATAGTCTATGGTGATTGAATAGGTGTTGTTGGTTAATGCGGTTGGACCAAAGACCGGGGCTTTGGCCGCGGATTGGAAATTAGTGTCTTGGTTCATCCTAAAAACACCTACTTTTATTGTTCCCTGCGGAGATGTTAGCGGAGTTACTGTTCCGCTTAGTATAACATCATCTTTTGCCTGAATTGCAGTGGAATCCCCAACTTTAAAGATGGTGCTGCTCCATGGTCCTTGAATAATCGGCCAGCCGTTTGCATCTAAGGCAACTACTGCGCCGGCGATCATATATGTTCCGGCAGTTAGGGTCTGAGGCAAACGCAGGCTGGTGGTTTCTCCTTGTTTTCCTTTTAGGAAGTCTTGTAAATTCCAGGTTGAATAAATAGCATTACTGCTCCAGTCTGCCCGGCCAAATTGATCGGTCTGGCGTATTTCTATTGCATAAGCCGGAGTAAGTGTATCAAAATCTATAGTGCTATTATCGGTTGAGCCAAAGGTCCAGCTAAAATCCGGTTTTACGCTGGCTAAAATTATGGTTAGCCCGGTATCATCCGGGTTAAATTTATTGCCGGCCGGGGTCTTCCATTCAATCTGAGCCTTTTCAAGATTTACCGAAGATATTGCAACGGTCTTTGTTTCTAATGCTGTTCCATCCTTATAAACAGTGATTGTCGCATTTGTTCCCCGTTTAAAATCGGTTATAGTCTGAGCGGTTGACGGATCTCCCCAGGGAGCAATTTGGAAGGCTTTACCTGAACCTGCCCCTCCTCCTTTTGGTTTTATCCTCATTGATCTGATCGATTTTGGTCCGAAGCCTGACATCTCATTATAATTGGCGGTTGTTTCTGTCCCGTTGGCCTTTTGGTAGGTAAGGGTGGCGGTAATAGTTCCGGTGGCTGATTGATTAACCATATTCTCGACAGAAAGGAAAGAGGTTAGGATAGAACTAACCGTCGGTTTTGCAGTCGGATCGTTTGGATCGAACCGGAAATTTTCCCAGTCTTCTTTGCTCTCTACCCGAAGTTCGCTGTGCATAATTTGGAATTTGTCTTCAATTCCGGTCATAAGTCCCATATCAACCATCATTTTTGGGTGATTTATTTGATAGCTTCCGGCCTGAGCGGCAATTGTTTCAATAACCGGCATTAGGATAAGAAGTTCCGGGACAGTCCAGGAATGTGCTTTTAGCCAGGTAGTTGATTTCCCATAAAATGTTGAAGCGGGGAGTATTGCCTGGACCAGCGGGTTTTGTGCCTTTATGTCCCTCTCCTGTTTTGCTCCAATTCCAGAAACTGTAGCTGATGAGTATGTAGCATCAATTAGTGTTTTAACCCCCTCTGCCAAATTGTCTTCTGTAAAAACGCTGGTTGCTGTTGGTGTTAATGCGCCGTTAGCTGCCGGAACTATATCCGTAACTGTTTTTGTCACTCCATTATAGTATGCGGTGGCAAAGGAATTAACTATGCTGGACGGAACACCGGTAGGGCTTCCGGTAATAAAGGTGAAAATTTCTTTCATGATCTTTTTTGCCATATCAATATCGGTTGCTCCTTTGAGGATTCCTGCCCTGAACTTGATTGCCCGGAGTGCGTTTTTAACAATGTCATTTGAGAATGCTTTAAGCGCAGCATTTTTCATGGCAGTATTATCGGTTTGGGAGCTGCTTATTACTGTTGTAAAAGTAAGACCCTCATCGGTAATCATTGTGTTGATTGCAGCAATAACTATTGTCTTAATCTGTCTGATTGTTTCGGGATCCAGTTTAGTAACACCGAGCTCTTTAATGACCAGCTCAATAACCATTTTGGTTATTAATGAGGTTTGCGGAGTAGAATTTTGTCCGGTTATACTTGCATCCGTTGCCATGGTCCCGGCTCCTTGTGCAGAACTGCCAGAAGCGGAACTGGCGCTTTGATCGACTAGCGTTTCAATTTCCATTACCTTACCGCTGGTAGTGTTTGCTTTGGATACAGAAAGTAAATATGTATTATCAGTGCTGTAGGCCGGATCTGTTACCGTATAAGTTGAGTCGGATGAATCGAATGTTCCGGTTGCAACCGATGTTTTTGATCCGTCGGCATTAAGTTTATATAATGTAGCAGTTACATCCCCTGCGGCTAATGGTGTAAGGTTCATGGCATTAATACTTTTTTCGTCAAAACCCATCGATTTTAGGGTTGATACCCTTTTTGATTTTTGGGATTGAGTCTCCATTGCCAAAGAGCTGACCCCCAACTGGGACAGGTCTGACGATGATGCAGCAACTGTTCCGGTAAAGGTAACGCTGGTGACAGTTGTTGTTGTGGTTGTTGAGGTTGGTTGCGCCTTACCACATGCATAAAGGAACGCTGCGATCGCAAGAAGCAGAACAAAAACCGGTAATAATCTCAAAGCCCATTTTTTCATAACATTTCCCCCTGTATTTATACTATTTCTTATTGTAATACTCTGCCATGATTTGTCAAGGGATTTAGAGCAGTGTATAATTGTGGCGTGTCCCCGTAGCTCATCTGGATAGAGCGACGGTTTCCTAAACCGTAGGTAGGAGGTTCAAGTCCTCTCGGGGACGCTTTTTAATATGAATATTATTTTAATCGGCTTTATGGGTTCGGGAAAATCGGAAATTGGCCGCAGGCTGGCCAGCCGCTTATCCATGAGCTTTCTTGATACAGATACACTAATCGAAAAAACAGAAAACAGCAAAATCTCTGAGATCTTTGAGAAAAAGGGCGAGGAATACTTTCGTGATCTGGAGACAAAAGTTATTAAGACCCTGGGAGATTACGAGAAATTTGTATTTGCGACAGGTGGGGGTATGATTTTACGTTCCGAAAATGTTAAAATGCTGAAGGAATTGGGGCCGTTGATTTTGTTGTGGGCTGGTCCGGAGATTATATTCGAAAGACTCAGGCATTCAAAAAATCGTCCCTTAATCCAGGGAGAAAAAGAGAATAAGATCCGCAAAATATTAGAAGAGAGAACGCCAATTTATAATCAAGCTGCTGATTTTAAAATTGATACTTCGAAGCTTTCAATAAACCAGGCAGTAGAGGAGATAGTTGAATGGATAGAAAAATAAGGGTCAATTTTGGGGAGCGAAGTTACGATATTGTTGTCGGCAGAAATATTCTGGGAAAGCTCGCTTCCTATATTAAGGGTAAGCAGGTGGTTATAGTTTCCGATCCTTTGGTCAACAAATTATACGGGTCTAAGATTAATATCCCTGGAGCAAAAAAAATTATTATCCCAAGGGGAGAGAAAAATAAGAGCCTGCGTTCGGCCGAAAAGATTTGGAATAAACTGGCATCATGGAAAATATCTCGTGATGCAACCATAATTGCGTTGGGGGGCGGGGTAATTTGCGATTTAGCTGCTTTTGTTGCAGCAACCTATATGCGGGGGATTAATCTAATTCATGTCCCCACCACACTTTTAGCTCAGGTTGATGCTTCAATCGGTGGTAAAACCGGAGTGGATCATCCAAAGTGCAAGAATATGATTGGGACATTTTATCAGCCGAAATTGGTTTATATTGATACTGAAACGTTAAAGACCCTCCCTAAAAAAGAGATAAAAAATGGCATGGCTGAAATTATTAAATATGGAGTAATCAGGGATCATCACATTATTGAGCTTTTGGAGAACAATTCAAAATTACCGCAATCGCTTTTGCAGGAGCTAATTGCAGACTGTGCCTCAATCAAGGCTGCTGTCGTTTCTCGTGATGAGCGGGAGCTCAAGGGTGAGAGGATGGTTTTGAATTTTGGTCATACAGTCGGGCATGCGATTGAATCCCTTACCGGCTATAAAGGTTTTTCTCACGGCGAGGCAGTTGCGGTTGGAATGATTGCCGCGGCTGTTATTGCGGTTAAGGCCCGTATGCTTGATCCGGATGACCTGGAGCGGCTTTGGAATATTATTGCAAAAACCGGATTGCCAACCTATGTAAAAAAACTCTCTCCCCAAAAGATACTTAATGCCATGCTGCTTGATAAAAAGGTAAGGGCCGGTAAAATCAATCTGGTTTTGCCCGAGCGTATCGGATCGGTTGTTTTAAGAGATGATATTAAACCAAAGATCATCTTAGAGGCATTAGGGGAGTTTATATGCAAATAGATGTAGAAAAACATTTAAGGATTATCAAAGAGGGTGTTATTGAATTAATTCCCGAAGAGGAGCTCATCTGCAAACTTAAAAGAAACAAGCCTCTGCGGGTGAAATGGGGGGCTGATCCTTCTGCTCCGGATATCCACATAGGACATACGGTGGTGCTGCAAAAGCTTAAACAATTTCAGGATTTAGGGCATCAAATTATATTTTTAATCGGTGATTTTACCGCCATGATTGGAGACCCTACCGGAAAATCGGAAACCCGTCCTTCCCTGACAGCAGAAGAAGTTAAGGAAAATGCCAAAACCTATCAAAAGCAGGTTTTTAAAATATTGGACCGTAAAAAAACAAAGGTAGTTTGTAATTCTGAGTGGCTGGGGAAAATGGATACAATGGATTTTTTTAAGCTTGCTTCTCAATACACAGTAGCTCGAATGTTAGAGAGAAAGGATTTTAAGCAGAGGTTTGAGAATGGGGTAGATATTTCGGTTTTAGAGTTTTTGTATCCGCTGCTTCAGGGTTATGATTCTGTTCATCTTAAGGCTGATATAGAGGTTGGAGGAACCGATCAGAAATTTAATCTGCTAATGGGAAGGACACTTCAACAAAGAAATGGACAGGAACAACAGGTAGTTCTAACCATGCCGTTACTTGAAGGGACCGACGGAGTCCAAAAAATGAGTAAGTCTCTTGATAACTATATTGGAGTAACCGAACCCCCTTCAGAAATTTTTGGCAAGACCATGTCGATTTCTGACCGCTTAATGCTTCGTTATTTTCATCTCCTAACTGATGTATCTCTGGAAGAGATTAAAAAGATGCATCCTAAAGAGGCAAAAAAGATATTGGCAAAAACCCTGGTTTCTCGGTTTTATGACGAAAAGAAAGCGATCGAGGCCGAGCGCGAATTTGAAGCTGTTTTTAGAGAAAAGAAAAAACCACAGGAGATTGTAACCGTAAAATTGAAGACAGATAAAATTAATATTATTGATCTTCTGATAAAAACTGAAATGGTGTCATCAAAAGGGGAGGGGCGCAGGTTGGTTGGTCAGGGTGGGGTTAGGGTAAATGATAAAACAATCACGGATGATAAGGCTTTGATCGAATTGTCGATCGAGGCGGTTGTTAATGTCGGTAAGAGAAAGTTTGTGAGGGTAATATGCGGGTAGGGATTGGATATGATGTACATAAGCTAAAGAAAGGGCGCAAATTAATTTTGGGCGGGGTTGAGATTCCGTATACAAAAGGTCTGCTGGGCCATTCAGATGCAGATGTTTTGATTCATGCAATAATTGATGCGATTTTAGGGGCGATGGGGGAGGGGTGTATTGGGCAGCATTTTCCGGACACCGATCCGCAGTATAAAGATATATCGAGCGTCAAACTTTTGGAAGAGATCGGCAGGCTGCTGGAAGAAAAGAATTATTCAATTAACAATATAGATTCAACTGTGGTGTGTCAAAAGCCCAAACTTACCCCGTTTTTTGACCAGATGGAACAGAATATTTCAAAAGCTCTTAATGTTTCAATTTTACAGATTAATGTTAAGGCAAAGACAGAAGAGGGATTGGGGTTTACTGGAACAGGGAAAGGGATTTCGGCAGAGGCTATCTGTTTAATCCACAAGAAGGTTTAAACAAAAACTATCCGCTAGTTCCAGAATAACAGGGATCAAGATCTCCTGCTAATGAATTATCACTCCCCACGCCACAGCCAGAAGTCGTTACTGTTGAACCGGTCAAACAATTATAGGTAAACCAGACGGTGGCATTGCCAGTTCCACCCACACACGAGTTGCTGCCTCCGCCACCACTGTTGGGAGAGTTTCCTGTTACACACAAAGAGAGATTGCCGCCCCCGCCGTCAACAGTCGCACCAGAACCACCAACACAATTTCCCCGGACAGGTTGCGAGGAAGTAAGATCCAGTAAACTAGGCACTAAATATTTCATTTTAAGAATTATACGCTTTTCAGAAAAATAAACAAGTAGTTTTTTATTTCGAGTGACAACTATGCTCTTGAAAAAACATGGACGTATCCTCGGCCAGCTTTGCGTGCAGTGGTCCACTGGGTTTTATTTCTCTTTAAATTTGCTATAATCTAATGTATGCGCCTTGGAATTAATGTAGATCACATAGCAACACTTCGTCAGGCTCGCTTAGAGGCCTTCCCAGATCCAATCGAAGCGGCCAAAGAGTGTATTGCCGGGGGAGCGGATGGAATTGTCTGCCACCTGCGCGAAGACCGCCGCCATATTAATGATAAAGATGTTAAGAGACTGCGGGAACTTGCAACTCGCTTAGATTTAGAGATGGCGGCAACAGATGAAATGCTCAAAATTGCCCTCAAAATAAAACCAGAAATGGTTACCTTGGTTCCAGAAAAAAGACAGGAAGTTACAACGGAGGGAGGACTCAATCTAAAATTAAAAATTTCCCGCTCTGCGGGATCCCGCGACAATAATATTAATATAATTGAGGCGGGAAAAAATAAAAAATTAAAAAATATTGTTGATAAATTGCAGGATAAGGGAATTGATGTTAGTTTGTTTATTGATC
>JABMQY010000013.1 GCA_013202975.1 Candidatus Saganbacteria bacterium
CTCGATATCTTGCGATATACACGCTTTCCAAGCGTGCGCATTCAACCACTCTGCCACCTCTCCTTATTAATTTTTTAAAGGCTTCTCCGCCTTTGTAGCTTTTAATTTGTTTTTCTCTAATAAATGCTTTTTCTTTTTTGTTAAATTTTTCAAAATAAATTGTGTGCCAAGGGCCTTTGTTTTTTGTGGATCTGTTTTTATTGGAATTATGATCGCACAATCTTTCATTGAGATCATTTGTGCATCCAATATAATGTTTTCCTTCTTTATTTTTTAGAACGTATACAAAATACATTTTCGCTTTCCAAGTTTACCCCGCCGCAGGCGGGGCGTGCGCGATCAACCGCTCTGCCACCCCTCCTAACTTCTTGTTCTGGTTCTTGTTCTTCTTCTCTTAAAAAAATCCTTCAAAATCTTCTGACATTCCTCTTTTAACACACCAGCATTTACTTTAACTTTATGCTTTTTTAACCATTTACTGGCTTTATGGGTCGGATCCGATGCGCCAAAGGTAACTTTTTGGATTCGCGCTTGAATAATAGCCCAGGCGCACATCGGGCACGGTTCTAGTGTAACATAAAGCTCGCATTCATTTAAACGCCAGTCGCCGATCTTTTTTGCCGCTTTTTGTATGGCCAGAATTTCAGCATGGGCCATCGGGTCTTTCTTTGATTCCCGCAGATTATGAGCGCGGGCAATGATTTTTCCTTTTTTTACAATAACGCAGCCGATTGGAACCTCTTCTTTTTTGTCAGCTTTCCTTGCTTCTTTGAAAGCCCCAGCCATGAAATTTACCATATTTTTAATTCTAGCTCTTTATGTTAATATTGTAAATCATGATCAAATTTGAAACAGATGGCTGCCAGGAGCAAAAGTATAGCATTTGCATTGTAATATTGCATTCTATTTTTTTTGGGTAGAATTCTAAATTGTTGTGATTGAATTGTAAATGAAAAATTCAAAAAGGAAGTAGGGATGAGAAATTTAATTATTGTTTTCTTGATTTTCTTTGTTCTCGGATTGGGGTTTTTGGCAGGGAGTTTTTTTGTGGTTCCCCGTTCGGTGGCATCTGCAGGGAAGGTTGTGGAGACTCTAAAAGAGAACAATGAGAAAAAAGCAGGATTTATTGAAATCTCCGGCGGGTGTCTTGCTCGTGCCAGTGCCCGATTAACCTTACGTCCTGCGGCGGATGCGGTTGAGATCAAACTGTATAACCATGGATTTTTTGATAGGGCCGTTAAAAATGGTTCGGAAAAAATACCCAATTTTACGGTTAAAATTAAAAAGGATAAGGCCGAAGCTTTTTTGAAAGAAATCAGTAAGTTGGTTGATTCTCCCAGTCCGACCAAGATGGCATCATCCTTTGGCGGTCGCATAAGGATCTATCTGCCGTTAAAAAACAAAACTATTGATATCGAGTGGAAAGAGGGCGAAGAAGCGCACGATATAGGCCCATTAATGATAGCTGTCCGTAAGTTTGTGGGGGAAGTTGCTCCCGGGGAATCACCATGATCAAATTCGGAACCGACGGCTGGCGGGCAATAATATCGGATGAGTTTACGTTTGAGAATGTTAGAAAAGTAGCTCAAGCGATTGCTGATTACTTAAACCTCAAACTTCAAACCTCAAACATCAAAATAAATCCCAAATCCCAACCTCAAATAATAATAGGATATGATGCGAGGTTTTTAGCGGATCAATTTGCTCTGGAGATTGCAAAAGTGATGAAAGAGAATGGGATTTCGTCACTTGTGACAGAGAGAGATACCCCAACCCCGATTGTTGCGTGGTCTGTAAAGGACAAAAATGTTCTTGGGGCTATCATGCTTACCGCTTCGCATAATCCGCCGGAATACTGCGGAATCAAGTTTATACCTCATTACGCGGGACCGGCTACGGAAGAGATTACTAAAGAGATAGAGGCGAAACTTCCAACGTCCAACGCCCAACGTCCAAGCAAATCCCAAATTCCAACTTCCAACGCTCAAATAGAGCATTTTGAGCCGCGAGAGAGATACTTTGAATACATCGAGAAATTCATAGATGTTGAAGCAATAAAAAAAGCGAAATTAAAGATTTTGTATGACCCAATGTATGGATCGGGCAGGGGATATCTGGATAAATTATTGGTGATGTATGGCTGCCAGGTTGAGGAAATTCATAATTATCGTGATGTCTTGTTTGGCGGGCAGAATCCGGAACCGGGAGATAAAGAATTAACAGAATTAAAGGCAAAAGTGCTTGAAGGCAAATTTGACCTTGGCCTGGCTAATGACGGGGATGCCGATCGCTTTGGTGTTGTAGATGAGAGAGGAAACTTTTTGGATGCTAACAAGGTTCTCTCACTTCTTTTTAATTATCTCATTACTACCGGTGGAAGAGAGCTGGGTTCGGTTGTTCGGTCAATTGCTACTACTTCTTTGATTGACGAGATAGCAAAAGAGCATGATATAAAAGTTCACGAAACTAAAGTTGGCTTTAAATATATTGCAGAAATTATGATGAAAGAGCCGGTATTAATTGGCGGGGAGGAGAGCGGGGGGCTTTCTATTAACGGGCACATCCCGGAAAAAGATGGGATTTTAGCCGACCTTTTAGTGGTTGAGATGGCAGCTAAAACAAAAAAGCCCCTTTCTCAATTGTGGAGAGAGCTGGTGAAGAAATACGGCTCCTATGAATTTAAGCGTGGAAAGGTGGAAACAACAGACGAGAAGAAAAATGCTTTAATGGAAAAATTAAAGAAAGCACCTCCATCTGAAATTGGCGGAATGAAAGTTGAAAATGTAAAAACCAGTGATGGTGTTAAGCTGATTTTAGAAGATAAAAGCTGGGTTTTGGTTCGTCCCTCCGGAACCGAGCCGGTCCTTAGAATTTATTACGAGTCAAAAGATCCTGAGGTTTTAAAATTAATCGCCCAATTTGCAAAAGGTTTGGTATAATATAGACATGGTTCCAAAAGCAAAGAAATCTAAAGGTAAAGTGGTTATGCACGATCATGATATGCGTCGTGCAGTCAATCGTCTTGCGCATGAGATTGTAGAAAAAAACCGCGGAGTTGAAGATATTGTTATAGTTGGTATTCTAAACCGCAGCCTGCCTATTGCAAAACGTATTGCAAAAATGATAAATCAAAATGAAAACGTGCTTATTCCGGTTGGAGCCTTAGATGTTTCTTTATACAGAGATGACCTTTCCATCAAAGGAGAATATGTTGAGGTTCGCAAATCTGACATGCCTTTTTCAATTGACGGGAAAATTGTTATATTGGTTGATGATGTGATCTTTGCCGGACGGACGGTCCGCGCTGCCCTTGATGGTCTCAAGGATTATGGCAGGGCTTCTAAGGTTCAGCTTTGTGCCCTGATTGACCGCGGGCATCGTGAGGTTCCGATCCATCCTGATTTTACCGGAAAAGTAATTCCTACTGCTAAAAAAGAACAGGTTCGAGTTGAGGTGCTTGAAATTGACGGTGTTGACCGCGTTTTGATTGAATGAAAACAGTCTACTTTGACCATATAGCCAATACCCCGATTGATCAGCGTGTAATTGAAGCGATTATTCCCCATTTAAAAGAGACCTATGGTAATCCGCTCAATCTTCATGATCCCGGCAGAAAAACCCTTGCTGCAATTGAGGATGTTCGTGATAAAGTTGCAAAATTAATTGGGGCTCAAAAATCCAATGAGATAATTTTTACATCTTGTGGTTCGGAATCGAATAATTTTGCAATAGCCGGGATTGCCAAAGCAAATCAAAAGAAAGGGAAGCATATTATTACATCTTCAATTGAACATTTTTCTGTTCTTCAAGCGGTTAAAGAGTTAGGAAAAGAGGGCTTTAACATTACATATTTACCGGTTGATAAGTTTGGGAAGATTGATCCCGGCGCGGTTCGAGCTGCAATTACAAAAGAGACAATATTGGTTACATTGACCCATGCCAGTAATGAGATCGGGACAATTGAGCCGATTGCCGAAATTGGAAAAATTCTAAAAGACCAGGAAATTTTATTTCATGTTGATTCGGTCCAGACTGCAGGCATTATTCCCTTAAGTGTTAATGATCTTGGGGTTGATGCCTTAACCCTTTCTGCCAATCAATTTTATGGTCCGACCGGAATTGCCGCTTTATATTTAAAAAAGGGAACACGAATTTTACCTTTTATTGTTGGTGGAACACAGGAAGAGGGGCGCCGGGCCGGAACCCATAATATCTTGGGAATTGTCGGAATGGGGAAGGCGGCAGAGCTGGCAATTGCAGAAATGGATCAAAGAACAAAAAAAATGCTTCCAATAAGGGACAGGCTTTTAAACGAACTTCCGAGTAAAATAGATGATTTTTTTATTACCGGACATCCGTCTGACCGGCTTCCGGGACATGCCAGCGGTTATGCAAAGTATGTTGAAGGCGAATCGATGTCTATGTTTTTAAACATGGAGGGTATTGCTGTATCAACCGGTTCGGCTTGTGTTTCAAAAGCACTAAAAGCGTCACATGTTTTGATTGCAGCCGGAGTCAGCCCCGAGGATGTTCATGGCTCGCTGGTTTTTTCTCTGGGAAAAGATAGTACAATGGATGATGCCGGGTATGTTTTGGAGAAGCTGCCTCCAATTGTTGAAAGACTGCGCAAGATGTCGCCGCTCCATAGGGAGAAATAAATATGCAAAGAGAGAAATTTAATATAGTTGTTTACTCCGGGGATCTGGACAAGGTTTTGGCTGCTTTTATACTGGCAACCACAGCAGCTTCCATGAATATGGAAGTTAATATGTTTTTCACATTCTGGGGATTAAATGTTTTGCGTAAAAAGAAATTAACTAGTGGAAAAAATATTTTACAGAAGATGATGAGTTTGTTAAACAGGGGAGGGGCCGATCGGCTTCCATTATCAAAGTTTAATATGCTGGGGATGGGGCCGGCAATGATGAAGATTTTAATGAAGCAGTCAAAGGTTCCCGCTATTCCCGAGATGATTAAGATGGCCAAAGAACTTGGTGTAAAATTTACGGCCTGCACTACAACCTTAAATTTTATGGGCTTTACCCGTGAGGATTTTATTGATGGGATTGATTCTTTTGCCGGGGCGGCGACTTTTTTGGCAGAAGCAAGGGAATGCAAAGTTAGTTATTTTATATAGGAGAAATTATGAAAGCAGATTTAAAGATAGACTGTTTCGGTCTTCTGTGTCCAATGCCTATTATTAAAACTTCCCAAAAAATCAAAGAGATGCAAATAGGCCAGGTTTTAGAGGTTGTAGCATCTGACGAGGGAATAAAATCTGATATGCCGGCCTGGTGCAAGACTACCGGGCAGGAGTTTTTAGGGGTTGAAGAAAAAGAGGGTGAGTATAGAGTTTATGTAAAGAAGATGAAGGGGTTAACTTGATAAAACATTCAATAAAAATTGGATTTTGTTTTGGTATAACCTCGGGAATAATCACAACCCTTGGGTTAATGGTGGGTTTGAATTCAAGCACCCATTCGGAAATGGTAGTCATCGGCGGAATATTGACCATTGCCCTGGCGGATTCTTTTTCTGATGCCCTGGGTATACATGTTTCCGAAGAATCTGAAAATAAACATACCACCAGAGAAATATGGGAAGCCACCTTTTCCACTTTCTTCTCTAAGCTTATTTTTGCGCTTACCTTTATTGTCCCGATTCTCCTTTTTGAACTTCCAACGGCTATTGTTGTAAACGTGGTATGGGGGCTGTCTGTGCTTGGGTTTCTCAGTTATTGCATGGCAAAAGAGCAGCAGGGAAATCCGTGGAAGGCGGTTTTTGAACATTTGCTTATTGCTCTGTTGGTTGTAATTCTGACTTATTTTGTTGGTAATTGGATTGCCATAAGGTTTGGATAGAGAGGTGTTGAAAAATGCGTGAATTGATAATAATAGGTGCAGGGCCGGCTGGAATTACTGCTGCAATTTATGCTGCCCGTAAAAGCCTTGATTTTATGATCATCTCCCGAGATGTCGGCGGTCAGGCTGCCTGGGCCGGAGAGATCGAAAATTATACCGGACAACAGTTAGTTACTGGTCCGGAACTTGCCATGAAATTTCGTGAGCATTTAGAAAAACATAGTTTTGAATTGAAAGAAGGGGTAGGGGTATCAAAAGTTGAAAAGATGGATCAAGGCTTTAATGTAATAACAGAAAAGGGGGAGACCTTTTTATCAAAAACTATAATTATTGCTTCAGGAAAGAGACCCAGGCTTTTAAATATTCCGGGTGAGGCTAAATACAAGAATAAAGGATTATTTTATTGTGCAACCTGTGACGGACCGCTATTTAAGGGGAAAGATGTGGCGGTAATTGGCGGAGGGAATTCTGCCCTAGATGCAGCGTTGTCATTACAAAAAATTGCAGCTAAAGTTTATATTATTAATAATAAAGCTGATTTTATTGGTGATCAGGTTATGATTAAAAAGGTTGGATCGGCCGCAAATATTCAAATATTTTACAACTCAAAGACAAAAGAGATTATTGGCGATAAATTTGTTGGCGGAATAAAAGTAGAGGTTGATGGGGGGTTAAAAGAGATTGTGCTTCAGGGAATATTTGTGGAGATTGGTTTGGTTCCAAATTCTTCTATGATTGATTTTATTGATAAAAATAAGAAGGGTGAGATTGTTGTGAATAATGAAACCCAGACTTCTGATCCCTGTATTCTTGCGGCCGGGGATGTAACTAATGTTCCGGAAAAACAAATAATTATTGCGGCAGGGGAAGGGGCCAAGGCCACTTTAGCTGCGTTTAAGTATTTATCGAGGCATTAAAAAAAATATCTCTTGACAATGTCTTAGTAGTTTGTAATAATTTCATATATGGAACAATTACAGAAAAGACTAAAAGAAATGGATATCCGGCCCTCGTATCACCGCGTTAAGATATTGGAGTATCTTGATAAACATCGTACCCATCCGACGGTCGACCAAATCTACGAAGCTCTAAAAAAAGAACTACCGACTGTTTCAAAAACAACCGTTTATAATACCCTGGAATTATTCCAAAAAGAGGGGGTTATTGGTAATTTAACTATCTCCGGGTCAGAGACAAGGTATGATTTTGAATCAAAGGCCCATTCGCACTTTATGTGCAAAAAGTGCGGAAAAATTATAGATATTGAAAAGGTCGACTGTCCATGCGAAAATAATAAGATAATTAAGGGGAATAGAATAGACGAAGTTCATTTGTATTTTAAGGGGATTTGCAAAAATTGCTTGAAGGAGGATAGATAAATGGTAAACGTAAAAGAATCGTTAGAGGTATATAAGTGTAGTGTCTGCGGAAATATTGTTGAAGTTGTCCATGTTGGGGGAGGGGAGCTGGTCTGTTGCGGAAAGCCGATGAATTTGCTGGCAGATAATACGGTTGATGCGGCAAAGGAAAAACATGTTCCGGTTATTGAAAAAACCGATTACGGGTTTAAGGTAAAAATTGGAGCAGTAGAGCACCCGATGGAGGAAAAGCATAATATCGAATGGATTGAGGTGGTGGTTGATGGTAAGGAATATCGTCAATTCTTAAAACCCGGATTCAAGCCGGAAGCAGAGTTTTGCATAAAGGCCGACCATGTTACTGCAAGAGCTCTGTGTAATCTGCACGGAGTATGGAGGGCATAATCCTTCGACAAGCTCAGGATTATTAGGAGGAAACTATAATGGAAAAATACGAATGCAAGGTTTGTGGGTATATTTATGATCCGGCCTGCGGCGATCCGGATAATGGGATAAAGGTTGGAACAAAGTTTGAGGATATTCCAGATAGTTGGAAATGTCCGATTTGCGGAGTTGGGAAGGATCAGTTTAAGAAGATATGATGATGGGGAAGGGGCCGGTTTGAAACCGGCCTGTACATGAATAAAAGGAGGATTTAATTATGGCAAAATTGTGGAGATGCGAAATTTGCGGCGATCCTTATATTGGAGCAAGTGCGCCGGATAATTGTCCGTTCTGCGGAGCATATAAAAAATACATGAAAGAGGCGAAATTGGCAAAGGTAAATTTTAATGTCGAATTATATGAAAAGGATAAGGCTAATGCTGAGTATGCGCTGAAAGTTGAAATTAGTAATGCGGCCTTTTATTTTTGTGCAGCAAAAAAGACCGATGACCAGGAAGGGAAATTGTTGTTTAAGATTTTAGGGAAGGTTGAAGCAGAGCATGCCAGTGTTTGGAGGAAAATCTTAAAACTTGATAGTATTCCTGCCGGTAAGGATCCTTGTCATGTGAGCAATAAAGAGAATTTGGAAGATTCTCATGCCAGAGAGACTAAGGCAATTGAGTTTTACAAAAAAGCTGCTGCTGAATCTCAAAATGCAAGGGTAAAAGATATTTTTGAGGCATTTGTTGAGGTTGAGACAGACCACCTAAATCTTTCGGAGGAGAGACTAAAATGAATAAAAATTTAAAAGGAACCAAAACAGAAAAAAACGTGTTAGCTTCATTTGCAGGAGAATCACAGGCCCGGAATCGTTACACTTATTTTGCTTCTGCCGCCAAGAAAGAGGGCTATGAGCAGATCTCTGCGATTTTTTTGGAGACTGCAGAGAATGAGAAGGAGCACGCCAAGCGTTTCTTTAACTTATTAGAGGGTGGAGCAGTAGAAATTATTGCAAAATATCCTGCAGGAGAAGTTAAGTCTACCCTGGATAATCTTAAGGCATCTGCTGCCGGAGAAAATGAAGAATGGACTATGCTTTATGTAGATGCTGCAAAAATAGCGGATGAGGAAGGCTTGCCAAAAATTGCAGAGCAATTCCGCCAGATTGCAAAGGTAGAAAAAGAGCACGAAGCACGTTATCGTAAGCTGATTGAAAATATTGAAAAGGGACTGGTTTTTAAAAAAGATTCAAAGGTAAAATGGCATTGCAGAAATTGCGGATATGTTATAGATGGAAATACCGCTCCAAATAAATGTCCTGCTTGTGAGCATCCACAGGCCTACTTTGAGTATTTTGTTGAGACATACTAGCAAGTGAGGTTTCTTTTTGTTTGTGTTGAAAATTCCTGCCGCTCCCAGATGGCAGAGGGGATTGGGAAGGCTATAGGCAAAGGGGGATTTTATTCTGCCGGGTCAAAGCCTTCTGGTATTGTAAATCCATCTGCCATTGAGGTTATGAAAGAAATTGGGATCGATATCTCTTCTCATAAATCAAAAGGTTTTAATGATTTGTCCCATAAAGAATTTGATTATGTAATTACGATGGGTTGCAGTGATGTCTGCCCATTTTATCCTGCCAAACAAAAGCTTGATTGGAAGATTGAGGATCCAAAAGGAAGGCCGATTGAGTTTTTCCGCAAAACCCGGGATCAGATAAAACAAGCACTTGACAAAATATTATAATAGGTATAATATGTACTTATTATGAATATTACAAAAGCAACTGATTATGCCTTCCGGTTTCTAACTACACTAGCTTCTGAGGGTGGGGAGGGATCCTGCCGTGATCTGGCCGAGCGGATTGATGTCCCCTTTAATCATTTGGCAAAATTGGTTCAAAGACTTTCTAATGCCGGATTGTTGATTACTAAAAAAGGAAAAGGGGGAGGGCTCAAGCTCTCAAAACCAGCGTCACAAATCAGTCTTGCCGATGTCTATGAGGCGATCGAGGGGCCGGTTTGTTTGAATGATTGTTTGTTTCACAGGAAAAGCTGTAAGTTTTCGTCGAAATGCAAAGTAAGGAAATGTTTAGGGAAGATTCAAAAAAAGATAAATAAGATGTTGGCTAATCAAAATATTATGGAATTGGCTGTGTAAGGCAGATCATTGATCTGCCTAAACAAGGAGTGGAAAATGAAAAGAAAAATAATAAATATCGATGCGGAAAAATGTACCGGCTGCGGGGATTGTATCCCAAATTGTCCTGAAGGGGCGATTCAGATGATTGATGATAAGGCGCGTCTGATTTCTGATTTGTTTTGTGATGGCTTGGGCGCTTGTATCGGAACCTGTCCGGTTGGTGCCATTAATATAGAAGAGAGAGAAGCAGAACCGTATAGCGAAGAAAAAGTTATGGAAAACATAATAAAAGCCGGTTCTAATGTTATTAAGGCACATCTTGAGCATTTGAAAGAGCATGGAGAAGACGGGTATCTTAAACAGGCTATGGCTATTTTGAAAAAAAAGAAGATTAATACTCCTGAATTAAAAAAGGAAATTGGAAATGTTCCCTGTAATTGTCCGGGATCAAAGATGATGGATTTTTCAAAAGAAGAAAATGGTAAATGTTGTTCTGAGGGGGGGGAGAGATCCTCTCAATTAAGACAGTGGCCGGTGCAGTTACACCTGGTTCCGCCAAATGCTCCATACTTTCAGGGAAAGGATGTAGTTATAGCGGCAGATTGCGTGGCTTATTCTCTGGCTGATTTTCATAAAGATTATCTGAAGGGGAAGAGTTTAGCCATTGCCTGCCCAAAGTTAGATTCAGAACAGGAAATATATATCGAGAAGATTAAAGCGATGATTGATACAGCAAAAATTAATACTTTAACCGTAATGATTATGGAAGTCCCTTGTTGTTCTGGTTTGCTTAGGATTGCAGAGCTTGCAAAAGAAAAAGCAGAACGAAAGATCCCGATTAAGAAAATAGTTGTTGGTATTGGGGGAAATATTTTAAAGGAGGAATGGATTTAATGGGTATGTTTTGTTATCAATGTCAGGAGGCGTCGCAGGGGAAGGGTTGCAATATTCAGGGGGTCTGTGGTAAAAACGATCAGGTTTCAAATCTTCAGGATAAGTTGATATCTCTTTTAAAAGAAATATCATTTTATGCGACCGAAGCCAGAAAGGCTGGAAAAGAAAATGAAGAGATCGATTTGTTTGTAATAGAGGGTCTTTTTTCAACCGTAACTAATGTAAATTTCGATGCAGAGAGGATGAATTCCTTAATTGAACGTGCGATTGAGATCAAGGAGCGGGCGATGATCCTTTCTGGGGGATCAAATTCTGTTACCGCAGAGGTTGGTGTTTTATCAGAAAAGAATGAAGATCTCCGTTCGTTAAAAGAGCTAATAATCTATGGTTTAAAGGGGATCGCAGCTTATGCCGACCACGCTTATGTTTTGGGTAAAAAAGACAAAGAGATTTTTGCTTTTATCGAAAAGGCGCTGGCTTTGACTCTAAAAAATCTATCTGCGGATGAATTAACTGCTCTGGTTGTTGAGACCGGAAATTTTGGAGTAAAAACTCTGGCTCTGCTTGATCAGGCAAATACCGAGGCTTATGGCAATCCAGAAATTACAAAAGTCTATACCGGATTGAAACTGGGACCGGCTATTTTGGTTTCTGGTCACGATCTGCTTGATTTTGAGGAAATATTAAAACAGACCGAAGGCAAAGGGGTAAATGTCTATACTCATGGTGAGATGCTTCCTGCTAATGCTTATCCAAAATTTAAGAAGTATAAGCACCTGATCGGAAACTACGGAACATCATGGTATAACCAGCAGAAAGAATTTGAAGAATTTAACGGTGCTATTGTAATGACTACAAATTGCATTCAGCGGCCTCTGGATTCTTATCGGGACCGGATTTTTACCAGCGGATTGGTTGCCTGGCATGATATTAAGCATATCGAAGATAGATTAGAGGGGAAGCCGAAGGATTTTTCTCATGTTATTGAAAAGGCACTGCGTCTGGGCGGAGTAGAAGAAAAAGCGGGCAAAGAAATAGCGATCGGTTTTGCCCACAATGCTGTTTTGGCTGTTGCAGACAAAGTTGTTGGGGCTGTAACGTCAGGTGCAATAAAGGGCTTTGTTGTTATGGCCGGATGTGACGGACGCCATAAGGAAAGAGATTATTATACAAAAGCCGCTCAAAATCTGCCCAAAGATGTGATTATTCTTACTGCCGGTTGTGCAAAGTTTAGATATAACATGCTTGATCTGGGAGAAATAGAAGGAATTCCGCGGGTATTGGATGCCGGGCAGTGTAATGATTCTTATTCTCTGGTTGTAATTGCACAAAAACTAGTAGAAGCTTTCGGATTAAAAAGTTTAAATGATCTTCCTGTATCGTATGATATAGCGTGGTATGAGCAGAAAGCGGTCATCGTGTTGCTGGCATTATTGGCTCTTGGTGTAAAAGGGATTCGGCTTGGGCCGACCCTTCCTGCCTTTTTGTCTCCAAATGTAGTAAAAGTATTAGTTGAAAAATTTGATATAAAAAAAGGAGGTGAGATAATATGACTCATGAGGAATTGAATTCCTTCTTAGAAGCGAATCCAAAGGTATCGTGGGCTGAGGACGAGGATGGGACTCTTTATTTTAGGCATTCTCAGTATGATTCTGAGCACGAAAAGGTAAAGGTTACTCCGGATGCTTTGTCCAGTGTTACTCCGGCACAACTTGAAAAGATTCTAGTTGGCGGGCGCAACGTTGATCAGATCACAAGAATAACAGGTTACTTTTCAAAGGTTTCTGGCTGGAATAAGGGAAAGAGAGGAGAATTGGCTGATAGAGAACGTAGTAGTGTTTGAGTAGAACACATTTCGGGCATGGTAGTTTATCATGCCCGAAATTATGTCAATTGGTATTTAGTATTAACGCTGGTGTTTTATGAATCCCCACCAGTGCCAGGATTACACTCTGCGCCAGAATTGCTGCCCCCAGAATTACACGGGGTGACAGCACTTATTCCTGTATCACATGAGTTTGCGATATTGCTACCTCCATCTGCACAGGCTCCTGTCTTTCCACTACCTGTGTTGTCGCATCCTGGAGATCCGTTGGTTGGCCCAGAGTTACAAAGTCCATAGATATATTGTCTGTTAAAAAAATCTATTAATTGTGGCGTTTTGTATATTATTAAGTCAGCTTTTATTTCTTTCATTTGAATAATTCACTCCTATATTTTATATTAGATTGATCTTAAAGCGTTTTGCCATATTTGTCAAATGATTTTTGGCTCTTTTATATACTGCCTGCCGGCGAGGCAGGTTTTGATAATCGGTGATGTTTTTGGCCGAAAACGAAAACGTCAGACGATACGTTCAATCCTGACCGTAACCGATTAACGATTTTATAAATGCTATAATTAATTATGCTTCCCAAACACTACTATATCAAAACATATGGCTGCCCATGTGGGCCGACCTTTATCATAAGCTAAAAGACATCCTGGAACTGATCTACAAAGACCAATTATAGTGCCCTCTACCCCTACAATCCCGCACCATCCCTGTATAGTATATAGATACAC
>JABMQY010000115.1 GCA_013202975.1 Candidatus Saganbacteria bacterium
TATGGAAAGGGAGTTGTTTCTGCTCTCAAGGCAGAGATTTCTGATGTCGTACTTGAAGGGATAAAACTACATTCCCTAATTACAAAACTTGATGCTTACAGAGCAGGGAGCGAAAATGCGCGCATATGGCTGGTAAAAAATGGAATTCTTGATAGTGCAGGACAATTAAAACCGGCCCTTGAGAAATCTTATGAAGGATATAAAAAGGGCTTAAGAGATCAGCTTTCAAAAATCAGAGAAAGGCTTAGTTCCGGAAAACCGATTTGGAAAGAGACCCGCACCGATTTAAAAAGAAGATTAAAGGCATTACGAAGACATTTAGGCGCTGCTGAGGTTAATCCGGTTATAGAAGAGTTGGATAAATTGGCTTCAAAAGATAAGGTTGCAAGGGGTGAAGTTAGTGGTTCAGAAAGCCTTAGAGAATCAAAAGCAGGGAAAAGGTATACCAGGCGGGTAATGGAGTTGGCCAAGGCCTACGGAATTAAGGGTGTTGACTCTCCAGAAAAGGTTCAGGAATTAATCACTAAATTCGAAAAACTGGCAGGTCAGACATTAACTGCACAACAGATGAAAATGTTAATGGATAAGCTTGCAGAAAGGATTAAGTTTTTCTCAACTACCGAGGGTGAAGCATGGTTAATGAAACACCCTGAAGCAAAGGAATTTTTAGGATCGATCGAAAATCTGCAAAAGATGGCACTTGCGCTTGAGAATAAAAAGGTTATGAATAGGGCAGAGTTAATGGGGGTCTTAACCGGTGTTCTTACGATTCTTTTTGCCGAGGTTGTGGCGGATATGCTGCATCTGGATGAAGGAATGATCCGTTTTGTTGGAGTGCTCTCTTTAGCTCATTGTTCGATGAAGGGGCTTTCGCCTTTGTTTACTTCAAAAACCCGACAGGATGCGTGGAAGAACTTGAGAAAGTCGTTAAATGCTTTGAAAAATAAACCTGGAATGACTTCACAAAAGGCCTTTAAGGCTGTCTTCTCTGCTCGTGGATTTAATTATTTGGCAAATGAAACTGCCGGAATGATAAAGGGAGTATCTCATGCAGTAGTTTTTGGAATGGTTTATGATTCTGCACTGGCGATGGCCGGGATAAAACCTGCTGAGGGAAAACTTGGATTCCTTAGAAATCACACAATAAGTTTGATAGCAACGATTATTGGCATGGGCGCAATTAACAAATGGTTTGTAAAACCGAGGCTGATTGCTGGACCTAATGGTACAAAGGTTCTTCCTAAGGGGATGGCTCGAGCTGGAGCTGCTCTTGGGGTTATAGGTGCTGCAGTTGTCGTAGAAGGAATGGTATTTCAAAATTTCTTAAAACCATCAACCCAAAGCGCCGTTGCTGAGGTTCAACAGGCACTTGGTAAAAAGAGTTGGGGTTTCTTGTTTGATAACGGAACATTTATTGGAAGAGTTAATACTGCAATATATTACGGGGACAAGGTGAAAGTAAGGGCTCTGGAGGTTCAAAAAGAGGCCAGGGAAGCACAGAAGGATTTGGGCAAATATTTTGTTCTAAGGGAGAAGGGTGGATTAAGGAAGGATAGTTCCTATTATTCAAATATTTCTGCTGATCATGCGGATATAAAACATGTTAATAAGTATTTTTCCAGGCCGGTATTCCTGAGCGAAGAGATGCAAAAAATAGCCTATGAGTATGCACAGGCTAAAACCAGGAGATCATGGTTGCTGCAGGAAGTGCCGGAGCTAAAAGGAAAGATTAATTTGATATTTACGAATACTTACAACAAAAGAGAAGATATCGTATTTAAGAAAAATGCCGAAGAGCTTATTAAGAAATATATTAAGGATCCGCAAAAACAGAAGTTTATGCTTGAGCTGGCCAAGAAAAAACCACGATCAATACAGGATATTGACGGCGCGGCCAGAATTTGTCTCCGCGATAAAGAGAGTTTTACTGACAAATCAACTATAGGTGAAAAGATAAATAGAAAGAATGGAGCAAGCTATTATCAGTATGTTGAACTCAAAAAATTAAACGGTTCAACAGATTTAAACATTTTAGATATCTTTGGTGTTTTCTTGATGCAGCAATCAATGGCTAATAGGGTTGCTGTTTATAAAGAAATGGGAGAAAAAGCATTTTTAAGCCATTTTAGGGTTATAAAAGGGCAGGAATATCCGGGAGTCAGTCCGCATAAACAAGCGGTCGTTATACGATCTCCCAAAAGATATTTAGAATATGCGGCAAGATATAGCGTTACCAGCGATGAGAAAAAGATGATATTGGCCGCCCGCAGAAAACATAGAATGAATCAACTGATTAATGCGGCAGTTCAAAATAAGAAGGTTGTTTATCATCTTGAGGAATACACAAAAATACTTCCAGACATCCAGGCAGGGTTCCTAAAACAAATTTATGTTGATCTTCCAACCGGAGGAAAATCAGCGGCCTACACAATCAATGAAGATAATGCTACCTATATTGCAATAATGACTCGCAAATACAAGGGGATGAGACAAATATATATGATGGCAAAACGTGAAGCAGAGAAAAAGGGTGCAAAGCTGGATACCATGATTCAATTCTTAGCACTGGAAAACAAACTAAAATCGATGGTTATAGATCTATGGAAAGTAGCTATGAATGGCGGAGAGGATTCAAAGAGATATATTGCTTTACTTATGGGAGTAGAGAGATCTCAAATAGACGCAAAATTAGCTCAAATCGGTTTAAACAAAGAGTTTCTAGTTAAGCTTAGAAGTGTTGAATCTAAACCAAAGAAAAAGACCAGAGACTTTCTAATGCATATGGCTATGGTCAATTTGATAAAGAGAAAGATCGTTTTGGGGTAGCGAAAAACCCGCCTCCGCAGTGTTGTGTTCGGCGAATTAACAGGCTCGTCGAGTGCTCCTGCGGGCAGGCAGGCCTCGTTGCCCCTTTTTTTTCTTAAGGAGAAATTATGCCGCCAGGTGGAATAGATAGAAATAATAGTAATAAAAATAATGCCGGAGTTAGGTTTGGCCGGCCTCTGCCTAAGCCAAAACCAGACAAAAAACTAGTTTGCTGTGAGAAAAAAGGGCATTCGCGTTTGGTTCCAGACATAATCATTCCACCCCTTGGCTGCCGAGAGGTTTCTTCCGTTCCCTACGCTTTTGCTGAGCTAAAAAGTGCCTACGATGCTATTCGAAATAATAAAAGACTGGCAAAAAAACTAAAGCTAAAAAAACCATTATCAAAAGCAGAAAAAAAGATAATCGAGCGCTTCAGGAGCGCCAGAAAGAGCTTGATTCAACTTGGAGTTAATCTGTTTAATTCTGCATTTATAGCAGAGCCCCAATCTGTATTAGATCAGGTTTATTGGGACCAGTTTAAGGCTGAGCTTGCAAAAATACCATTTGCATTAAAAAAATTGAATCTACTGGCAGTTTTGTCAGATAAAAAACTAGATAAGAATGACCAGGCCCTCCTTTTTTCACATATCTCCAGTCCAAAAAGCAAAATAACCCCGGACCTCACAAAACGGATTGCAGAGCATTACAGCGCAAAGGCCAAAAATTTCAACAGTCGCGGCGGGGGGTATTCTTCCTCGCATATCTTTTTGGGGGTTTTACGGTTACATCACGGAAAAAAAGGATTCGAAAAAATACTGGGGCCGATTATTAAGAAAAACCTAAAAGGGTTTGTTGTATTAATTAGTCCAAAAAGAGTGGGGCAGCTGCTTACAATGAGACGGTCTGATTTTTGGCAGGTCCATGAAGGGGTGTTGAAGGATTTTGTAATAACAGCGCCGGGAACAAAACAGCGGGTATTGCTTGCTAAAACGATTTCTGATTTAAGGGCAATAGCCTTTGCTCGCGGGATCTCTTTTCGGCACTATGGTTATCAGCAGATGGTGAAGTCAATCCCCGGGCTTAACAGAAAAGAGTATGTTCGATTGTACAAGACCAGGAAATGGTCCGAAGTTGCCATGGGAAATCCAAAATCGGTTTATACCGCAAGATTTCTTAAAACCTTTGCCTATTATGCAAGCCGCTATTTTTCTGCAAAACCGGCACAAAAAAGCGCCTACGCCTCTGCTTTGGCTCTGTTAGATAACTCTGCTCTGGGCTTTGGACTGACCAGGGATTATATGGATAAATATCTGGCGCGGATCTGTAAGCGTTATAAATGCTCTCTTGCCGGTAAGGGGAAAATAAGTGAGATGGCTGCATTAAAAAACAAGGGGATCGTCGAGGTCTCTCCAAATGGATTGCCAAAAGAGGTTGTTGCTATTCTAAAGCAGGCCGGATATTGGAAACTGGTATCCGCTAACATCCAGAATATCTCCTTTACTCCGGAGATTAACGAAGGAAAGGGGATCTTCTCAATGGATGCTGGAGGGACTGCAATATCTTTGCTAAAGAGGGTTCAGATTGACTACGTAAATCCGCAGGGAATAATAGTGCCGGCCTGGCAAATAGCTTTAATTCTGGTGCACGAGGCTGCACATGTTCGTTTTCGAAAGGCCGATATCAATCTTCAACAATCAACCCCGAATGAAAGGCAGGCCTTTGCTACACAGTATGCCTTTATGCAAAAGATGCAAGTTCCAGCCGACAAAAAAGAGGCCCTCTGGTATAAAATGATAAAACAGCAGGCCAAGGAAGCGGTGAGAACTGCAAATAAAATACTTGGCTATAAAGTTGATAATATGCGTCCGGATGTTGATGATCTTCCAATTTATGCCTTTTGCAAAAAACATGGTTTATCAAAACCGGAGGAGCTGGATATGGGTTTTTACCCAACCTATCCCTCGCCTGATTTCTTGAGCAATTATAGTCAATTTGTTTCCCTGGCAAAAAGGATTGACAAAAGAATTAGTGCCGATACCTTAAAAATATTGTGGGATGTTTTAGAGGGGAAGGGCAGCTTTAGGGTTGATTATAAAATAGCGGGGAATTCTGTGGATGGTGTTCCAATTGTTTATATGGTTAAAGATGGGGTCAGAAAACAATTGAATAAAGCCCGACTCTTTTCTGTTAACAAATTTTATAAACAGATCTATTTAGCACAAAAAGTAGCCAAAAAACTAATCAAGGGTTTTAATCTTTTAGCCTCCAGTCAAAGACAATGGAGATATCCGACGCCAAATGTTGAGCTAAAGACAGTTTTGGCAGCATTGTCTAATCCCGATCCGACCCAGATAAATAATTCTGTCTATAATAGGAGTGCGATTTATCAATTGGCAAAAAAGAAGGCCCCCGGATTTTTAAAGGCTGCTGCAGACCTTTTGAGAAAAAATGGCAAAGAAGAGGATTTTTATCAAAGAGATCTTTTTGAAGCCATAGCAATGGCCAGGCAGATGATTAATAATCCTAAATATGCCAGATTCATGGAAAAGATAAAAAAGAAACATCCGGAAGTGATCGGTCTTGCTTTGAAGTTTTCAGGATTAGCAAAAAGAAATGGCAAAGGGAATAAAGATGGATTGGCCTTGCTTGATTTGTTCCATGTTTATTTAGCCAAAAAGATATATAGCCAATCAAAAGGGACCGCTTTCCATACGGCAGCAACACTTCGGAACATTCTTTTCAAAGCGGAACTATCTTTAAACCCCACACCCTGATCCTATCCCTGATTTTGATAATCCCAGATATCCCGGATAGTAAAAACCTCAGATTCTTCCCAAATCCCGCTGATTTCCCAGATAAAAAAATTATATATAATATCAGGGAAATCTGGGACTATCAGGGTAACAATTCGAGCTTTCTCTATCAGGGATATCTGAGAAGATTACTATCCGGGATAAAATTAGGGTATGGGGATTAAAGTATTGATTCCACGCAGAACTATCCAGCAAACTATAGTATACTATCCATATGTTTGACTTAGGGATCCTCCGTCCCAACCAGTATCTTGATTCTATCCAAAATATCGACTTCGCCGGGCTAAAAGAAAAAGGGATCAAGGGGCTGCTCTTTGATATTGATGATACTATAATTGCCCGTCGATCCGATGTAATTGGACCAATGCTCTTTAATTTTTTTGAAAACCTAAAAGACCAGGGCTTTTCAGTCCTGCTTTTATCAAATAATTTTAATCCCGGCCGGGTTGAGCGGGCAGCTAACGAATTGAAGCTTCCATTTCTAGCCACTGTTTTTAAGCCGCTCTCTTTTGGCTACAAAAAAGCGCTTAGAATATTAAATTTGCATTCCCCTGAGGTTGCTGTAATCGGGGATCAGCTCTTTATGGATATCCTTGGCGGCAACCGGATGGAAATGCATACTGTTCTGGTAAAGCCGATCAGCCGTGAGATTGCGTGGTACAGAAAAATTATGCGTTTTGCCGAACAGTGGGTTTTGTCTAGACTAGCGCTTTAAGCGAGGCCTTAATTATCTGCTCAACATTTTTGGCTTGGTCAAAATCAATTCCCGAGTTAAATATAGCGTCTCTGGCTTCCTTTGGAGTATAACCTAAAGTCATCAGGGCCTGGATAGCATCATTAACCATTCCCTTTTCCTCAGGCAGAGCCTGCTGCATCTCTGACGGTTTTACTCCGAGGGACTTTGCCAGTTTTTCTTTTAGCTCAATGCAGATCTTTTGCGCAGTCTTTTTTCCAACTCCGGGAGCAGATGATAAAATCTCGGCATTCCCTTTTACAATTGCGGAGGTAATAGTCTCAATCGCCAGCCCCGACATTACAGAGAGGGCCGCTTTTGGTCCCACCCCGGATACGGTGATTAGCATTGCAAAGAGCCTTCGCTCGTCTTTGGTCAAAAAGCCATACAAAGCGTTACTGTCTTCTTTTATCACTTGATAAGTAAATATTTTTAGCTCTTTTCCTATTTGGGGTAAGCGTTCTTCGATATTGATCGGGATGTTAACCTGATAGCCGATTCCATTGATATCGATTACTATAAAGTTCTTTTCTTTATTGCTAAGTTTTCCGCTTAAATGATAAATCATAGCTTATCTAATGATTTTATCTTATAGGAGTTTAAATGACAAATCGCGATGGCCAGCGCGTCTGCGGCATGATCTGGTTTGGGTATTTCTGAAAGCCCCAGAAGTGTTTTTACCATCTGCTGGATCTGCCTTTTATCTGCCCGGCCGTAACCGGTTAATGCCATCTTTACCTCGAGCGGGGCATATTCTGCTACCGGGATATTTGATTCTGCCGCAGCCAGCATGATTACTCCTCGGGCCTGGCTTACTATCATGGCGCTGCTGGTGTTTTTGCTAAAAAATAATTTTTCTATTGCAACTTGATTTGGTTCTGCCTTTTGGATCAGCCGAAATATCTCTTGATAAAGCTCCTGCAGCCGCTCTTCGGCCGGCTGGTCTTTGTCGGTTACGATGCAGCCATAATCTATCATAGAGGGCCTGCGGTCGTTTTCTTCTAACAATCCAAACCCGGTGCAGGCAATTCCGGGATCGATCCCAAGTACTAACATGCCTGCATTATAGCAGTGGATTTCTTAATTTCAAGACATTAAAAATTAAATTTTAAATTCGACGCTTCCAGCAAAATCAGTAGTGCGATAAAAAGGATTTGAATTGTTCTCCCGCTTAAAGCGCAGACTTAAATTGAGATATTCTGAGAGACTATATTTTCCTTTTATATAAAACTTGTCCAAAATAGATCGAATAGCAGAAAACGAGCGTGAATAATTATATTCTCCGTCAACTCTTAATAAATCTGAAAGAGAGTAAATGAATCCGATGCTGGGGGAGAGGGTATAGGTTTTAGAGCCAAGTAAAATGTTTCGGCTGAGTGTAAAGTATCCTCCGGCCGATAAGCGCAGGCGTGGATTGATGGTCCAGGTTCCTTTGATTGATCCGGTCTGGTAAATTGTGTTAGTTGAATTCTTATAGGATTCTTCTGTTCCGGCCAGGGCGGTTTTATGCGAATACCTTACATCAATTGCAAAAGCGCGAGTCAGAGAGGTTTTGGCAGTCGCATTGTATTCTATGCTTTTTGTGTTGTCTTTGCGGTATGGGGCAAAAGTTTCTGAAGTTGAAAGTAGGGTAGTGCCATTTGAATTATTAGTAATTATATTTAATTCTGTTGATAAAAAATTGAGCGGGGCGGCTTTTATGGTGTAGAGGCTGGAGTTTGAGAAAAGTGTGGTTCTTTTTCTTGTAAGATTGGGATAGTCGCTTTTATCAATAGTAAAATTATCGGTGGTTTTGTAAGAATAAGCTATTACTGCCTGCGGCAAAAATGCATAGCTGATCTCGGTTTGATGGTTTTCATTGTTGTAAATCTTTTGACCGCCCCGGTCAAGAAGAGTATAGTTTGGTTTAAAATAATAGCGTAGGCGCAGCTTTTTTTGTGGCCGCAGGTCAAACTTGAATGATCCGGTTTGTTTGGTGACACTGGCTTCCGCTGATCCAAATGTTTCCTTAACCGATTGGATGGTGTATTTTCCGTCCGACCCAATTATTCTGTTGGGCCTGGTTTTATATATTAAATTGACCACTTTGCTGCCCCCATTTTTCTTGTCATCTACCAGGTGGAGGGAGCCGGAAACTAGAAATTGGGAACTGGGGTTGGCGGCAAGTTTTAAGTCATAGGTTTTTGTGGAGTAGGCCAGCCCAGGCTCGGTGGTCTTTTTATATTCTAAATTCAGCGCGGCGCTTATTTTTTTGAGTTTGGAGTTGGTAGAGATCCCCGCTGCCGCAATGTCATAGGTTGTAACCTCTTCGCTTGGATAACGGTTAAGACGGCGTTCGCGCTCTGCCTTGGCAGAAACATTGAATAGGCCGAGCTTCTGATGATTTGAGAGCAGCCGGTTTTTAGTTGTAATCCTTGAAATCTTTGCCCCGGAAACCGGATCATTGCTGTTTTCAAGTTCGGTCAGTTTGTATTCTAAATATGGGAGAGGGGAGATCTTGAAACTCTGATTTCGGACCTCATAATTTATTCCTGCTTCCATATATTTGTTATGGTTATAAGCCAATTGGGATGAAAAAAGATGATTTGGATTAAAACTTATCAGTCCCCCATAGTTCAATAGATTCTCTTTTGGGTTAGCGGCGGCTGCGGTAATAAATCCCGGGTTAATCTTTTTATAATTAGCTTTTATTCCAAAGGGTCCCAGTGCGCCCGCAATCTTGGTTTTTAGGGCTGTGCCGGATTCTTGGCTTCCCCCGCCAAGCAGGTTGTAATTCTTATTAGAGAGAGCAATTTCGCTCTCGACCGAAAAATTATCTCCCAGCAAAAGGCTTGAATCAATTCCAAAAACAGAATGTCCGGCAGGATTTATTCCGGTAGCGGACCGGATCCCTTTTGCATTTTGCAAAGTATCTGAGTCATTGATATAGGTTGCTCCGATTTTAAGCTGCCTGGTTGGCCTAATGTAGCAGCGTAGTGCGTAAAGAGCGTGCTGATAAACGCTTATTCTGTAGTCATAATATACCTCAACAATTGATGTTGAGATGATTGTCTTTTTTTGAAAGGTGATAGTCCCGGCATTATAATCTATTGTATAATCATCCCCCCTTTTTTGTTTTTTTCTGTTAAGAAAGACTCTTTCGCTCTCAACTACAACCGGTGAAAAATCGAGCGGGTAAGGTCCCTGGGTCCCGTTTCCATAAAATCTTTTAATCTTTGGAAATCCTTTTGGGTTTGATGCTAAGGCCAGAAAGCCGTACTTTGCGTAATTTCCTTTTATTCTAATTCCGGACAAAAGCAGGTTTAGTTGCGTAAATTCGGTATCTTCGAGGTCAGCGGTAAAATTCCCCATATAGGCTTCGGTTGATCCTCTCTTTAATAGGATCGAAACTTTTTCTTCGCGGGTTGATGTTTGTGTTGTGCTGATGCTTCCGGCAGAAAAAAAGTCGGCATTAATTTTGGTCTTATCAATTATTCCGCTGATGTTTAGGCGCATTGATTCTTCGCGTTGTGTTCCGGAATAATATGATTCCTTTGATCCCTCGATGCTTTTTGATAAAAATGTAAGAATCCGGCTCCCTTCTATTTTTATGGGCAAAGCCGTTGTTGTCTGTGCAATGCATAAGCAAATAATAAAGCAGATAATAATCTTTGTATTCATAAAAACGCGGGAGCAGGTTTTTTATTCGGAGGGAGCTTTTAGTATTTTATGCGGAACACTTGAATCCGGTGATTGCCGGTGTCTGATACAAATAACTTTTTACCTTTGGTGGCACAAATTCCGGTCGGCTGGTTAAATTGTCCGGGTTCTGATCCCGGGCTGCCAAAAACAAGCAGCAGATCTCCCTGTTTGTTAAAGATCTGGATGCGGCTGTTGCCGCTATCGGCTACATAAACCAGATTATTGTCAATTGCAATTCCGCGGGGAAACTCAAATTGCCGGGGCCCGGTGCCTAAACTTCCTACGCTGCCGATTGGCTGTCCGAATTCGTCCAATACCTGGATGCGGTGATTATTGGAGTCGGCAATATACATCTTTCTGTTTCTGTCGACCGCAATGTCTGAGGGATGGTCAAAGAAACCTCCCCCCACGCCAAAGGCTCCGTAGGTCTCAAGATGGGTCCCGTTCATGTCAAACTTCTGGATGCGGTCGTTGTCTGAATCGGCAACATAAATATTTCCCCAGTAATCAAGGGCGATACCCAGCGGATTTTGGAATTGACCGTCAGCTGATCCAAAACTTCCCCATTGATCCTGATAGTTTCCGTATATATCAAATTTTTGAATGCGGTTATTTTCCTGGTCAGTGACATAGATTAGATTGTTAAAATCAACTGCTACTCCGGTTGGAGAATTGAATTCGGAGTCGGCATCCCCAAAGCTTCCGAAGATAGATAGAGGGCTTCCGTTTTGTTCTAATCTCTGCACCCTGTTATTGCTGCTGTCGGCCACAAATATGTTTCCTGCGCCGGTCACTTTTACCGCTTTGGGAAAATAAAACTGGCCGTCGCCCGATCCGGCCCGGCCAAAAATTCCGATAAGTTCTAATTTAACATTTGTAATTACGGGAGGAGGGGGAGGGGGATTTCCCAAAGCAAAAGCAATCGGAGCTAAAAACAAGAGAAGTAGTAAGAGGGCGGCGATTCTCTTCACACTCATATTTTAGCACATTATTTAAAAAGAGGTGAAATTTTTTGAATAAGTGTGCGATATAAATATGAGGAGATTTAAATAATATGCCTATTTTAAGGATTGGTGGTCCGGTTTATACAAAGCTTGCGCCCTAGGGACTGAAAAGATAAATCTTGTTAAAAGCGTAATTGATAAGCTCAGAAGGATTGATCCCCGGTTTATGGGAAATTGTCATTCCCTATCCTGTGCCTCTTTGGCCAGAACAGAATTTGTCCATGCACTAAAAGAGCTTGCCAGCATAGGGGATTCTGAAGCGATCACTGTATTAGAACAGGCTGGTTTTGATACAAAGGGAATAACCCGCGTAGACATCTCAATGCTCCAGCAGATTCTTCAGCGAAAAAGTAAATTATATGCCAGTATCAAGCTGGTTGAAGATATAGGGTTAAAAGATGAGCTGCTTCTCCACAATAACGAATTATATAGTGAAGTGAGTCAGCTAATCAAAAATATTGAAGAGGAAAGGTTTTCTCTCTCTCAAAGTCTGGTTGACCGCTATAATGCAATTGTAAATAAATTCAATGCTATTAGAAATGTTGTCTTAGCTCAACATACTTTTAATGAAAATCTTATTTCAAGTATACCCGGTCCCCTGGGCATGACCATTCCGTTGTCTCAGTTTATTGCTACCTTAGGTGATCAGGAAATTGATGGGGTTGAAGATCGGGTTGTAAAAACTTTTATCGCTGATCTTTCAAAATATCAAAAAAGAGGGTTGGAACCACTCTATCTAAAATTAATCCACCGGCTTTTGTCTGATATTAATGAGGGAAATATTGAAGACATTGCATCTTTGCTTAACTCTTTCTGGTCTGCCAGAGGTCAACTTAGCCGCATTGCAAGGGGGCTTGAATTAATTGGGGACGAATTAGTTCTATTAACTGCAGCTCCTCCGCCTATAGCTGTGCCGGTTGAAGAAAATGCGGAGACAAGATTTGCGAGATTAGAAATTGTAGTCAATCGAGATCTGTCAAGATCGACTCCAGAAAGACGAGGGAATATAGAGACTTATACCAGAGAGATCAATCTGGTTTTAAAACAGGTAATTGATTATGCCCTTGAACATGATGGAAAAATCTCCAATCTAAAGATTCGTAAATTTAGTCACGGTAAAAGAACAGATGATTTTTGCGACAGGCTTTCGGAAGTTGAAGAGGGGATAGCAAATCTACAGGATAAAATTGACAGCCGCTATCCTAGGCCGGATCATTTGGAGAGTGGACTGGAAATCTATATTAAAACTGTCTTGGGGTTTGCCAAAGAGTTTTTTGAAAGATTAAATCTGGCAGTCCCGGCGCAGATGCCTGTTGCCTTTGAAATCGATCTAGCAACAATAACTCCAATTGGCGGTGCTGCCGTAGCAGAAGAGGAAGTAAAAAGAAGGGGGGCAGAAGAGGTTGAGAATTCCGGTGTTTTAGACACCGCCGCTGCGGTTCCAGAAGTTGCAGCAGTTGTAGAAGCCGGGGATGAGCAGGAAGATCCCGGCCCTCAACCGCAGCCGCAACCAATTACTGTAACCCCGGCAGGAGTATCCCCGGCCCCAGCGCCGGCCGGTAAGCCAAAGAGAAAGACTTATTTTAAAGCAACCAGCTTTGATGGCTGGGAAAGTGAGGCTGATCCGTTTTTGGATGCTGTTCAGGAATTCTTTGTCGATGCTGGTTTATTAAGTAAAGATGAAAAAGATCCGGATATGACTACCGGTGAAATAGATGCCTTTGTCAGAGATCTACTTGATAACTTTGCTTATTATTATGAAGTAATGCGGCAAACCCCTATTCTTGAGGCAAGATTCGAAGCTATTTTTGAGAGGCTTAAGGAAGCAAAACAAGCTGATAAAGTAATAATGCCCTACATCAAAGAGTGGATTAATGAAATGACTCGCTTAGTTTTTCTTTTGGAAGAAGATAGTCCTGAGGGAGGAGAGATTACCGAGATTGGCAAGGATTTTGGGCCGGTTAGCCATCAGGCGGTTGATATCCATATAGAGGCTGCGGACAAATGGAGAGCTGTCTATAAAAATCACAAGGTTGAAAAAGATTCTTTTGTTGTTCCGGCATATAGGGGGAGAGGTGAAACTGCGGTTGAAATTGTTCATTCTCGTGGAGCTGGATGGTTTATTGCTGGAAAAGTACAGAGAGAAAATATTACAGAAGAGCTTGAACCGATGCTTGAATTTTTGAGAAGGGCCCGGACTTATGCGGTTCTAATTGCAGACGGGA
>JABMQY010000116.1 GCA_013202975.1 Candidatus Saganbacteria bacterium
CCATATTCCAGAGCATCTAATAAGAAACCAAAACGGCGTTTAGCCTCATCTTCCGCAAAACCGAGCAGTTTAAATATTTTGCGCTGAGTATCCATTCTGTGAATACGAATCGATCCCCCACCCATCTCTACCCCGTTTAAAACAAAATCATAGGCCTGAGCCTTGATCGATCGAGGATCTTTTGCAAAACGCTCTTCTATATCATCCCAGCTGCCATGCGGAGCAGTAAATGGATGATGGCGGGAAACATAGCGTTTTTCGGTCTCAGAATATTCAAAAAGAGGAAAATCAGTTACCCATAAGAAATGAAATTCGTCTTTTTTAATCAAATTTAATTTTTTAGCAAGCTCAAGGCGAACAGCAGCTAATACCTGGTTTGCAACATCAAACTTATCGGCCGCAAAAAAGATCACATCCCCAGTCTCTGCCTTAACTGCCTTTAGTATTCCATTTAATTCATCTTCTTTGAAAAACTTCGCAATTGGGGATTTGACCCCCTTCGCTTCAACCATCATCCAGGCCAAACCTTTAGCTCCTAAAGATTTTGCCAGGGCCTCAAACTTATCTAAATCAGCCCGAGAAAACTTAGAAGCGCCTTTTGCATTAATCGCCTTTACAATTCCCCCCTTCTCTACCACTGTTTTAAAAACTTTAAATTCCACATTCTTTACTAAATCAGAAATATCAACTAATTCGAGCTCAAAACGGGTATCTGGCTTATCGGTTCCATAACGAGACATTGCCTCTTCCCAGCATAATCTTTTAAACGGCAAAGAAATTTTGGGGATGTGCATACCGCGATATTGGTCAATATCCTTTGCTAATTGGTCAAGCGATGCCTTGATCAATCCTTCTATCATATTATAAATATCTTGTTCGGTAACAAAAGACATCTCAGTATCAAGCTGGGTAAATTCTGGCTGACGATCTGCCCTTAAATCTTCATCACGGAAACAGCGGACTACCTGATAATACTTCTCCATTCCGGAAACCATCAGTAATTGTTTAAATAGCTGGGGGGACTGAGGCAGGGCGTAAAATTTTCCCTTGTTTACACGTGACGGAACCAAAAAATCACGTGCCCCCTCCGGAGTAGATTTTGTTAAAAATGGGGTCTCAATCTCAAGAAAACCCTCTTTGTCCATATGATCTGCCATTGCCTTGATAATCTTGTGGCGAAAAATAAGATTCTCGCGCATTTTATCTTTGCGAAGGTCGATATAGCGATACTTAAGGCGGATATTTTCATCCGGCTCAGTCTTTGCATCGGCAATTTCAAAGGGAGGAGTTTTTGCTGTATTTAAAATTTCAAGAGAATCTACTACAACCTCAATTTCACCGGTTGGGATCTTTTTGTTTGCTGCTTCCTTACTGCGTTCTGCAACTTTTCCAGAAACTGAAATAACAAACTCGGGACGTATCCCCTCTGCTATCTTATGGAGCTCTTTTTTGTCTGCATTAAGAACAATTTGAACAATTCCTGAGCGGTCACGAAGGTCAATAAAGATTAATCCGCCATGGTCGCGGCGGCGATGGACCCAGCCTGCCAGAGAAACATTGTCGTTCACATGAGATTTGCGAAGTTCTCCGTTTTTATGTGTGCGATGCATATAATTAATTCTAGCACAGAAACTAAATTAATGGCATGTGGTATAATAAATCAAAAATGTAGGGGGGGAAGCACATTAAATATATTGAGCCGGTCTTTATTCTTCTTAATGTACCGAATAATCTTGGTTGGTGCAGCACCGATTCTGGTGCGGATGTTGCTGGAGAATTAAATGACGAATGTTGGGATGGCGGGAGTGTAGAGGCCGACAATAGCCATTGTGTTTCCGGCGACGGAACTGCGGATCAAACCGACTATGCCAAGTGTGATGGTGGTTCCAGCAATACTGTTGGAGTCAGAATTACAGTAACTTGTGCAACCGGACAGGGTCGACTCACTAGTGCGTGCGATACTGGTAACGGAGTTCTTTAGTTTATTGAAGGAATACCCAGGGAAGTTCTGGCTGATTACTTTGTTTTTGATAATATTTTTAAATCGGATGACAAAAGCCTGCAAAAATACTTTTTGGCCTTTAATTTTGCCGCAAGAAATTAATCAATAAGAACCTCTAATTGTTCCCTATTCGGATTGACAAACATTGTCTCCAAAATCCATATTTTCTCTAAACTAAAGGCATTTTTATACATATCTTTGGTATGGTTTAAGTGAATCAGATCTCCTCGAAGAATATCTTGCAATACCTGAAGTTGATCCTGACTAAATCGGTCTACCACCTCGGCTAAATTGTCCCGCGCAATATCCCAGATTGGAAATTTATAAATCGTATTATATCCCAAAGCAACTAAATCGCTTATCTCCTCATTTTTAGGGTGAACTCTGGAATGAGGGATAATAGCATGAATTTTTCCGCCAAGCCCGATGCCGTGAATCTTTTTCATAAGATCAAAGGGGGTCTCATGATAGGCCCAGATATCAACCAGATAATCTTTTCTACCGGCCCTAATCGCATAAACTCCTTTTTTGTCAGTATATAGTTTTTCTCCATCAAGGTAATATCCATCCGGAAGAACATCGATTTTTCCAAGTTCTACATCTCTTGGGGTAATTAATTCTCCGTCAATTCTGATCCCCCGGGACTCAACATCCTCATAATTAATCAGATAGCCCCGCTCTTTTTTAAGGGCATTCAGCAGTAAAATAAATTGGCTCAAAGATAGAGGGCGTGAATAAGCGATGGTTCTGGTAAAAAAGGGATCAACTATCGAATCAATTACCCTGGAGCGGGCCAGATGCTGGCCAACACTCAAATCATTGTTTTTTAATCCTCTAACACTATGGTCTGTCCCGACCGAAAAACAGATACAAGTATTTCCGGTCGGATCCAGCCCATTCAAAGTCAGTAAATCGGTTGTTTTCCAGTAATCCCTCAAATTCGAGGGCAAAAAGTCACCGACACTCTCTTTTCGGGTAGACCAAATGGCGCCGACAATATTTTCATCCTCATCTAATACAACCTTGATATAGGATGGATTATGGTGCATCTGCCGAATTTGATCAAGTGATACCAGCAGGGTCTCTTCTTGAGTGATAGCGCAAGGGCTCCCATAATCTATCCCGATCCTCCAGGCATTGTTCCAGAGTCCAAGAAGTGCGCTTAGGTTGTTCTTCTCCGGCAAAACGGACTGTAAACGCAAATTAGTTATTTTGACATCTCCGCCATTTGATGTCCTGGTAAATTTCAAATCATATGAACGCAAAGCCTTATTTGCCCTAATTATCATATCTTTTTATCCTTCAAAGATTTTAAAAATTTCACACATTTTTACAAATTAACCTGAAATTTTTCAAAAGAAGGTTCGAAACTAATTGGAGATGAAAATAAATATCCACTCAAGAAGATCTTTGCTCTTTTCACATCCATCGAAAGATTTTTGTCGGATTTCTATCGGGCAAATCAGGCCGCAAGCCGGATCATTCCTAATTACTTCCGCAGCAAGAACAACTCTTAACCCGATAGAAAATATATTAAAAGGATTTGAAACCACAGATGATTTATCATCTCATTTTGAAGAATTTGTACGTTTAATGCGGCTGCAGGAGAAACCGATACAAAACAAATATTACTCAAAGTTCTACGCAATTTCAGGAAAGATGCTGAGGGAGGGATATTCCAAGATAAGTATTAAAGAAGGGATCACGGAAAGATCAACAAAATTCTGGAACATCTTGATAATCTTATCAAGACTAAAAAAGATCAGGGGTTTTTTTAACAGCGACACTCTGCTGATCACAAATGAATCGGCTGCATACAAAAAAATTGAAGAAGACGAATCGAATCCGGATGTCGTAAAGATAAAAGAGCTGGTCTGGTCTCTTATATATGGGGAAGCTAATTTATTGAATTTTGGCATAGAGGAGGAGACCCTGCCGGTTAATGAGAACGAGGTTTGGACCAGTGAGGCGGGCAGAAGATTAAATCAACCGATGGCACTGATTATGCCACATAAGAGTTATGCCCAGGGCCGCTTCTACAACAGAATATACAGCTTAAGAAAAGCACTGGAGTTTGCCGGACATCTGCCCGATATCAATTTAAAGATGAAAGACCAAGAAATAAATGATGAAATTAATATTGTTTTTTTCTATGAGAGGTTGTCAGGCGATCTTATTGCTCAATTAAAATACGCCGCCAGAAATCGGAGAGCCAATATCATCTTGGCCCCCGCACATGTAAAAAACATTGAGTTAAGAAATAAAGATGGAGTAACCAGCGGACACCTGCTCTGGGGACTGCTATACAGTAAGGAGGGACGGCTCACTCTTGCCAGATTTTCTGCCCCGCTTGAAATTCACTATGTTTATAGAGTCCTAAAAAACCCACATGCCAGAAATATTTCACAACTGGGTATCCCAATAGCAGTTGATTATCCCTTAGGCCAAATATATATCAAAAAAACACTTGTATCAAAACTTTTTTCCGGCCGCCAGGAAGAGCTGGGAATTAGAATCCCTAAATTCCTTGAATTCAAGAGAGGATCACTAAAGAGTATGGACCTGGATTCATTCAGAGAATTATTAGATGCAACCTTCCCCATTAATTCATTTAAAAGATTGGTCATTAAGCCGGCAGTCGGAAGCGGCGGCAAGGGAATAGAAATTTTTGACCGGCAAAACACAAGGCAAATCTTCAAATGTCTTTTCTCCCTTTCCCTGAATCAAGACAGCATGCTTGAAGAGGGAGTTGAAATTGCCCCGGTTAAGATTGGAGGAATAGATTTTGATTCAACCTTACGTTTTCATATCGTTAAGGATGCAAAAGGGAAACCCGTTGCTCATAAGGGTTTCTGTCGTATGGGCCAAGGCATTTTAAATGTGAGCTTGGGTACAGAAATTGCAGAAATGAGAATGGAAGACGTCTTTCGGCAGATGGAAGGCTTACATTTAACTGGGGACGAGATAGAAGCATTATTGCTTAAGGCGGAGAGATCCGCAATAAAAATTCACACTATTATGGAACATACCACAGTTGATGCTGCAGGAGAAATAAAAATAGCACCTCAAGATCAAAAACCTTATAAAGAAATTGATTATGTCGTTGTTGATTATTTTTTTGATGGAAAAACCTTTGTCCTCAACGAAATAAACATCGGTAATATCGGTGGCAATCTTGCCTTCGACAGATTATATCCGGATCGCCGCGGAGTATTAACAAACTCCATCTGTGACCGGTTGATAGAAAGAGGATCAGATTACTTCAGAAATACCGGAAAGATAAGAAGATGGTATCGAACCGGCACTCACACCGCCGGAACAGAAGTAGAAATAGACCTGACCACCATCAGCAAAAATGGGCACCGGCGGCCGATGACAAAACCTGAAGCAGATTCGGCCATGAAAAGCGCCTCTCTCCCGGATCAGTCAATCTATCTTGACGGTTTTGGTGGAATAGAATCAGTAACCGGGCATATTGAAGCTTATGACATAAAAGGGGAAACCGAAAAATTCTCCCAAAAATCCCTGGCAATAATCCTGTATTTAAAAAGATTAATAAAACATAGTGATAATGACAGAACATTAATCAGCTGCACCGGACAGTATGGATCCGGAGTGCACTTAAATATCAGAAGGGCCTCTTACGGAGACGGTCCAAAACCAAAGGATGAAGCAATAGAAGACTATCACGCCATAAAAAGGGTCCTTCCCATTATCTCTGCCCTCTCTACCAATCCCTCCGAGGGATTTTGGCATCCCTTATCCAGGGAACTAAGGAGAAGGGAATCAACCAGTTATTTTGATATTAAGAGATATGGAGATATTGTTTATAATACAAATGGAAGTGAATACGGAATCCCCCCCCGCCTTGAAATCAGGCCGCCAGATACTCCCCTCCACCCGGCATATATAGGCATTTATTACGCTATTATTTATGCCGCGCTGGCAGGCAATCCACCGGACCAATTAAGTTTTGAAGATTACCACCGAGCCTTTTGCAACGGGGCAATGGATAACCTAAGGGGAGCCACATTATACGATGGGGACTTAATATCCTTAAGAGAAGCCTTAAATAGATTTTATCATTCTAATTTGAAAATATTTGAAGAGCTCGAATTGAGCTGCTCCCAAAAAGAGCTATTAGACGCCGCCCGCTTAAACGGCTATACTTATAAAGATTTTAATGACGCTTTGGGGAGAATGTTTGATGAGGATACCTATCTCAAACTTGTCGTTGAGATATTTGAAAGAGGATGCCGTAATCCGGAAAAAAAGTTAAGCGATATTATAAAAGAGACCGGCAGTGAACTGGCAGCAGAGTTCAATATCTCACCGCTGCAGCTTGAAACAATAAATACCTTAGCAGATTTATTCATATACAGGGCTGCAGAGACAACGACAGCGCCCCAATTACCTGAAACCGAAATAATAGAGATGGACAATAAAGTAATTATTAGAATAGAAAAAAAGGACAGATAAAATTGGTTCAATCGGTAACACTATCAAGAATAAACGGGAAAGGGACGATTTCACTCTCGCCAAGGACAGACAGGACTACAACCGATATGCTCCTAAAAAAAGCGGTCTTCCATGCCAGAAGCAAAGGACTAAGATTACTAGAATCATACCTTAGGGCGGAACAGACAGATGATAGGCGGCTTTTGCTGGATAACGGTTTTATGTTTAGGAGACTAATTCCGGGAAACGGCGACGGGGGGATATTCATTTTCTCAAAACAATTGAATCTTCTTGACCCCGCCTGCTTTAATATTTTTGATCTACCCAAAGCGGAAAAGGTTATCGGAGATATTGAGGATGGCTTAGGAATGAAAATTGATGAGATACCAGAAAAACCGCTTCTTTTAATTTTGATCCCCGAGCAGGGAAGGCCCGGGATGTCAATGCGGTCCCCGGCTACCTATATTGAATTTGCCAAAGAGCGAAATCGTGAATTGGGCAATCCGTTTGAGATAGAAATATTGGACCAAAGACAAATACAAGATCAGGCTGCCTGTCATAAAGCTATAGAAAAAATCATAAGAACAAACGGCCTAATATTTAATCGATCAATGTTAAGCGGTAAACTGCCGCAACAAATTGAAGCACTGCTTAACGAATATGGGATAAACTCGCTAAAGTTTGAAATGGCGGCGCGTAGTATGGCCCATCTGCTGGAGAGAATCGATCGGAATCCCGAATTGGCAAAATATGTAGCTAAAGCAGAATATCATGCGGAAAAAAAATCACTTCTTAAGATAATACCCGGATTATTACAACAACACAAATCTGTTTTACTTATAGACGAAAGCGACTTCTTATCGGAACCGACAGAGATAAGTGATAGAGCGCAGGCAGAAGGAATCATCCCTCAACTAGACGGAAAAAAAACCTATACGGTTCAGGAGAAAATAGAACCATTAAGAACGATCGGAGGAAAACCATTTATAATAGATTGCGTAGTGCAAAAAGACCATCTGGGACAGCCCAGGGTAGTTCAGCGAGTGGTAAGAATTCCAAAAGAGACCAGGGAAAGCAGGGTGCATGTCGGCGTCACCCCCGGCTATACCGGCAGGCAGACCATTATTAAAGAATTGTGGGACGATGGGACAATTACCGAAGAAATGATCGTAAAAATAGATACTATATTGTTAAAACTAGCTAACTCTTTAGAAGAATCATTTGGCGCGGCCGGAAACTTTAACTGCAAATTATTAATAAGCAAAGAAGAAGAAATTTACATAACTTTTATAAGCGATCGTCCGTTTCAGGCTCCGGTTGGAATCACCCCTATCATCCAGGAAAGAATAGATCAGACCAAACGAATTACAGACCAGGCTTTGTGGAGGCATATTAATTCGAGGAGTCAGACCGCATGAATATCATTCCAAACGCCCGTGCTGCTGGTTCTCTTACCCTATGGTCAGGATGGGTTAACTGATTAAAAATAAGGAGTAAATCCTCATCACTTCCATGTTTTCCTAAAATTTCAAAAGAGACATCAATACTGGGCTCATGATTAAGATAGAGGGATGGGGTTAGCAGCTTTTGCAACTTATCTCTTGCAATTCCTAGGGCAACATCCGGTTTAATATGGCAAAGAACACGATAAAAGACTTTAACCATATCTCTATTGTTACCCATATAGCCATCCCTTGTTCCCTCTCGAACCGCCTCAGAATAAAATTCAAAATCTGATTCCCTCCAAAGATCAACCAGTCCTTGCGCTAATTCCCTTGATGTCTCATCTCCAAAATAAACATGCTTGTACTCACCTAGCACAGAATCCTTCTCTTCAGTTGAACCAAGCTTTGCTATGGCCCAACAAATTATCCCTTTTAGCTTTCCCGATGCTGCTGGACGCATTTTTTTTATTCTTTCTAAGGCTGCGCTATGCCCATACTTGACGCATATTTTAATTCCAGCTGCTCTTTTTTCACAATCTCCTTCCAACCACTCCAAAGCTTTTTCCAAATCCTCTTCTGTAGCAAATTTAACATAGGCATCTTCGAAATATGGCTCCTCAGGATTTAGTTTCTCTTCAAGCAAGGGGAGAGCCTCTTCTCGGGAAGCAAATTTATGTAAAAAATCAATTACCGCCCAATCTATTAAAGGGGCAGCCTCCTTATCTCTATTTACACGATCATATGTGTCATTCATTCTATTTTTGATTATAGGCAAAAGCTCAGTCAATTCCAACTTTGTTGCGGCAAAAATTGCTGCCAGTCTAAAAAATAGATTGTTGTGCAAAAGCATCTCTTTTATTAAAGGGAGATCATCCGCTATTGCACAAGAGGCAAACGCATTTGCAACTACTACCGCCACTGCATTGTCTATTTTTGTTTTCTCTAAATATTCTTTGAATAGAACTAAATCGTCGTGATTCCCTAGCCTATTAAGGGCAGAAAGTGCAATTGCTTTTTCCTCTTCCTTGCTCTCCTTATTTCGAACAACAGCTCGCAGATGATCTAAATCGGCTTCAGAATAATTTCTAGCAAAGATTTGCAAATATTTCTTTATTTTAAGATAGTCGTCCAGAGAAGGCAAAGAGCTCCATCCCCAAATATGATCTATAAATGAAGAGGGAATATCTTCTCCCAAATCACTCAGAACAGAAAGGGCGGTTTTGATCATTCTCTCCCCAGGTCTCTCAATCATTGCCCTAACTTCTTCAAGCATTTTAGATGGCTTAGTCGGAGGAGTAGTATAGTTGTATCCAAGTTTAATTTTTTCAACCTTCTCCTGACCCTCCCCTTTGTCCTTCTCCTTATCCTGTACCTTGTCCTTTCCTAATATCCCATTAAGAGCCAATAAAGCGGCCTCCCGAACATTCTGATTTTCATCCGAAAGCATCTTTTTTAATTGGGGAAGATGATCTGTCTTTGCAATAGAAGCCAATGCCTCTTTGGCGCTTAGAACAACCTCCTCATTCGAGTCATTTAAAAAACCACAAAGACTCTCCCAATCCCTCATCTCCTCTGAAAAAGCAATAAGGGTTTTCTTTCCATAATTCATTGCAGTTCTTTTAACTTGCGGGATCAGATGCCAGGCCCTTAGTTTTCTAACTATCCGGACAGCAACCGCCTTAATATGTTCATTCTTATCTTTTAGCATTCTCTGGACAGCCGGTAAATCTTCAACCGTAGCCGCATCATGAATAACCCCTAAGGAAAACATTGTGCCGTCAACCCCAAAATCTCCTGCTTTAAAAGCCTCCACCAAATCTTGAAAAACATTGTCAGGCAAAAAGCGCTGGATAACTTCAAATGCCGCAAGTACAACCCTAGAATATGGAACAAACAACATTCTACGTAAATTCCAATGATCTGTTTTAATATCTTCTTCTGTAACAAAATCCACAAAAGAGTTCTCCTCCCCTTCCCACAAAAGTGCATATTGACTCTTCGCATCTTTTTTTTCCTCCTTCCCGGAAAAAATCTCGTAAAAGCCATCATCATCTCTTAAGCCAAGCCGTCTTTCTGCTTCATACACCTCATGTGTAACATCATCATAAACATGCTCTCTCATCCGAGTAAGAAGAGCAGCATCCTCTTTTGTCGCATTCGCGGCAATAATTTTTGCGGAAGCTGTAGCTATCTCCTCGCTTCGCTCTAAATACGGCACAAAAATATTAATATCGACTCTTTGTTTTGGGTCAATGATTTCCTTAATTACCTTTAAGATTACAACCGTTTGAACTCCCTTTGATTTAGCTAAAGTAGAGATAAAATAAGGAAGATCCTCGGGTTTAGCCAGATCAACTAATAGATCCCCAACTAACCCAATCCTATATTCATTTGATCTCTTGCTGAGATCACCTAAAATATTAATTAGAGGAGCAATGTCATCATGGGTTGTAAGTGTTAACAATGTTTCTTTGATCTGCTTGTTTAAATAATCATCCGGATGAACGCTTCCAATACCAGCTTTTTCAATTAAGTTTGGAATAGCCTCACGATAATTAAGTTTTAAAATTAAATGGCAGGCTAAAAATACTCGATGCCTCTCTTTTGACGAAATCTCATCAAGTACCCCTGCAATCTCGTCAGGAGCTGCAAATTTTATAAAAAGATCAAGTAACTTTGATACTCTCTCTGGAAATTCAAACTCGCCAACCCAATCATCCCCTTTAATTAATGCCATAACTAAATCTTTATCTTCTTCGTCAATCAGGTGTTCTAATATTCTGTAACCGAGCAGAGAGGGGCTCTCTTTCATGATTTCAAAAACAAGTCCTTTTATCTCTCCCCATAATTCTTTTTGCAAAAAGGGGGCAAGTGTTATCTCTGGTTTAGCAGCATCTGCAAGCTTGTTCAATTTCTCTTCTTCTGCCAAGATTCTATCAACCCACTCCCCATTCTCCGGCTCAAGCCGGGCTAATGCCCTAAGGACTTTAAAATAGTCTTCAACTGAAAGGGGTCTCTTATCATATCTTGCAACAAATTCCTTAAAATACAAAACAGCCCGCTCAATATCCTCTCCCTCCGCCATTCGCTCGGCCGCCTCTACCAAGTCAATAGAAAGCAAACCAACAGTTACGCACCAATCAAAGAGGTTGGTAAGAAATTTAGTTTCTTCTACTAATTGCTCGATTTTTTCGATAGGAAAATCCTCGCGTTTTTTAAAAAGACTACTTTTTAATTTGCCGCAAAAGCTCAAGTTCCCGGCAGCCATCCAGGTTTGCCGATCCAGGGGCCCTTCTTTAAGAAAATCTTCCGTAGTATTATATATTTTAGCCGGAGCTATAAAGAAACCATTTCTGTGACACTTTCTACTAAACTCCTCAGCAAATCGGGTGGCAAGTTGAAGCAATTCACTCCGTTTTGGAATCGAAATTCCCTTTCTCTCAAAATTCTGTCCTATTGTTTTTGTCGCTGTAATTTTCATTTTATTCCATGCCACCCCTAAGAGGGGTGGCTACGCGTGAAAACGCCTCCGCTGCATTTTTTGCAATCTTAAAATCATAATGCGTAATTTGCTTAAAAAGCATCGGCAGATCAGACTCATCTCCCAACTCCCCCAAAATTTCAAAAAGAGCCGGATCATCCAAAATAATATAACCAGATCTGGTCATCAATTGATTAAATCTCTCCCGGGCAATCTGTAAAGCAGCTTGAGGAGCCTTTTTCTTCAAAACGGCAAAATAGATCAAACGCACATCTTTGTGGCAGTCAGAACTTAAAATTCTCACTCTCATTTTCTCAATATCACTCTTCTCAAAAAAAGAAACCAGAACCTCAACCCATGCCAAAACATCTCTATCAGGGAAGTCTTTGTATTGATTTTTTTCAGCTTCTTTTGATAGTTTTTCAAGAAGAAATAATTTCTCCTGACTCGCAAGACCCAATGCGACAATGGCCTTCAAACAGACGGCAATAATATGTTCAGATCCGATCCAACTCTTAATTTTTTCCAGAGCATCTGTCCGCTTAAATTTTACATATAATCTTATCCCCGCCTCTACAAGGCCAGGCTGACAACTATAACTTGTACGTTTCAACCATCTATCTGCATTTTTTAATTGATCCTCCGTTGCATGTTTCAAATAAGCTTCTGTGTTTCCGGGAATAGCATAACCCAGGATAGAGCTTAGGGAAGAAAGATCAGATTGATCTCCATATTTATTTACAAATCTCATGGCCGGCTCAGTTATCCCTTGTATATGTTCTGCTAACCGTACTCTTATACTAGGTAAGAATTGGACTAGACTTAGCCTTTCTGCTATCCCAATCCCAATTGCCCTTATCTTGAGCTCTTTGTAGGAGAGCATTCTTTCGATTATATGAGCATCATCTGCTGTTGCAAGCTTGGCAAAAGCTTTTGCAAAAAAAATGTTATCAAAATCAGCTAAAAACCTTTGGCGAACCATCGGCAAATCAGCAAGAGAGAGTAGTTTAAAATAACTCTGGCGAGCAATGATACTTAGCTCTCCATTGCTTATACTCTCCTCTATCCGTTCAAGATCACTGCTCTCTCCAAGACGGCCCAGGGCAGCAACTGCAACACGCTGATTAGCTACTGTTTTGCTTTTTAGCTCCTTTCGAACCTGATCAAGATCCTCTTTTGAATAAATCAAAGAGATATTTTCAAACGCAGCAATATTGGCCGCCTCCTTTTCTTTTTCCCACGAATATCCACTCCAGCCAACCTTCTCTGCAATTTCTAAAATGGAGGGAATTAACTTAGGGTTTTTTGTTTTAACCGCAAGACGTAAAAGTCTAAGTCGGGCTGATCGCTCTAACTTTGGAGCAATGCCAAATAAATGTTTCATTTGAGAATCAGTCAGGCTCAAATGCAGATTCTCATAAATTATCAGAGCAGCTGCAACATTGTCCAATCGAGGAGAATTAAGCAATCCTTCTACCCCATTTAGTATCTTTGAAGCACTTTCTGGAACGTTATCTTGGTTATATCCTAATTTTAATTTTGGTTTTTCCGAAATTGGAGGTTCTTCTTTTTCCTTTGTTCTCGGTACCAAAAGCTGCTCCAAAGCACGTGCGGCTGTCCTTGGTATATCGGCCCTATCAGAATCAGAAACATCCAACAACTCTTTTAACGCAGCAAGCCGATCTATTGTAGCTATTTCGGGTAAAATTTCTGCGGCTCTCTCAGCAACCTTCTTGTTTTGCAAATAGTTAGTATTAAGTAAATATTCAACAACTTGAGACCAGTCCTTGATCTCCCTTGCAAACTCCAAAACTGTCAGTTTTGCACTAGCTTTTCGCTCTCTAACAGCATTATTATCATCCCGATCTTCTTGAGTCAAGCCCTTAAATTTGGGGATAAACTGCCAGGCTCTTAGTTTTGAAACCAGCTCAATTCCAAAAGTTTTAATCCTCTCATCTTCATCAGCAAGCATCTTTTCAATCACCGCCAGGTCAGCAAGAGTAGCCACTGTAAAAATAGCATTCTTCGCACCTGCTTGATGATCAGCATATCTATTATGCTGCTTAGAAATAAATTTATAGGCTTCGACCAAATTCTCCAAACAATCTCCTGGAGAAAATAATCTAATAACATCTAGTGCTGCCAAAACAACCCTCCCACACGGATCAAAGAGCATTTGACGAAGATTCCAACGATCACTTATTATATCTTCTTCTGTAATCAATCCTTTTAAAGCAAAGGGCGGATTATCTCGCTTATCCTCCCACAACAACTCATGCGCCACTTCAATCGGAACGTTCTCTTCCTTTTCCTGATCCTTCCCTTCTCCTTTTCCTGCCCCTGGGCCTTCTTCTGCATTCCCAACGCCCTTAAGTCGATCAATTGCGCTTTTAGCCCCTTCTCTTATTTTTTGAAACATATGCCCCTGCATCTCCTCTAGCAAAGCAATATCTTCTAGCGTTGCATGTGCATAAATGACCTCCGCCGCAGCACAGGCTAATTTTTCTGATCTTCCAAGATATTTTTTTACATCTCCAATATTATGCCGATCAGCAACCTTTCTTATTGCAGCAAAAATAGCAACTGCCGCTTTTTCTGGAGCATCTTCTATTTTTTGATATAAAAGGGGGAGATCTGACGGCAAAACCAGCTCAACTAATTTTTCGCCGGCAAATTCTCTAAGCCCCTCCTTTTTATTTGAAATCCAAATTAGCAAAAGCTCAAGACCATCGTGATCTATTAAAGTGTTTAAGGCACAAAGTGCAAGAGGGGCATTTTCTTTTACAACCTTTGCAAGTGCAGGGATCGCCTCTTTGTACTTTAACCTGTGCGCCAGATAGATCGGAGCAAACTTTTTATTTCCAATCTCAGCAATAACCTCAAGGACATCTTGTGACGAAGCATGTTCTAAGAAGAGATCAATAAATTCTATCTTTTGCCAGGGGAGCTCAAAATTATACCTCCCTCCATGAAACTTATTTAACAATATCTGTTTCATGGCCTCAATGTCATCCTTTCCCGCCAAACGAGAATAGACTAAATAAAAAGAAGGATCCGGCTCATATTTGGTTTTTAGTATATTTTCAATTATTGGCTTTATCTCTCTCCAAATCCGCTGCTGCTCAAGAGGGGCCGGAGTAATAGATACAGCTGAAACTGCTCTCTGCAAAAGCACCTCAAGTTTTTTTTCTTCCTGCCGCAATAATCCAACCCATTTAGGGTTTGTAGGATCAAGCTTTGCCAAAGCACGCAGGGCTTTGATGCAGTCAAACAATGAGGCATTCCCCTTTTCAAACCTAGAAACAATTCTTTCATAGTACTCAAGCTCTGCCCACTCATGTAAATTATCAAGAAAAGCGGTCTCAGAAACCAAGTTTTCAATCTTTTCTGGCGTAAAATCCTGTCTCCCGGCAAAAAGGGTCTCTTTTAATCGATCACAAAAAGTCTTTGCCATATCTATGGGACTAAGCTGTTTCCCTATTATTGAACCCCTAAAAAAACTTAGAGTAGTAGTTTCAATTCTTGAAGGTTGAATCCAAAATCCTTCACTGTGACAGCTGCGGCTAAAATCCTGGGCAAAATTAGATACCAGCTGAAATAAACGGGTTCGTTTTGGAATCGAAATCCCTTGTTCGGCTAAATATTTACTTATTGGTTTTGTTGTTGTTATTTTCATGTTTTTGTTTTGGCTACGCGGGGGAGGATCTTCCCAAAAGCCTTCGCTGCATCAGATGCAGTGCCGGCATTACTATGACTTAATTGAATAAAGAGCATTGGCAAATCCTGTTCATCTCCCAATTCACCTAAACACTTTACATATTTGCTCAGACTATCCCAGGGATAAAAATATCCGGACGGGGTGGTTAACTCTTTTAACCTTTGGCGAGATACTTCAAGCGCAACTTCTGGAGCTTTTTTCGAAAGCACTGCAAGATAAACAAGAGATAAATTGTCCCCCTTTAATATTGCATCGCGATACTTCTCTATGTCTGATTCTTCAAACCAGGTGGTTAAGCCGGCAATAACTGCCTTTAGGCTAACGCGAGCTGCCTCTGCCAATTTAATAAGATATTCTTTGTCTTCCTTTGGACTAAGCTGGACTAACGCTTCAATCAAGGTTTTTGTAAATCCATCAATGTGACTCCCTCTTTTTAACCAGTACTTTATTATCGGTATTGCCTCGGTCTGATTAAATTTGACAAATAGTCTGATTCCTAAAAGGACAAAACGGGGATTGTGATTAAAATCCTCATCCTTTTTGGTCCATTCTCTAGCCTTTTCTAAATCCTCTTCAGTTGCATGGGCTAAAAAGGCCTCATCAGCCCTTTCGATCCCTCGCCCAACCGCTCCTTTGACCAGGTCCAGATCTTCCCTACCACCAAGCTCTTTTACAAACGCAACGGCAGGCAGGAGCACTGACTTGGGTGGATCGCTTAAAAAACCACCTCTATCTTGTAGCCTTGCTCGAATTGTAGGCAAAAGATCAGCCATTCCTAATCTTGTTGCAGCCTCAATCCCTGCTGCTCGTAAATACTCTTTTTGGTCAGTTAGCATTCTTCTAATTAAGACTGCATCATCCTTGCTAGCCTGCATAACAAAAGCCTTGGCATAAGCATATCTGGCAGAACCAGAAGCCTGGAGCATCTTCCCCCGCACATCTCCCATATCCAAACCTCGAGCTGCCATCCTTGAATAGGCTCTCGCAGAAACGCGATCATCTTTTATGTTCTTCAACAAAATCTTTTCTACTCTAGCAACATCGCTCTGCTCTCCGTATTCTCCAAGCGCTGCAACTGCAACAGCTCGTCTCTTTGCACTCTTGCTCCTTAATTGTTTTCTTATCTTAGGGAGACCAACCGTTCGATAAATCTCAACAATCTGATCCAGGTAATCCGAAACAAGCCTCCACTCCTGCGCATCCACCATCTTTAGAACCGCTGGAAGATATTTTGAAGCTCCCCTCTTTGCAGCCAGTGCTAAAACCTTTTTAGTAATCGGACCATGCCAGTTATTACATATTTCTATTAATCTTCTGACCTGGCTATCACTTAACTGAATATCCAGTACATTAACTACATTCAAAAGAGCGCTGATACGGTGAACATCAGCTGTATTCTCCAATAATTTCTTTATCTCATCCAACATTTGAGAAATTTTTGTGGGAGGAGAATAGGTATTATACCCAAGCCCTGTACCATTCGGTACAGGGTCTTCCTCTTGTTGTGGTAGATCCTTAACTTGTAACATTGCCGCCAGTACTTCTGCTGCTGCGTATTGATAAGGCGTTCCGGAACTGGTTAACATCTCCTTGAAATTAGATAACTTCTCCGGAGTTGAAATATTTATCAATACTTCAACTGCCTTTTGTGCCACCGCTGGTTCACGGTCACCAAGATAATCAACTGCGGCTGACCAATCTTTAATATCTTCTGCAAACCCAAACATGCACAACTTGGCTTCGATATTTCCATCATTGGCTAAAGGGGTAATTTTTGGAATCAACTGCCAGGCCCTTAATTTAGAGATTAAACTGATTCCCAAAGCCAAAAGCTTTTCATTTTCTTCTTCGACTCTGTCCCATTTTTTTGGAAAGTCTGGTTCAAGCATCTGCTCTATTTGAGGAAGATCATCTTGAGAAGCTACCGCAAAAAGAACATCTTTCAGATGGTAAGCCCTAATCAAACCACTGCGGTTTTGAATATATTCCACTCCAAACTTATAAGCTTCGAGTAAGTCATTAAAACATCCGGTCGGCTGATATTTTATAATAATCTCTACCGCAGCCTTAAAAACCGCATCACTTGGATCAAAAAGCATTCGACGCAAATTAAAGCGATCATCTATCAAATCTTCTTCCTTAACCAATGGAACAAATTGTTCTGCCTTGCAATCCCCAGTCCACAAGTTTGCATGTTCTACCGTAGGATCAGCACCTCTTTTTCTACCAAAACGTTTTTTGAGCTCACTCATTAATTCTTCTACTTCACTAAATTTGTGATCCAAACCGGCAAGTGCCTCAATATCTTCGGCTATAGCATGAGAGAGAACCAAATCCTTTAGCTCTTCCTTCTCTCCCCTGACATTTTTATCATCTGAATCATAGGGGGCATTATTAAAGATTTTGACTACTGCGGGCATAGAGAGGGCAGTTCGCAATCTAAGATGCGCCCGCATCGCCTCCATTCTAACTCCGGGAAAGACGTGCCGCTCCATCCCAGAGAGTAAACCAATATCCTCGTGAGTTGCATGAGTAGCTATGACCTTTGCAGCGGCATAAGCAATATCTTCTTCTCTCCCTAAGTACTCTCCTGCTATTTGGATATCATCTCTTGATCCAATTTTTTCTAATCCTAATAAGAGAGTCGCCAGACTAAAACCGGAAGCTTTTTCTAAACGCAAAAGAAGATCATCGCTATCCTTTGGACCTAGTACCTTTAGCAAACCATCTCTTGCTAATGACCGCAAATAGTCTTCTCCGGCCTCACCCAAACCATATTGACGAGCTATGGTGGCAAAATTCTGCAAATCTTCCTGGTGATTCAATAATTCATATAAAAAGGGAAGATCATTATGATCAAATAAATCATTCAACAAAATATCTCGATTGGCCCACCAAACACTATCTCCTCCACCCTTTTTAAAAAATTGGACCAGTTGCGGAATCACTTCGCGTGTTTTGATTCTTTGAACCAGGGCTAAGGCAAAAGAGATGCTGCCTCTTCTTTGATCGTCTAGAGCAGCTATAACCTTTTGGAAGTCGCCTGGAGTCATATACTTTATATAGGTATCCAAAAGCAAGAGCTGCTCTTTGCAAATCTTGCGATCTTGATCGTATTTAATATGTTTATTTAATACTTTTCTTATCTCATCTTTATCTTTTTCCTCAGCCAGACGAGCATAGATAGAAAAAAGAGCATGATTTGGATCATCTTCTTTTAATAAATTGCGACAGATCTTTTTTATCTTCCCCCAAACCTCTCTTTGTGCCTCGGGAGCAAGAAAAATTTCTGGGGCAGCGGCAGATTGAGTAAGTTTTTGTAATTTTTCTTCCTCCCCTTTAAGTTTCTCAATCCATCCCTGATTATCCGGATCGATCCGGCATAAACCCTGCAGCGCCTCCAAATAATCTGCCATCGAGCCCTCTCTTCTCTCAAACCTGGCTACTGCCTCCCTGTAATATGCAATCGCACTATCAGTCTCCCCATCTCTTGCAAGATCTTTTGCTGTGCTTACCAGATCAAGGTTTATGAAATTTTGCACTGCTGCCCAGTCAAATAATTTTGTTGCAAAATGGGTTTCGGCGAATAAGGTTCTTACCTTTCCTTTATTAAAATCCGAACGTTCTGAAAATATATCCTTGTGTAATTTGTCAGCTAAATTATCCCTAAGCCTTAATGAATTTATTTTTTCCCAGGATTTGCTGTCAAGAATAAATTCTGTTACAGATTTATAAATTGGATCGGCTGAAACATGAAAACCCTCTTTTACACAAAGACGGGAAAACTCTTGCGCAAAGCGGGTGCAAAGGCCATAAAATTCCATTCGCCCGGCCGGATTAATCTTCCGCCCGGTCAAAAAAGTGCTTATTTGATTTGTATTTACGGTTCCTGTTTTCATACTATCCCCTATACCCTATAACCTAACCCCTATTCCCCATACTGCCTCCGCACAAGGCTTTTGTATCTTCTCATCCGGATGGCTCAACTGATCAAACAACATCGGCAGGTCCTCTCTTGTCCCCAGCTCTTTTAATATTTCTATTGAAAGACCACCATTCCACAAATAACCGGATCCGGTCATAATTTCCCGCAACTTTTTTCTTGCAAGCATAAGTGCAATCTTTGGGGCTCTTGCCTGTAACACCCTAAAATAAGCCGTATATTCGGTCCGTTTTATTTTTCCCTCTGCAACAGCCTCTTGATATTTCTTCAGATCCTCTTCTTCCCAAAGTGCTGCCAAGGCTTCTATTGCAGCATTTTTATCTTTTTCATAAAAACCACTCTCTTTTTGAAGCACCTTAATAATTTTCGGTTTTTCTTCTTTTGCCTCAAAATGGACTATTGCCCCAAACAACTCGGTGTAAAAATTGTATACACTACTATTATTTTCAAAATTTAACATTAAATCTGATAGAGCTTCTCTGTGGTCCAGCTTGCACAATAGTTTTATTGCTGCTTTCCCTTGCCTTTCTTTATCCGTGTTTAATGCTTTAATCCAACTTTTTGCTTTTTCTACTTCTCTCGCATCCGCATGCACTACAAAAGCCTCAATTGCACCGGGCATCTCCATATAGCGTTCAATAAAAGGGAGATCATCCCGGCTACCGTGTTGCGCGACAAACCCCATAATTATTCGAGTGGCAGCTTTGACTTCATCAATATACGTCTTTTGTTCGAACTCACTAAGCCTTGCTTTTACCAGGGGCAAAAGAGAAGCATCCCCCAATCTAATTGCCGCAGCTACACCGGCAATTCTATAGCTTTGCTCTTTATGCATAAGTAAATCTGTAATTGAATCAAGATCAAGCGCTTCTTTTTGATCTTCTTGAGATGTAGGGGGAGCAACAACCTCTTCCTTTGGTGAACCAAGCAATTCCCTGGCGGCATCAAGCATTTGAGAGATGGTCGGGGGAGTAGATCGAGCTTGATAATATCCAAGCGCAACCTGCCCTGTACCATCCGGTAGAGGGATCTCCACCTCCGCCTTATCCTTCAAAAGATGAGCCAAAGCATAGGCAGCAGCTGTTCTCTTATGTTTATTCTCATCCTTTAGCATAGCGGACAATAAATTAAGATTTCTTTCTGGATCTGCAATTTTTGCAAAAGCCTCTCTTGCCTCTTGCCGGACGTATGAGTTATTGTCAGCCAAAAATCTATTGACTGTATCCCAATCAGCATATTCAGCGGAAAACCTTAACAGAGCGTTTTTTGCAAAAGAATCCCCATCTTTAGCCAAAGGCCTGATTTTTGGAATAAGCTGCCAGGCTTTTAGTTTCCTGACAATCGCAACCCCGCTCCTTCTGATTTCTTTATGCGGATCAGAGAGCATACTCTCTATATCAGAAAGATCAGAAAGTGTTGCCACATCATAAAGGGCTGATTGATATCCCCATTTGTGGGGGTCATGCCGATCGTGCTGATAAACACCCCTGTAGGCAGCCAATAAATCAGAAAAACACTCTTCGGCTTTAAACTTTTCAATAATTCTTAGCGCGACTTTGACAATAGCCTGATAAGGCATAGCCAGCATTTTTCGCAAATTAAAACGGTCTGTTAGGATATCTTCTTCCGTAATAGATGAAACAAATTCTTCTTTCTCTTTTAAGTCCCCTCCATAAATCATGGCAGCAACTCTATCTTGATTAAAATCAGAAGATTTTTTTATAATTCCACGTTTTATAAGCTTTTTTTCTATTTGCCAGTTTAATGCAGAAAGTCTATTAAAATCAGACGGAGTGGCATGCTCAATTAATAATTCTGCTATCTGGTTTCTTACCACACCACCTTGATAGTTATCTTGCTGATGTACTGCAATTCCTGCTTCCATAGCCAAAGGGCTCCCCAATCTAAATAAGGCGTATACCGCCTCTGCCCCTGACCTCTAAAGAGACATGATTTTGCATTTTTTTAATAAGGGGGAGATCTTCATTTACAGCCTGGGCAGAGATAACCCTGGCACAGGCTTTTGCAATATTTCTCTCTCGTCCCAGATAGGGCAAGACTAAAGTAATATCTTTATGTCTACCAATTTTGGCAAGTCCCAAAAGATAGGTTGACAAACAATAATCACGCGCTGGATTATCAAGTCGCCTCAATATTTCATCACGATCAGCCAGCGTGAGTACTTTTAAAATCCCCTGGCGGGCCAATTCGTAATGTCTTCCAGGCAATAAATCAAATAACAAATTAAGATCGTCATGAGTAAACAGTTCCAGCAAAATCTCTTCGGCATAAGTCCGATAACCATTAATAATATCTTCGTTATAGTAGGCAATTTTCAAAAGCTGGGGAATAAACTCGCGCTTTTTCATCTTTCTAACCAGAGTCAGCGGTGTATATAGTTGTTGTTTCTCTGGACTATCTAAAACCCTGGTAATCTCAATAAAATCATCGGTAGTCATAAACCTCAAAAAAGTATCAAAAAGCAAATCTTGCTCAGAAGTACGTTTCCACTCACTAATTAACTTATTTGGTAATGCCTCATTTAGTATCTCGCGGTCTTCCTCGTTTGCCAGGCGGCAAAAAATATAGATACAAGCATCAATACTATGGTCTCCGCTCAAATATTTACCAGCATTCTCCTTAATGTTTCCCCACATTCTCTCCTGCGCTAGCGGAGCAATAATTATTGGAAAAGGGAGAGTTGAAACAGGTTCTAAAACACTTGCTTCTGCCGCCCGAAACTTCGCAGCCCATTCTGGATTCTCAGGCTCATTGCGGCATAAGGCCTGCAGGGCTTCAAGATAGGCTGCTGGAGAGACCCCGTTATTTTTTTCATAGCGCCGGACCGCCTCTTTGTAATAAAGATTGGCCCGGGCTAAATCTTTATGATTGATCTCATAAACTCGTGCAATTCTAATAAGATCGATCTCTTTAATCCCTTCCAGTACCAGCCAATCCTGAAATTTGGCAAAAAAACCGCTTTTGATAACTAAAAGTGCTAATTTTTCATCTGTCAGATCCGGTCGGTCAGCAAACAAGTCCTCCTGAAGATGCAGAACAAAAAGACCGGTCAAAGATTTTTCTTGATCAGAATTAGGACTGGTTAAGGCTAACCTTAAGGAATGATTAATGGATCCGATTAGATTTTGGGGAGGGACAAAAAGTCCTTCTCTTTGATGGATCTCCCGACTAAGCCAATGGGCAAATTGTGAGGTGATTTGATACAAACAGGTGCGGGTGGCAGGCTTTATTATTCCAAAGTCTGTCAGACTTTTGCTTAACAAATTTGTTTTTGCTGTTTGTATTTTCATTAATCATCATTAACCACAAGGCTCTGTCGAATCATCTCCATTTGCAACTCTCTCTGCTCCAACACCCAATTCAACCTCCGGCGCGCTGCAAACCCCCTGCTCTTCCTGCTCTGCTCCGGTCCGGCTGCGGTGAACAAAGCGGGCATCACTACTTCTGCTCCAGTCGGAAAGCCACATACTTAATGTCCTCTTTTTGGGATCAACCACCACAGTTCGAATTAATCTCAAAACAGCTTTTTTACTAATATCAACTCCTGAGAGCGCAAAACTATTATCAAGAATTGCGGCAGCCAGAGTCTCTTCAAAAGATTCACAATCAAAGCTTTCACCCTGAATTGCCTGGCCAAATTTTTGGATTATATCGGCCGAGACCTCTTCTAGGCGGTGGATATTTACCCTGGCTCCTCGAAAGGCCGGATCAGATCTAACCATTTTGCCTAATCGTGAAGAAAAAAATCCATTTGCCATCAAAAGCGGCTTTAGCTTGGTCCGATTCTGGATATTCTTGAACGCACTATAAATTGTTAACCTGGCATGTTCACACATTGTTTTCCTCCATTTTTTTAATGACCTCTTTACATAATTCTTTATGTGAAGACAATCCCAAAAGGATTCTCTTTAGATCTGCACCGACAGCATCTGGAATATCTATTTCGAGTAAAGATTTTAAAAGATTTTCCTTCTCGTGACGAGGAATGCCTCTCTGCAAACTCTGCATCATCTGCATAATAAATGTAACCCGAAGTCCTTTTGCCCCATCCGGATTATCTCGGGCACAAAGGATACGATATAATTCGGGCCGCTCCTCCACCGGAACATCAAAACCCCAGAAATTTCCTAGTAACTGTTCTAGTTTTTCTGGATCGCCTGGTTTTCTCGAAACACGACCGGACAAAGAAAAGGTTGTATGTGAATCCGATGTTTCAATAGCAGTTAAGAAACGGTTCTCAACTAAGGTGTGGTGCAAAAGCATCATGTCAGTTAAGCTAACCCCCTCTTCATCTGCTTCGTAAAGAGCGACTAAGGCTTCAAGATCCTTTGGTTTTTGTTCAAGATAAGCAAAAACCTTTGGCAATGCTCCTTCACATTGAATCTTAATATTTAAGACCCCGTCTTCAACAGTCCAAACAATTCCCACCTTCCTATGGCGGATCTCATCCCAGGCAATCGGCTCCCCCTCTGATAAATGAGGAAAATGGTTTTGGACGTTAATTTCCTTTCCTTTTTGAATAAAATTCCTTAACCAGTCAAAAATCATCTCCCGGCGCTCCGGATGATGAATAAAAGCAGGAATCGCCTCAGAAATTGCATCTTCAACCTGTTTTAAACCAACCCCCTTTTCATAATTATTATCATAGATCTCGGCATGACCCTCGTTTACCCTGATCCTGGGTGCAGGTATTTTTAAAAGAAAACCGGTCCTCCCCTCTACCCTTTCAAAGAGCATGCGCAAGCCGGCCTGCTTAAGCTCTGATAAAACGGTAAGAAGACCCAGATCAAGTTCAACCCCGGCTGCCATTTTATCGTGATAAAATTCCATAGCATCATCTTCGCCCTCTGGGCACTCGTCCAGCATCGTCTCCATAGCCAGCCTCTCTTTGGCTGACATGCGGCTCTCGTTACTTATAAAAATAACAATCCCTTCATCATTTTCCTGACCAAAGGAAACTTTAACCTCTTTTCCCTGTGCATCTTTCAAAATTGTTGCCAGTTTATCCCGGCCACCATTGGCCAGATTGGGATCGCGCAGCAAACTATTCAGAGGATGGCCAAATTCACGTTTAAGATAACTGTCGAGATTAGCAGCTACTGCTTTTTCGGTATAAATATCAAGCCATTCCAGGCAGGTCTCAATCGCTTCGGGCTTAATCCCAAAACGCTCTAAATACTTTTTTAAATTAGCTTTTATCTTCTTAACTTGCGGAGGTGCAACCTCGGGATTCATGTGAGCAAGAACAAAATTACTGTTTTCTTTGTCCTCATTATGTACGTCAACTGAAAAGTCGACTGGAAGCGAATCAATACCCAACAATTCATCTATCTCTCCAAGCGAGATAGAACTTGAGGACTGTTCTCCTCTGCCGTTTAGTCTCTCAAAAACCACACTGGTCTGCGCACTTAGCTTAGGCTGCAGCGGAACCGGCAGCTCAACAACTTTAGAGGTAACCAGTAGTTCGTCATCTACAAGATCAAGAGAAAATTTAATCGCTTCATTAGACTTGATATCCTCAGGCTCAATATCGAGAAGCTGATCAGTAATCTGGCTCCCCACCATTTGGTCAATTTTACGTTTGAGTGGCCGGGCGCCGTATTCCTCGTCAAAACCGAGTTCAGCTAATTTATCTATTGCAGCCTCGCTCCATTCAAAAATATTTCCCTGCTTCTGCAATCGTTGCTTAAGCTCCCGAAGCCGCAACGGAACAATCTTTTTCATATCTTCTTCAGTCAGCTGATTACAGGTCACTATTGCATCTAAACGATTCAAAAACGGAGCAATCGCCGGAATTGTTTTTAAGACCGCATGAGTTGCATTGCTGGTCATCAATATTTTGGTTCCGGAAAAACTTGCCTTTGTTCCGGTTCTGCTTGACGCAGTGCCATCTTCTAATATTCCAAAAAAGGCCATCCAGATATCCGAGTGGGCCTTTTCAATCTCATCCAACAATATTATCCCTTCAGGATTGCGGCGGACCGCCTTAATCAGCTCTCCCCCCTCACTTGATCCCACATACCCGTGCGGCGATCCCAAAAGCCTTGAAACTGTATGGGGCTCCTGGAATTCCCCCATGTCAAAACGGATAATTCCATTTTCATCACCAAGAGTTTCCACCGAAAGTTGGCGGGCAATTTCGGTCTTTCCAACACCGGTTTGACCGAGCATCAGGACAGAACAGACCGGTTTTTTTGCTTCTGAAACACCAACTTTAGAACGGATAATTTTGTCACAAATTTCATCAATCGCCTTATCCTGGCCAATTACTCTCCTTTTCATCCGTGCGGCAAGTTTTCTTAAATTGGAGCGATTACTGGCATTTCTGATTCCATCCAAATCCCGGCGGCTTATCTCAGATGCTGCCCGCAAGATATCCTCTTTTGTTACAATCTTTCTGGTCTGGGCAACTTCTTCACTTAAGGCATCATTTAAGGTAATAACCTGTCCAACCAATTTATTAATATCCTCTTCAAGTTCAGGGGAAGTTTCGCGGGTTAGATAGGATTCAAGCAAAGACTGCAGTATTTTCTTTTTTCCGACTAAGTTGTTGGCCATTTTCTCCTGTCTTTTTGATACTGCAGATAAAGCATGATCAAGCAATGTGATGGCCGATCCGGGTAAAACCCGGTCTGCCAAATAGCGATAGGCTAAGTCAACCACCTCTTTGATAAGTTTTCGGCTTTGAAGAACAACCCCATGTTCCTTTTCATAATAGGTGTAAACACTTTCAAGAAGCCGAATAGTCTCACCTTTACTTAAAGCAGGGACAAACACGCCGGGAAATCTTCTCATTAAAGCTTTGTCCTTCTCAAAGGTCCTTACATATTCTGTATCTGTAGTTGCACCCAAAATTTGCAAAATCCCCTTTCCGGTCGGCTCTTTCAGGGCCTGGTCTAATCTTGAAAGATCTCCGGGCAAACGATGGATCTCATCAATAAAAAGAATAATCTTGCGTCCTGCGCTCTCTTCGGCAGTTACAAAATCTAAAACAAGATTAATCTCTTCGTCCAGCTCCTGCCTGGTTAAGGATTGTAGTCCGGAAACATCCAGGCTGATAACACGGGTAGATTTATCAAAACGGGTCCGGCCAATCGGATCTTTTACAACTAAATTACCGGCCTTAATCCTTCTGGCAAACTCTTCTGCAATAGCGGTCTTACCAACCCCGGCATCCCCCACTAAAACCGGACAATTCTCTCTCTTTTTTCCAAGGATTGTAATAAGTTCGTTAATATTGCTATCCCGATATAATATTTTCTCGTTCGGATCTATATTTGCAGAGAGGTCAGATAAAAATCGGCTGGGCAAATCAGTCGGCGCAGCCTGCACCCCGTCTGCAACGGCCATACACATGAGTGGCCCCTGCACAATCCGCCTCGATGTCCGCTGCAAATAGGCCCTTGAAATGCCAATACCAGATCCCGGAATTTTCATGTGTTTTTATCGCATACTAATATGAAAAATTTCACTATATTTTCTATTTTTACAATATTAGGGTATAATTTCTACATGGAGGAAAACAAACAATGAACATACTTGATGCCATGATAGAAAACTCGTTTAAAAAACTAGAAGACGGATCAGATGCCTTTTATCCATGGGGGATATTTGCAAAAGGAAAGATTGTCCCAAATCAAGCCGAAAAGAAAAAGATAGCAGACTCGATAAAATACTTATATATAGCCACATTTGTTATTTTAATCATTATGCTGACAACAAAAGCATATTTACCCTTTTTCCTTCTAAGTATTCTCCTGGCGGCCTGCTGGCAATTTTATGCCAACCAGGTAGTAAAAAACTATAAAACCACAGAAATAAAAGTGACCTATTCAGAAAACATGCAAAAATCCGCAAAAAACTACCATCCGGCATTTAAATGGTTTGGACTTGTTGTAGGAATAATGATAACCCTGCTGGGGGGCGCATTAATACTGTTTGTCAGAGAATGGCCAGAAATATTGATTGCACTTTTTCTTCTGCTAGTAGGCATATTTTGTGTCTGGGCTTATTCTAAAATGTTATTTTTAAAGGAAAAATAAGCAGCTAACTCGTGAGAAGGGCAGAATTAACAAAAAAAGAAAAATCATATCTCTCTCATCAATTTCCCAATCTGTTCTGGGCTTGGCAACTCCCGCTTGAGTTTATCCGGTAGCTTAGAAACCATTTTATAACGGGCAACACCAATTCGTAGGAATAGTAAGATTAAAATTAGTTTGATTAAGCAGCGTTTTTTCATAAGTCTTGTTCTCGATTTGATGAATTAATACGTTTTTTGACCAGCCCATCTTTCGCGTCATACGAATATAAAATTCTCGTTCTAGCTCATCTTTACATTTTTCCATGATAATTATATTGTGGGTCCATCCAATTTCTGCCACCAATGGTGGCAGTTTTTTATTTTTGTAATAATTTAGGTAAAAATCCCTCATACGCCAGATGTTACGGGCAGAAAAACCACAGATACCAGCAAATTCAGCCTGAAGATCCTGGGAAAGTTTTTCGACCACAGATTTACCCCACGTTTTCTTTCTCTGACGTTCAGTAATCATTCTTCCAATATCCCAATAGAGGCTTATTAGCTCTTTATTTACAGCCCTTAATGCCTGATACTGTGCCGAACAAATTTTCTGTTTAATTTCTCCTAACAACCTTTTATATTCATTTTTCTTTATTCTATTTTTCATCTCTAGTACCTCCTTTCCCCTATTACCTAGCAATTTTCTCTCCCGCCTTCGCTCTGTAAGCTACGGCGGGCAAGCCTACGCCGTTTTTTGCATAATAGAAACAAGAAAGTGTGCTTGCAGTCCGTAGCCACGAACGAAGTGAGGGCGAAGGACTGACGAAATTCCGGACACTTTTGCAAAAATGATAATAGTTAGTTAAAATTCCAGGAAGGGAAAAAGCCACTTGATATCATAGCCACTCTCATGATAAATCAAAGAGGTTATTTTCAAGCCGCCCACCCAAAGTAAATCTTTGGTTTTTCGGAAATTTTGAGATAAGCGGCAAAAACCATTCGATGAGGTCATGTGTTTTTGTAATAACATGAGGGATTATCAACTCCCCCGCCCCACTTCCTCAAAGGTGTAAAGCCCCTCGACTCGCTCTGCTCGCTCGGGGCAAGGAAATAAAGGTAAAAGGGGTTATAATAAAGTCCTGACGCCGCGAAACCCTAAATCATTGTAGCGTTCGTCTGGGTCGTTGTTGCCCCGGTAAGCTGCTCGCAGTAGGACTGCCGTACTATACCAGGAACCGCCGCGGACGACTCGGTTGTTTCCATCTTCTAATCCTATGGAATTCCTAACTACCCCTTGTTGCAATTGTTGGTAATAGCTGCTATCAAACCAATCAAGTCCCCAAATCCAAACATTTCCCACAGAATGCCGCAATCCATATCCATTGGCAGGAAAGTTAGAATCATTTACATCTACGGTTACGCCATTATAGCCTTGGTTATAATGCGCCTTCCCTTCAGGACCTTCTATCCATGGGTATTTTTCACCTTCCAATCCACCTCTTATCGCAATCTCTATCTCTGCTTCAGTTGGAAGCCGATATCCTTCCCATATCCATCTGCTGTTTGCTTTATCATAAATCTTATCCAAATCAAAAAAGTTATCAGTTAAGAATCCTTGCGAGTCTATTCCTTCCTGCTTGCCCCTCCAGATTAAATAGGCAAAGGCTTCATACCATGAAACTCCGACTACCGGTTGATTATCCCCATTGAATTTCTCTTTGTTTTCATCTCCCCAAAATCGAGGCTGGCTCCATCCTTTATCTTCTTTTAATTGCCAGCCTTGCGCCACCCAGAATTCTCTAAAACCATATAAATCAGCAACTGCTTCCCTGAATTGTCCATTGGTTACTGTAAAAATATCTATTGCATACGAATCAACTTCTACTGTGTGTTCTGGTTTTTCATCACCATATTCCCCCTCATCATCCCCAAGCGTATATCTCCCCCCAGGAATCTCTACCATTGATCCAATTTCCGGCATTACTCGTTTTGCTTCATCCGGAGTCAATCCTGCCAGGCTTCTTCTAAACAAGCTGCTAATAATCCCTTGAAGCTTTCCTCTCTTAAATAGTCGGGGTATTAAGACCTTTGCTATTGGAAGACCATAGATTCGAATTTGAGCTGCAATATTGGTATTCATGCCTTTTGTTTCAAAAAGACTTAATATTTCTCTGGCTTCTGGAATTTCGATTCCTTCTAAAGCTTCCCTTGCATCAAATGATATTATCTTATGTCTTATTCTCACATATATATATCGTTGGGATAAAAGGGAAATTTCAGATGATTTTAGAAACGCAAGCCCTTATCTCCTCAATAGATTTGCATCCATTAATTCTATTTCTAAACTCATGCGCATTTGCGAACTCTTTTAAATACCACATAACCGCTTTTTTCATCAGCCCCAATTTTGCGGTGGCCCGGGTCTCTTTATATTTTTCAAGATAGGATAAATGTCTATTTAATGTATCAAGCCTCTCTTTTATAGAGGGTTTCTTGTTACAAAAAAACCAGGGATTCCCCATTGCCCCGCGCGCAACCAAAATCCCGTCACAGCCGGTCTGATCAAACATTTTTTGAGCTAACTCCTGACTTAAAATATCTCCGGAACCAAAAACAGGAATTGTGGTATTGTCCTTGACCGCTTTAATTGCCTCGTAATTTACTTTACCGGAATAGCGCTGCTTCATGGTCCTGCCGTGGACAAAAAGGGCCGCTGCCCCGCTCTTTTGGCAGTTTTTAGCAATAGAAATTATATGGTCAGGATCAAATAGATTATATCCGATTCGAAGTTTAACAGTAATAGGTAAAGTTAGATTTGCAGAAAGTTTTTCAATAATTTTGTATAAATTAGAGGGCTCTTTTAAAAAATAAGCCCCGCAGCGCTTTTTTAATACCTTTTTAGCCGGACAGGCCGCGTTAATATCTAAAAATTCAGGTGTTACTAAACTAAGGAGCCGTTTTGCAGCCTCAAGCATCCTTTCGGGCTCCGATCCCAAAAGCTGAGCCGCAATAGGATGGTCCTTAGGATGGGTTTTTAGAATATCTCGCCTTGGCTCTTTTTGATAAAGCAGTGCATTGGAGTCAACCATCTCATAGAAACAAAACCTGGCACCCAACTCCCGGGCTACCAGGCGAAAAGATAAATCAGCACATCCAGCCAAAGGGGCTAAGAATATGTTAGTATCAATTTTTTGGGAACCGATCTTAATCAAATTAAACTGCTAAGCCGGTTTCTCGTTTTCTGCCACAAATTTCTTTATATCTTCAATATGCTCAACAATCTTTCTGGCCTTTGTCAGACCGAAAGAAAAAGGATACTTATCTTCATCTCCGCCCTTTAACACCAACATCGGCCTGCCTTTAAATTCTGATCTTTCTGCTACCATTTTATTTCTCCCCTTTCCTCCTTCGCTCGTAGCTACGGAGGATCTGCGAAAAAAGAAGTCCCGATATAATAATATCAGGACCCCTTAGTTTTAATAAGACTAATTAGAAACGGTTAAAATCGTTTCTTCCGCCGCCGCCGCCACCGCCGCCGCCATCGCGCCTTTCACGGTTTTCGGTTTTAGGCCTGGCTTCGTTTACTGTAATCTCGCGACCGTCCATGCTAAAACCATTCATTGCGGTAATAGCTTTCTGGGCTTCTTCATCATTAGGCATATCAACAAATCCAAATCCACGTGATCGTCCAGTGAACTTGTCTGTGATAACTCTGGCTGATGAAACTTCGCCAAATTCAGAAAACTTTGTCTGTAAATCTTCATCTTTCACAGACCAGGGAAGGTTCCCTATAAATAAGCTTTTCATAATATATAATATCTCCTTGAAATTTTTCTGCGATTAATGGTGCTATGAGGTCCTAAACAAAGAAGGAACTCCTCTGAGGAACGTAGCAGATATTTTGTTCTCTTTATGTAACTTCCCATTAACTTTCGACCTAACTCTTGGATTTTAACATACAAATAGTTTGAAAACAAGAGGATTTGCTATTATTTTATCTTTTTCAATGCTTCTTCAAAAGAAAGCTCAGTCTGAGAAGAAGAGATCATATCGCGAAGGATAACCGTGTTCCTGCTGAGTTCGTCATCTCCCAAAATCAGGGCATAAAGCGCCCCCAGCCGGTCCGCGTTTTTTAGCTGGGCTTTAAGTTTTTTTCCAAAATAATCCATATCTGCAGAAATACCGGCCTGTCTGGCTTTATGAAGATATTCAATTGCCGAAATTTTTGCCTTATCCCCCAGTGGAGCAAAGTATAGAGTAATAGCCTGCGGCTTAGAGCTCAATGCCTTTGTAGTTTTTAATATTTCAACCAGGCGCTCAAGCCCGATTGCAAAACCGACCGCCGGAACCTCCGGCCCGCCAAGATCAGATACCAATTTATCGTAGCGCCCGCCCCCGCAAACCGCATTTTGTGCTCCCAAAACATTTGAAACAATTTCATAGGTGGTTTTTGTATAATAATCTAAGCCCCGCACCAGACGCTTGTTTACTTTAAAATTAATCCCAAGATTTTTCAATATGTAGAGGAGACTTTCAAAGTCTACTCTACATTCATCACACAAGAAATCAACCGTGGAAGGGGCTTCTTCAATAATATGCTGGCACTTTGGTTTTTTGCAATCCAGCACCCTCATAGTATTATGCTGATAACGCTTATGGCAGTCTTCACACATCTTAACGATACTGCCTTTAAGATAATGCTTTAAATTCTGTGTAAAATTGGGACGGCATTTATTGCAGCCAACAGAATTAATATCAACTTCAAGATCAGATAACCCTAAATCCCTAAATATTTTGACAGCTAAAAGGATGGTTTCTGCATCAACTGCCGGACTGGCTGAACCAAAAGTTTCAATCCCAACTTGATGAAACTGTCGATAGCGGCCGGCCTGGGGACGCTCGTAACGGAACATCGGGCCAAAATAAAATAGTTTGGTAAGTTTATCTTTTGAAATCAGGTTGTGCTGCAGACATGCGCGAACAACCGCAGCGGTTGCTTCCGGCCGCAGCGTTACCTTTCTATTGCCGCGGTCAACAAAGGAATACATCTCCTTAGATACAATATCTGTGTTTCCACCGACTGCACGGGTAAAGAGGTCGCTCATTTCTAATACGGGGGTGCGGATTTCGTGATAATTAAAACGCTGGAAATTTTTGTCACAGGTCTTTTCTATTATCTGCCAAAGCGGCGTCTCTTCCGGCAAAATACCTTTCATTCCACGCAGGGACTGGTATTTCATATAGGGGAATTATAACATAAATTTTTAAAAAGATTTCGAATGGGCCTTGCAACAAAAATAAGAATATCTTGAGCCGCCATTTTGATATGATTAAAAGTGGAATGTTTAATATAAGCATACTTATCCTGCTGCCACGAGAGGAGCTTAATTTCAAAGAGTTTGGGCCATAATTTTCCAGTTATAAACAACCGCTCTTTTTTAGCATCAAATGCAATGCCATTTAAAATGTTAACACCCCTAAATCTATCACTAAAAGACAAGACCCCGCTCATATTTATCCACTCCTCCACTTTCCCGTTTTTAGGGTCTATAATAGCTATCAAATTACCCGGAAGAACATTTGCAAAAACCCTGCCATTTATATATTCCAGTTCGTTTAAACCCCTAACCGGTCCCACCCCATCATAGACATCGATCTGCCTTACTTTTTTAAAGGTCTCCGGATCTATAAAATACAAAGAAGATGTCCCGTCACTCATAATCAGGTTTTTCCTGTCATTTGTCAGACCCCACCCTTTGGTTGGATAATAAAAAGTTTTTAAAAGCCTGAAAGTTTTTTTGTCGTAAACAAACCCAATATTAGAGCAGTGTGTTAATTGAAAAATTCTTGCTCCAAAGAGAGCGATGCCTTCTCCAAAGTATTTGCGGGGTAACCCTGCTTTTTGTAAAACTTTTCCTGTTTCCACCTCCACCCTGCTTAGCCTGGCGTGCCTCCTCCTGGTCCGCCCAGCCCCTTCATAAAGAAAATCTTCCTCAAAAACTAAACCCTGGGTATAGGATTTTATATCATGGGGATAAACTTTAATAACCTTGTATGAACTAACCGGAACGCCATTATAATTCCAGATGTTATGAAAACAAAAAAATATTGAAATTATTCCCAAAAATACAAATATGACACACAAAATTATTGATAAATAAAAAGAGGGAATTTTCATGTTGCCCTATAATTATAGCAAAAATAACATAAAAGATAAGGAGGCAAACAAAACAGCAAATTCGTTATTTCATACTTGTTTTAACCAGAAACAGAAGCCCCACCACCACAGGTTTCGGCATTGCTACCGGTATTACTGCACTTTGGATCATTACCAACCGCTAAGCTACCGGTCTGACAGGTATTAATTGCCGATGTCCCCTCCTCACAACCACCAGACGAATCCCCACCAGTACCATCAGCAGAGGTCCCATCAGCACAACTTGGAGCATCTTCAGATCCGCCGATACAAGCCCCAAGAGATCCGTTGTCTCCTACTAACAACATTACCGGTTTTTGATAATCAAATTTTTGCATAATAAATACCTTCGGAAGGATAATACAATGCAAAGGGGGGGGCTGTCAAGCTGAAAATATGATTTCCAACGCCTCTTTTATATTCGAAACAGCAACAACTTCTATCTTAGACTTCTTAATTTGCGAAGAATTCCCCTTTGGGATAATTATTTTTTTAAACCCTAGCTTCTCAGCTTCTTGAATCCTGGCCTCGATCTGCGAAACTGCCCGAACTTCAGAGGTTAATCCGACCTCTCCTATCAGCAAAGTATCCGGAGGAATAACTTTTTTCTTATATGACGAGGCTATTGCCGCGGCAACGGCCAAATCGGCAGCCGGCTCGGTTATCTTAACCCCCCCCGCTACATTTACGTAAATATCCTGAGAACTCAGCTTCATATTCAACCGATTTTCCAGAATTGCCGCAATCATAGATACACGATTGTAATCAAGTCCGACAGTTGTACGACGCGGAATTGTCATCTTGGTAAAAGATACCAAAGCCTGGATTTCTAGCAGCAACGGCCGGCTCCCTTCTATAATAGAGGTGACAACCGATCCGGGCTGTCCTTCGGGACGTTCAGACAAGAAGACTTCAGATGGATTTGCAACCGGAACCAATCCCTCTTTTTTCATCTCAAAGATTCCCACTTCATGGACCGATCCAAATCTGTTTTTTACGCCGCGCAGCAGACGATACTGGCGGTGTCTCTCTCCCTCAAAATATAAAACTGTATCAACCATGTGCTCCAAAACCCGGGGCCCGGCAAGATTTCCGTCCTTAGTAACATGGCCGACCAAAAAAGTTGCTACATGCAAAGTTTTTGCAAGCTGCACCAGGTAAGCTCCGGTCTCCCTGACCTGCGAAACTGACCCGGCAGAGGAGGTTAAATCTTCCCGATAAATAGTCTGGATGGAGTCGATGATTGTAATGGTCGGTTTCAAACTGACCATCACCTTTTCTATCTCAAAAATATTCGTTTCCGGAAAGAATTTTATATTTTTCGAAAGTGCCCCTAATCTCTCGGCCCGCATACGAACCTGTTTAGCGGATTCTTCGCCCGAAACATAGAGAACCGGACCTTTAATTAAATTCGCAAGCTGAAGCATCAGGGTCGACTTCCCAATCCCCGGATCCCCTCCCACCAAAACCACCGAACCCGGAACAATCCCCCCTCCCAACACTCGATCTAATTCATCTAATGTTGTTTTTATCCTGTGCTCTGAATTATATTCAATGTCTTTTATATTTATCGGTTTTGTTTGGGATTTGGAATTTGGAGATTTATTTGACATTTGACATTTGTCATTTGTCATTCGCTCCTCCTGGAGCGTGCTCCACTCCCCACACGACCTACACTGCCCTTCCCATTTTGGATAGTCCTGTCCACAAGATTGACATACAAATTTTGTTTGGGTTTTCATAAACTATATTTTTCTTTTTTTAGATGCAAAAGAGAGTTTATCTTTGGCCAGGCCTGCTTCAATCGAAGTGCCAAAACCAAGCTTGCCGCGCAGGACCTGTTCCGAAATAGGATCTTCAATAAAATCTTCCATTGTGCGTCGCAGCGGGCGGGCGCCAAACTTGGGATCATATGCTTTGTCAACCAGAAAATCTTTGGCTTTTTTCTTAAGCTTTAAATCTAATCCCTTTTCTTCCATACGTTTGTTTAAATCAGAAAGCATAATATCAATAATTTGAAAAAGATCTTCACGGGATAGAGCCTTAAAGACGGTCGTTTCATCAATACGATTTAAAAATTCCGGGCGAAAACTTTTTTTCAACTGATCCAAAACATTTTTTTTCATATGCTCATAATTTGCAGCATCATACTTATCGCCCAGAAATCCCATAGAAGACTCTTTCTGGATCGTCTCCGCACCAACGTTCGAGGTCATAATTATAACCGTATTTCGAAAATCAACCTTGCGCCCCTTAGTATCGGTCAAATGCCCGTCCTCTAATATCTGCAATAAAGTATTTAAAACATCTTTGTGGGCTTTTTCTATCTCATCAAATAAAACTACCGAGTGGGGACGCCGGCGGACCGGCTCGGTCAACTGTCCGCCCTCGCCAAATCCGACATATCCAGGTGGAGATCCCATTAAACGCGAAACAGTATGCTGCTCCAAATACTCTGACATGTCAATCCGGACCATTGCATCCATATCTCCAAAAAGAAACTCGGCTAAACGCTTTGCCAGTTCGGTCTTCCCTACTCCGGACGGACCAAGAAAAATAAATGATCCGATCGGCCGGCGGGGATCCTTTAAACCGGCCCGGGAGCGGCGAATTGACTTTGCGATTGAAGCAATCGCATTATCCTGGCCGACTATCCGTTTTTTTAATTCTTCTTCCATTCTAAGTAAGCGCGCTGTCTCCTCAGAAGTCAGCTGGCTTAGCGGAATTCCGGTCGAAGCGGCAATAACCTCGGCAATAGTTTCGGAATCAACCGCCGGGAGATCTTCATAAGAAACCTTTTTGCTCTTGCGCGAAATTGACTCGAGCTCGGTCTGCAGTTTTTCTTCTTCATCACGCAGGCCGGCGGCATTTTCGAATTCCTGCTTATTTACTGCATCCTCTTTCTTTTGTTTTATCTTTTCTATTTTTTTGTTGATTTCTATCAATTCGGGCGAAGCGGCAGAAGAGCGGAGCATTATGCGCGAAGATGCTTCATCTAAAAGATCGATCGCCTTATCCGGCAGGTGCCGCTCAGAAATATAGCGCTCAGACAAACGCGCCGCAGAGACCAAGGCATCATCGGTTATACGCACCCGATGGAATTCCTCATACCTGCTCCTTAATCCCTTAAGAATATCCAGGGTTTGCGCAACACTCGGCTCCAGAACCATAACGGACTGAAAGCGGCGCTCAAGCGCCGGATCAGATTCAATTCTTTTGCGGTATTCATCTAAAGTAGTTGCCCCGATAACACGGATTTCACCCCGTGCCAAAACCGGTTTTAAAATATTGGCCGCATCCATTGCCCCCTCTGCCGCTCCGGCTCCGATCAGGGTATGCAGCTCGTCAATAAAAAGGATTACATTTTGTGCTTTCATTATTTCATGCATAACCTTTTTGAGCCGCTCTTCAAACTCACCCCGATAACGGGTTCCGGCAATCAATAAGCCCAAATCCAGGGTTACAACCCGTTTGTTTAATAGAGGACGGGGAACATTGTGAGTCGAAATCCGCTGGGCTAATCCTTCTACAATAGCGGTCTTGCCAACCCC
>JABMQY010000117.1 GCA_013202975.1 Candidatus Saganbacteria bacterium
ATATATGTTTATGGCCTTTGCACATACTCCGCATAAGGCTTAAGTGTTCTTACAACATTTTTTATTCTTGTTTTTGTTTGCTTTCTCTCTTCCAAGATCCTGGCATATTGATCCAGATCCCATTCCCCCTGTTTCAAAGCAATAGCCCCGATCATAGTATCAACGATCTGTTTTGGTTCTTGCAGCATTAAAATCTTTTGCGGACCCCAGGCATCTACCCAGGACTGATGAATACCCCTCTCACGATGTGATTCCATGGTATATTTTTTTCTCAGCATAAAGCATTCAAATTTCTTAGCCAATTCACGAAGAACAGTTACGCTTTCCAGTGAAGCCCCTCTCTTAACACTGCCAAAATGTGCTTCAACAAGACCCCTATTTATCTTTGGATAATATCCTTCGTCTCCGGTCATAAAGAAAAATGGGTTTTGGGCTGCTTGAAGTTTGCAATAATTGAGATAATAATAAGCAACCATTGCATAGTCTTCTACATGGTTTCCCCCGCCGTAACGGGAAGGGAGCCAGATTGATTCGATATTAGAGTCCAAGGTATCTCCTCTTGCGAATCCTGTAACCTGAAAAGAATATTTATTACCTAGATTAAGTGGTCCAGACTCGTTGTCACTATACCCATCCCAGGAAAACCCTGAATCAGCAAAGGCACAAAAGCTTAAAGCTGGTTTAGGGAGAAGATGGTTTTTTATGCAGATCTGGCCATAGAACATTATCAGCTTTTCATACATACGGATGACCCAATCTCCCATTGATCCGGTATCGTCAAAAGCTAAAACTATTGGGGAGGGACTGTTGGTAGTTAATATCCTACCTTTAGGGAAAGTTGCAAGATCAACACTTCTCCTTAAATCTGTCTTTTGCATTGTGGGCAAAGTAGCCCTCCTCATTTGTTGTGCTGGTGTTCTCCCCGCACTCCTTCTGGTCCTTGTTGCTGATGGTACTACGTCTCCTTTCATTTCAATCTACCTCCTTAATTATATTTGTGTAGCTCTATCAATATCTGTAAATGCTTTTTCTATTTTTTGACAGATTTCGACTAAATCTGCCTGACTTGCAGACTCTTTAGTTAATACAAAGATGAGATCTGATGTTTTTGAGCGGTCAATATACAGGCGGAAATTATATTTAATCTCTGCAAAGCTCTTCCAGTCTAAATCTCTTTCACACTTAATCATTCTTTGATATGCGATAGAATCGCCGGTTTTGTATACGATAGACCCATTTACAGTTGCCCCGACAAAGGAATTTTGCATCATAGAATCTAGATCTTGGGGCGGTGCAAATCTGTTTTCTTCAAGGATTTGTTGAAGGGCATCTTTTTTTAATAGCCAATTTTGAGCCAATGATTCTGCATTAATATCTTTTTTCCCGAGGGCCCTTCTGGCTAATCTTTGAAAGGCTCCGATTACTTCTATTCCATCCTCGCTGCAGGCTAATTCCATGTATGACTTTCCATTTCTTTGAGCCTCGATCTGTGAAAGCAAGCTGCCAACCCCTTGGGCACGAAAATTTCTAACCATCTGCGGAATTGCAACTTCAAAAAAGCTTTTCACCTCGTCTCTTAGTGTCCCTTTTTTGTTGTGGAATTTTATAAGTCCCTTTGCCATAGGGAAACCTTTTTCCCTGAGATATGCCGCAAGAATATTTTCAGAGCTTTTTAAACTGTCGACAGCGCTAAGTATCTCATCCAGCTTGTCGATTGGCGGAAGCCCAATATTGTCCATCGCGATAATTTTTGTTTCTAACATTTTAGTCTCCTCCGTTTTTTGTCGCATTTATATCGCATATAAATCTGGGAAATTTCACTCGATTTTAGTTTTGGCTGGTTTCTATGCTATTATTGATGAATGAAGATAACCATCTTGGGCGGTCCCCAGTCCGGTCAGCAAGAACTCTTTTCCGTTTTGAGCGGAATAGATCTTACCGCGATCCAGGAGCGGCCGATGGAGGTCCAGCTGGGAGCCTGTAGTGTTTCTGATCCCCGCATCGACAAACTTGTTACGATGTATAAGCCAAAGAAGACAACCTATACCAAGATCGAGTATGTTCTTTTACCCGATTTTAATCTGCAGGGGCCGGCGAAGGATAGTATTTTAACCCAGCTCAAAAATGCCGATGAGCTTTGCTGGGTAACACGGGACGAAAATGCAGAATCAGATATCCATTCTTTTATCTCCGAATTAATCATTTCAGATATGATGCTGGTTGAAAAACGCCTCGAAAATATCACAAAAAACCAGAAGAAGAAGTTTTCCGAAGAAGTTGAGCGGGAGAAGCGGCTGGTGGAAAAATGCAAAAAGCAACTTGAAATTGAAAAACCCTTGTCTCAGCTGGATTTATTAGGAGAAGAACAAAAAGCGGCCAAAACTTATCAGTTTTTAAGTATGAAGCCGATTATCTTGGTGGTTAATGTGCCGGAGAATAAAATAAAAGAGGATTTAACTAAAGAGGTTTCAAAAAAATATCCCCTTCCAATTATACAGCTAAGCGCCGAGCTTGAATCCGAGATCAGCCAGCTTGATAAGAAAGACCAAAAGAATTTTATGGCCGAGATGGGGATTGAGGAGCCGGCTGTTAATAAAATGAACAGGATGGCCTACCAGGGGCTGGGTTTGATTTCATTTTTTACGGTAGGAGAGGATGAGGTCCGTGCCTGGCCGGTCAGGCGTGCTTCTTCTGCTCCGCAAGCGGGTAAGGTTATCCATTCTGATATTGAGCGCGGGTTTGTCCGGGCCGAGATGTTTAAATATTCCGACCTTATTTCTGCCGGATCAGAGAGCAAATTAAAAGAGACTGGCAAGTTCTATGTCAAAGGCCGCGATTATATTGTAGAAGACGGCGACATCCTCAGTTTTCGATTTAACGTCTAGTTTCCCTAACCCCTAAATTGTGTGAAATTTTTCAAAAACCTTCACGAGAAATTAGCAAGGAGGTATTGTTTTGGTTCATTGGATTGGTCAAGTTACGAAAAAAATATATGGGAGGAAAATAAAATGGGAATGATAGTAGCTCCTTATGCAAGGAATGCATTCGTTAATACAAAAGGAATGTTTGCTCGTGCAAATGCTCATAAATATGGTGTTGGTGCATATAATACAACTACGCCTGAACAAACCCGGGCAATATTGTCGGCCTGTGCTGAAACAAACTCGCCGGCCCTTTTGGCGGCATCACCCAGCGCCATTAAACATAATGGAATGAGAGTGTTAGTTGAACACATTAGCGCCGCCGTCTCCGATATCAGGGCAGAAGGATCGTTAATCCCGGTAGCTCTTCATTTAGATCACGGAGCAACTTTTCAATTATGTTTAGATTGTATCGTAGCTGGTTTCTCAAGCGTAATGATCGATGCTTCAAAAAAAGATCTTGAAGGGAATATTGCGCTTACAAAACAGGTTGTGGAAGTTGCCGAACAATATGGTGTCTCTGTTGAAGCAGAACTTGGAAAACTAGCCGGGGTTGAGGATGAGGTAAGTGTGAGTGCTGCGGAATCGAGCTATACCGATCCTGCAGAGGTTGAAGAATTTGTGGATAAAACAGGGGTACATTCTTTAGCAATTGCTATCGGGACCTCTCACGGAGCACAAAAGTTTAAGCCTAAAGATGGAGAGGCCTTTCCGGAGCTTGCCTGGCATATCTTAGAGAATATTCAAAGAAGGCTCGGAGACTTCCCTCTTGTTTTACATGGAGCCTCAACCGTTGATCCTGATTCGGTTGCTATTTTTAATGCATTTGGCGGCAAACTTGAACAGGCCGTCGGTGTTCCTGAGGATTATATTTCCCGGGCAATTAAAGGTCCGGTTGTAAAGGTAAATACCGATACTGATTTGAGGATTGCCGGTAGCGGCGCCTATATGCAGTTTCAGGTAGAAAACCCAAAGAACATTGACTGGAGAAAGCCGTTAGCGGCAGCAACTGCTGCAATGAGAGAGGTTGTTGTCCATAAGAACAACGATGTTTTCTTGTCTGCAGGACATGGTGTTTCGTAAGTCGGGCCCAGCACTTTTTAGAAAGAGAATATAACCGGCTGTTATTTGAAAGGAGGAGCTTCGAAAGATGCTCCTCTTTTTTTGTCTTGTCCCGGCGTGGTTTTCAAAATCACCTGAAATTTACCAAAACTTATACCGAAGAAAAAGAGGAGGGAATAACTTATGAGCATTTTAGTTGCAAAAATTGGTCCGACGCTTCAGCGCCAAATTTCTACCAAGGCCTATAATTTTTTGAGAATTATTGCAGGCCGAAAGATTTTTCTTTCTGCCGGGGTGATGGAGCAATTTACAGATGGAGCCATAAAAACAAGCTTAGCCGATAAGATTTTGATTGAAATAAAAAATAAGATTCGTTCTGCGGATGATCTGACCCAGGAGAGGTTAAATGAGTCCATCTCTTCTGCCGTCTCAAAATTGAGCTCTCAGGGAATTGAAATTAAGAATTTATTATCTGATGACTTTCGGGCAGAATTGCGCGATTTGCAAATTGAGTTTGGAGAATATTTCCAGGTTACAGGACTTAATGATTCAAAAGTTATTGCAACCCCGGATGAGATTGAGGCGATGGATCTGCCGCTTGAGCCAGAAGTCCCGGGAGGTGCGCTAGTTTTGGCCGGAGGAGGGATGCCGGCCCTTTTTGGTATTGACCAGGATACGGCCCGAGGTGTTTCTCATGACTTAATGCTCCGGTTTTATTCGGACTTTTTAAATTTAAAATATTCGGCCGAGCCCTTTGAGGTTAGAAAGGCCATTCGAATGCTGCCAGAGATATATCCTGGCATGAAACCTCACGAAAGAGATCATGTTGATTCTGTTATTACCGGGGTCTTTTTTGAACAGGACGATACAGTAAAAATGGAAATTATCCGCACGCTTGATAAGCTTGGATTTAGCCAGGAGTTTTTGCGCGAGTTGGCTCAATTTGTAAGCGGGGACGAAGCCCAGGCACAATCATCACTTTTGGCAATTATTGATCTTTCGGCAGTTATCGGCGGGTATGAATCCAGATTCACTTTTGAGCTGATGCTGCATCTTGTAAAAGAGGAGACTAACGGTACTTTATTAACAACTGCTTTAGATAATTTCCCTTCTTTTGCAAAGCCATTTAGTGAGGCCCAAAAAATACCAGAAGTTTTACGAGCGCTAAAGGGGAGAATGATTGGAGAGGGGGGAAAGCAGTATCGTTTTGGTGTGGAGCAATCCCTGAGAGCTCTTCTTGAGGTTGACCGTGAGCAGACGATTGCCGAGATGGAGGGTCATTTAAACACCAGATTATTCTCGGCTTTTCATGTTTTGATCTTAAAACTATTACTGGATACTTATCAGGAAAATGGAAAAAAACAATTTGCGCTTAAGAGGCTTTGTGATCTATTGGCACAAAAACTGCATTCGATTATGCGTGAACAATTGATGACAATTCTTGAGGATGCAGCAGCAGATGCAATCCCGGCAATTATTGCCGGTTTTGATAGTTTTAGAGAAGAAGAAAAAGCTAAATTTATTACCCTGCTAGATAAATTGGTAATGCAAAACCTGGGTGATAAGGTCTTGCAAGAAATTACAAAATTTATACTTCCTCTTATCCATGATCCCCTGCGATTTGATCAGGTTGTAGGAATGAAGGTTTTGCACTTACCGCAATTTGATGCAGAAGTGCGAGATATAGCTTATGAGAAGGTCTTTGCTAATCTGGTCCGCTATAAAGATAACAGGGACTTTGTCGAAAGTATTATTGCAAATGGGGAGAGGTATTTGCCGGCAATAGCACTTCATCTTCGAAAAAGAAAAGATCTCTTCTTAGTCAAAATTGCTGCTCGTTCGGTTGCAAGATTAAACAGTGCGGAGGGTGATTTTGGGACAATTGTTAATGGAATATTCAACTTAGTACTTAAATCATTATTAAAGAGAGAAGATTTATTAGATGATTTTTGTGATATGCTTCGCTCTCCGGCAGTGGGACCAGAGCAGGCTAGAAGGGCATATTCTGAATTAATTGAAGGGGAGACGAGGGATAAAAAAGAAGAAAAATATAGAAAGGGGCTTGCTGCATTAAGTTCTAATCCATCTCTTCCAAAAATGTTAATTACAACTTTGTTTGCACTCCAAAAGGCAAATGCCGAGGCGGCCTTATCTATGGATATTGTAGTAGAAGATGAGGGGATAACAGATCTTGGGGATGGTCTTTTTCAGCTTTCAGAAGATCCAGATGATATAACGGACGAAAAATGGGAGCTCTACTCTGAGGCAATTGATGGAATCTCTAATTTGTCTATTAATCCAAATAATGATGAGAGAGGATCCTATCTTCAATATTTAATAGACCAACGCATACAGAATCAGGCTGAGCCAGAAGCCTGTTATGCAATTGCAAGAGGGCTTATGCGGGCATATGCTCATGGCTTATTATCTGATTCTGTAGCCAAGGAGAGGGTTGTAAAACTTTTAACCGAGCAGATTGCAAAGCTGGCAAAAGAGCCGGCCAAGAGAAGGAAATTTATAGAAGTGATTACTAATGTAGAAGATGTAAGTTCTTGGATCATTCCAAAAGGATTGCCTGAGGAACGCACAAAGTTGTACAGCAATTTCTTTAAGTTTTTTATGACCGATGTTTGTGCGGAGATACGACGCATGTCTGGACGAGAGCGGGAAAATGCTTTAGGATTTTTATCCAGAATAAAAGATGCATATGGTTCCGAGGGAGAGATTCGAAAAGGGATGCTATCTATTGATCTTGAAGATGCGATTGATATTCATGTTGGGACTGAAGATGTCGATATTATTGTAAAGGAGTAATTTGCTGTGAAAATTGCAGCGGCTTCTGGTTCTCTAAGGCAGTTGATGGTCGACTGCGGGTTGTTTTTTAATTCGAGGCAAAAGATTAAAAAAGGAAGCCTTGCGGGAGAGAGATATTATGAAAACCTGCTTTTGCCGCCGCTGGCGCTAAAACTTAAGCTGGTTTTAGGGGAATTGACAACCCAATTAAGACGTCCGGTCGTTGTGCAGATGGAGCCTCTTCATGCCAATATGCTAAACAGGGCTATTCTTTCAAGTAACGGGCTTCATGAGATAGTCTCTCTCTCCAGTAGAAAGCTCGAACATTTAAACGAGATCATAAGAAAATATGGGTTTGAGTTAGAAATCCCAGAAGATCAAGGGGATTCTAATGTTCCAACCACTATGCCGGGGATAATGGTGTTAGCTCTTAGTGGCGGGGATGGGAACCTTGGGCAGCAGCTTGATAAGGCTTTGTCTAGAATCCCGGCTGAATTTTTTACTCAAATTGCTGCCGAATCGCCCGGGGCACTTGTGTATAGCTCCTTTCTTCTTCTTAGTAAGATTTTTGATCCTGCTTCTGCCTCGAATCTGGAGCTGTTTAGGCTTGATCCCCAGGACCAAAGAAGCTATGGCGGAATGGGCATTACAGAGGCGGCCAAAAAAATTGAGGAGGAGGGAAATCAGGAAGAGGTTGCAAAGATTTTTTTGAGTGAGATTGAAAATCCGGCTGTTTCAATCCTGGTATTAATGCAGGCGGCCAATTATTTTTTAGAAATCGAGGACCAGGATAATTTTATAAGAATTGCGGAGAAGCTCCTTTTTGAAAATAGTCGTTTGGCTGCGCTAATCGCCGAGGAACCCCTCAGGGAACTGGCCATTGAAAAGATTTTTCTCCTCTTGGCGCAGGCCTATAATCAGGGGCAAAAGTATCAAAAGGCTAGTCGGGTTTTAAAAGCAATCTGGCCGCTGCATGGCAATGATGATATTGATGTTTTTCTCATAAACTACTCATTGTCACAGCTAAAATTAGGTAATTTTAACTCTAACCTTTTGTTTCTTTCAAATAATAGAACGATTGTTACAAAGAAAGTAAAGTCTTTATGCCGGATCCTGCTTCTAAATGCCCGTTTATTTAATAGCCTTTATAGTCTTCCCAATAAGAAGCAGATTGATGAAATAATTCAAGAGTTTGAATCTTTAGCAAAGCGTTCGGATTTAGAAGAGTTTCAAATAACCTCTTCTTTTTCCTTTCTTTTATATCTTTGGGTTCATTTGCAAAGGGGTGATGTTGCGGCAACCCGGCAAATATTTGAAAAAGATCCCATAATGCAATCTTCGATTGGACAATTTCTAAGCTCATTAAATCCTTTTTTGTATTATGCTATTGAGGCCTGCCTACTTGACAAAGAGGGGAAAAATGATGAGGCTAAGGCTACTGCCAAGAAAGCCTTAGAATATCAATCTCAAACCGCAACCCTGCTCTGGTGCCCGGTTGAAGCTGTTTTTCATATTAATATTTTAGGGAACCCGGAATTAGGGGTTATTCCAAAATTTCCTGAGCCGCCGCCCGAAAAACTATTGGCGCTGCATCAGGTCATGGCCAGAATCATTGGCCCAGAAGAGAACAATCCAAATAAGCCATCTGCTCTAAACCGGTCAAAGGAGCCTTTAGCTCTTCAAACCGAGATTGACAATGCGATTTTTAGAAGCAATAGGCTTTTTTATGACCGGGCTTTTCCAAAAGCGGAGAAGGACCAGATCGATGCCAGGCTGAGACGAGAGATTTTTGAATCAAGAGAGCTGCTGGGGCTTGAGGATTACGAACAATTAGCTGGAATGTTTAAAGAAGAACAGCTGTTGTTTTGGGGGAGAGATAAATTTGAATCCAAAAAATTGGGGATTTCGAAGGTCACCCTATTGTGGAACCAGGGGCTTAAAGCCCGAATTTATTTCGATAATCCGGTTGGAGATAACTCGACAACTATGTTTGAAGGGGAAGTTTCAACAAATTACGGATTAATAATTTCAAGCAGCAGAGATTTACAGTTAGCGCAGCTCTTTTTAGAGGCTGCTATTTTAGAAGAATTAATTGAGAAACTTTAAAGGAGGGGATAGATAAAATGAGTGGATTAGTTAGGGTTAGCAGGAGAGAATTTAGAAATTTTGTTTTGCCGGTTAATCGCTGGTCGCAAAAGCATGATGCACAAGGGAAGGGGCTGGCCCGTTTTTATAAGGTTGCTCCCGATCTTTCCGGTCCGATTGAGCTTCATCAAAGGGCAAGAAAAAAAAGCAGGCTTGGGATTAGCTTGTATGAAGCCCTTGAGAGAAGGAGAGTTTTGATGGCTGGGCATATTAGGTTTAGGGCTTTGACAGAGACATTAGAAGACCCAACTTTTGATCCATATGATTATATGAATGATCGAGAGAGTGAAGATCCGGATACTCTTGAATTGAGGGATATGATTATTGGTCGTGGAGCAGCTGATGACCAAAAGGTTTTTGTGCCAAAATATGGAGACAAGCAGGCAACCGCCTTGTCTGCTTTAGCTGCTTTGAATAATAGAAATATTGAAGGATATTTTGAGTTAGTTGGAGAGCTGGGGGTTGACCTTGACCTTGGCGGCGTTTTTATTCCGGAAGAAATAAGGGGAAAACTCGAATAAAAAAATTAAGACGGCAAGATATCTTTTTCTTTCAATTTATGTCCCGAAATAAACTCAGAAGCTTTCATCTTACGTTTTCCCTCTAATTGTACTTCTGTAATTAATAGTCCAGCATCCTGGCAGGCAATGATGAACCCTTTGTTTTTAACAATTTCCAAAACCCCTCCTGTTTCCCCTTTCTTCTCCAGAATAATTTCAGAATTTAGAAGTTTTAACATCTTGCCATGATAAAAGGTATGGGCAGTTGGCCAGGGGATCAGGGCCCGGATCTGGTCATGGACCTCCCTGGCGGTTTTTCTAAAATCAATCTCTCCAATCTCTTTCATTAATAACGGAGCCTGGGTTGCATCGTGATCTTTTTGAGCTGTTCTGGCGATTGTTCCCTTTTTAATTTTACCAACCGCATCTACTAAAAGCTCTGCCCCCAGATCAAAGAGCTTTTCTCCCAGAGATTGTGAGGTATCATTGATATCAATCGGGATTTTCTTTTGCAGTAGAATGTCTCCAGCGTCCAACTCGGGGACGATTTGCATAACGGTGACCCCTGTTTCTTTTTCTCCCTTTAAAATTGCCCACTGAATCGGCCCGGCCCCCCTATATTTTGGAAGAAGAGAGGCATGGATGTTGATTGCTCCATGTCGGGGTATTTCGAGCAATTCTTTTGGAAGAATCTTTCCATAGGCAACTACAACAATTAGGTCCGGGTTATACGTTCGGATTTTGTCAATAAAGTCCGGATTGTTTTTAACCTTTTCCGGCTGCTCAATCGGAATATGATATTTTTTTGCCAGATCTTTAACCGGGGGAGATGATATTTTTTGTCCTCTACCGGACGGCCGGTCCGGCTGAGTAACAACCGCAACAATCTGCTCCTGTGCATCAAGCAATGCTTGCAGACAGAGTGCCGCGGGCTTGGGGGTTCCCATAAATACTATTCGCATTACAGCTTATCCTTGTTTGGTTCTTCATTTAGGTTAATCTGTCTGATTAATTTTTTGTCAGAAATTTTATCAATAAAGACAATCCCGTCTAAATGATCAATTTCATGCTGAAGCACCGTTGCCAAAAAACCTTTGGCTTCGATTTTAACCTTATTCCCGTTTTTATCTAAAGCCTCAACTACAATTTCCGAATATCTTTGTACCGGGCCGACAATTCCGGGCAGGCATAAGCAGCCTTCTTCAAAAGTCTGGGAGCCGGTTTTCTTTTTGATTTTTGGATTTACCAAAGCAAAAGGTTTGTCTGTCCACGGAGAATTCTTTTGCTCTTCCGGGAGATTGGCAATTGAGACATCTATAGTGATAACCCGGACCAGCTCTGCAACCTGAGGGGCTGCCAGGCCGACTCCGGGAGCCGCTCGCATGGTTTTAATCATGTCCTTGATAAGCTTTTTAATCTTATCGTCGACACGCTTAATTCCTTTGCTCTTCTTTTTTAATAGTTTGTCCGGATATTTAAGGATGTTTAGGAGCATTCTTTAATTATCAATTATCAATGTCCAATTGTCAATTGATCTGAAATTTTTATACTGGAATGACGATGTATATATAGGAGAAAAATATTGGTAAGTGTATATAAAAGCATAGATATTGGAACGCGTCCGTTTCCTGTGATGCTTTTTGTTAGAAGAAGAAGGCTAGCTACGGGGCAGGGTTGTCTTGCAACCCGTGCGGCAGGAAGAATGATTAATAGAGGTGTTCCTAATCCGCGACTTGTTCCAACACAAGCATTAGATAGTAGAGAGCTGGTATACATGGCTCCAGAGGAGAGTCACACGGTATACATTGGATCAAACAAAAGCTTCATTCATATTGAAGAATTTAAAAAGACATTATGGGATATTATTCATCAGAATATTTTTAAACAAAAAGATCCTGGGGAAAAAAGAAAACTGCACCTGCTAAAAAGAGACCTTTTTTTTGTTGATTCCATGGAAGGTTTCACTAGGTTGTTATCCGCTCAAAGCCGACCCCTATTTCCCGAGCTTATAGAGGCAAAAGAGGAGCTTTCAAAAAGTATCCCTGAACTCAAATATGCCTTTGTCTTTATTCTGTCAGCAGAAAGCCCATGGTTTAATGTGTTTTTTCGAAAGAGGACAGAAGGTTGTATGTTTAATATAACAGATGAAACACAAGGACGTTCTTTTATTATAATAAAAGAAACGGTCAAAAGAAATGAATTTTTATTAGAAGTTCATGCCATCCTACATCCATTCTCTGGAGGGGAGATTAGAGCTCTGACCCATGAGGCTATCCATATTGGACATAAACTAGACAAAGTAAGCCCTGAAGAAAATGAATTCAGGAGAATATTAATCGAAGGGTATACCGAATTGAAAGCGATACGGTTATATAGGACCCTTAGTGGTCGAAAAAAGAATGTCGAGCCCTCCTATCCCCGGGAAAGAGCGGTGGTAAAAATCCTGATAGCTAAAATTGGGCTGGAAATAATTGAGCAGGAAATTAATAACAATGATTCTTTTGTTCTTATTCCAAAAAAATTGGGGTCCGCCTTCAAAGATCTGGTTGCCTTTTTTGGCGCAAAACCAAACAAGACCAGATGGATTTCGCGGACAAAAAAAATACTGGGCCCAAAATAAGCGTTGCAAGAGGAAGTGTGTTTAGGGTTAAAGGAAGCTTACCGGTTCTATATCAACAATTAGTCTTGAGTCTTTCAGCAAAATGACTTTTTCCTGTATTTTCCCAATGGCCTGATGAAGATCAGCCATATTTTTTCCCTTCAAGAGGATCTGCCTGCGATATCTTCCTCTCAATTTTTCAAGCGGGGCCTTTGCCGGGCCCAGTACCCTGATTTTGTCTTCATGTTTTTCTAAAAGCTTTTTCGCCATCTTTGCGGTCCTATCAACACTTGTCTCGTCAGTCCCGTTTATCTCTATATTAATCAGTTGAGAGAAGGGGGGATAAAACAATTCTTCGCGAAATTTAATCTCGTGCTCGTAAAATCCATCATAATCATGTTCTGCTGCAAACTTAATTGCAGGATGATCGGGATTAAAGGTTTGGATAATTACTCGTCCGGGCAAATGGTGCCGTCCCGCTCTGCCTGCAACCTGGGTTAGATGTTGAAATGTATGTTCTCCGGCGCGAAAGTCCGGAATATTTAGCGAGACATCGGCATTTATCACCCCCACCAATGTTACCTCTGCTATATCCAGCCCTTTTACCACCATTTGCGTCCCAATTAAGATGTTTGCCTTATCGGTCGAAAAGGCTTCAAAAATATCGTCATGTGCCCCTCTCTTTTTAACCGTATCCCGATCAACCCTCAAAACTTTTGCCTTATTAAAAAGCTTTTCGATATCATCGGCAATTCTCTGTGTCCCAAGGCCGTAGCGCTTTAAGTTTATGTTTTTACAGTTGGGGCAGGGGATGTTGGCGGAGATTGAATGTTCACAATGGCTGCATTCAAGTGTAAAGGTCTTTTCGTGTAATATTAATGCAACCGAGCAGTTAGGGCATTTTATGCTTTCCCCGCAGCGTTCGCAAAAGGAAACACGAAAAAATCCTCTCCGATTTAAGAATAATATAATCTTTTCGTTTTTTTCTAATGTTTTTTCAATCTCTTCTTTTAGTCTTTTGCTGATTAAACCTTTTTCTTCCCGGAGATCGACAATTTCAACTGGTGGAAGAGGGCGGTCATCTATTCTTTTGGAAAGTTTTGCAAACCCGTATTCTTTTGCTTGGGCTTTATAGAATGTTTCAATTGACGGGGTTGCTGATCCCAGCACTAAATTTGCCTGGTGCATTTCTGCTAATTTTCTTGCTGCTGTTCTGGTGTGATAACGGGGGCTTTTATCCTGTTTATAACTGTACTCATATTCTTCGTCCATAATAATTAGGCCGATATTATCAAGCGGGGCAAAGAGGGCCGAGCGGGTCCCAAGCACAACGCTTGCCTCGCCATTATATGCCCTCCACCATTCCAGATCCCGCTGCTTCATAGTCTTGTCACTGTGCAAAATTGCCAGATGATTCCCGAATCTTTCTTTGAAGCGCTGGACCATTTGCGGGGTTAGGGCAATTTCTGGGACAAGTACTATTGATTGTTTGTTTTGTTTTAAACATTCAGCGATTGCTTGAAGATATACCTCTGTTTTTCCTGAGCCGGTTACTCCATATAGCAAGATCGTTTCGTTTTGGGCTGTAGTGATTTTGCCTAAAGCTGTATTTTGTTCATCAGTTAAGTTTTTCTGTTGCCCGACTGGAATCGCTTGACGCTTATCGCATAACGTTTCGCACTTCGCCGTGCCTGCCGGCAGGCAGGCAACCGCAACCGTTTTTCTTTTCTCTTTAGCTTTTGTCCCCGGAGGCATAATTAGTCTAAGTGCTGTAATCTGAAAAGAGCGATAATATTCTGCGATCCATTTGGCAAGCGCTAGTTGTTTTTCGTTAAACAGCGGGCGGGGGGAGAGGAGCTCGAGTATATCCTTGATCTTGAAACCACCATCAGCTTTTTCTGAGAAGCCGACTATGTAGCCTATTCTTTGCCCCTTGCCAAAGGGGATTGAGACTTGCGATCCGATTGCTGTTTTATCTTTTAAGTTTTCGGGGATATTATAGTGAAAGATTTTGTCGATTTGCTGCGAGGCGGCAGACAGTATTATATGGGCGTACATTCATAAATTATAGCAGATCCCCACACCAAAACTCCGCTGTAAGCATGAGTGATGTTTTGGTGTGGGGATTAATTAGAATAAGCCCATGAAGCAAATAGTGCTGTCAGGATTATTATTGTAGTTATTCCAAGTATTGACTGCATGGTCTTTTCTCCTTTTATAGTATGTTGGTGCCGGCAAAGGTCCACTTAAATAAAACTGCGGCAACTACGATTGCTGAGATGATTCCGCCTATTGTTTCCATGATCGCACCTCCTTTGGGTATCTCTTTCTTCCCTTCTATATATATATCGTCAATTTTGACAAGAAATTTCAGGTTATTTTTAAATATGCTATAATTGCGAGAATGGAACGCTTTTTGAAGAGCCGTTATCGGATCGGCAAAAAGATTGGAGAAAGCCCTTACAGCTTAACTTATAAGGGTTCCTTTCTGGCAAATGATACTCCGCTGATTATAAAAATCTATAAACGCGCTACCCTAAATTCTGCACTGATCCAGAACATGAAGCGAAAGGTAAAAGAGTTTTCAATGATAAGCCACAGCAACATTGCCCGTCTTTATGACGGCGATTACGGCTGGCAGGGGTTTTATTATGTGCGTGAATATATTAACGGCCAGAGTCTGCGGGAGCTCTTAAACTTTAGGAAGAAACTTGATGTTGATTATGCTTCGTCTCTTATTTTAAAGGTCTGTGCCGCCATAAGAGAAGCCCATCAGCGTGGAATTGTTCATGCCGGCATTAAGCCCGACAATATTTTTTTAAATTCAAAGAACATACTAAAAGTAACCGACTTTGTAATTGAAGGAGAAATAAAAGAGTCCCTGCAGCAGAAGGCAAAATATGTTCTGGAGCGGCAATTGTATATTTCACCGGAAGAGGTTTTGGGAAATGCTGCCTCGCAATCGTCAGATGTCTTTGTTTTGGGTCTGGTTTTTTATGAGATGATTAGCGGCCGTCCTTATTTTAATTGTGAGAAAAAATATTTTAATTCTCTGCGTCAGCTTAAGGTTATTGCAGATGCCCCAAAATACATAAATGATATCTTCTATAAGGCGCTGCAGGAGGATCCCCTGCTGCGCTTTGAAACAGTTTCAGAATTTGAAGAGAGCCTTAGGAACAAGGCGGTAGTTATAAAGAGGAAGAAGATCGACCTGCCTCACATAGAACTAGAAGACTCTGAGCAGCCGGAAGTTAAAGAGATGAAGGTAATTCGGGCCGAGAGAAAACTCAGCTTTCGTTTGCTCTTCCTGGTGATTATGTCGATTGTGGCCGGATTGATCTATGCAGTTTTTTCTGCCCTGAGGTTTTAAACAATTATGCTTAGCTGGTTAGTCTATTATCTTATTTTTGTTGCGGTTGTAGCTGTTATTATTGCTCTGGCGGTAATGCGGCTTCACCTAAAATCACCGTTGCGGCTGGTCATTTTGCTATTTGTCCTGATCATTTCTCCGGTGGTGTTAAGTTTTGTTGTTGCCACCTATCTTCAGCCCGTATCCGAGACAATGGTCCCGGACCTGATTGGCAAAACTCTTTCTGAGGCGCAGGACGTGGCGCAAATACTTGATTTAGAAATAAAGGTTGAGGCGCGAGCCGGGTCTGCGGATTTTATTTCTAATCAGCGGCCGGAAGAGGGGCGCATTGTAAAGGTGGGGCGCACTGTTTTTGTAATCTTAGGAGAGAGGGTCCCTCAGGCAGATACCTTTGTCTCAACCTTTGAAGGAGAAGTAGAGCAGGAACCGCTGCTCAATATCGAAGATGAACCGATGGAATGAGAATGATGTAAACTTTATGCGGCAGGCCATAGAGCTTGCCTCATCCCAGCGCGGAAAAACCTCTCCCGATCCAATGGTTGGGGCGCTGGTTGTTGTTGATGGAAAAAAAATTAGTGAAGGCTATCACAGCAGAGTAAGAACCCCTCATGCCGAGGCCTGGGCAATAAAAAAAGCCGGAAAACTTGCCCGCGGTGCCACAATCTATGTTAATCTTGAACCCTGCTGCTTTTTTAAGGCCAAAGCAAATCCTCCCTGTACCCAGACCATTATTTCCGCCAAAATAAAAAAAGTTTTTATTGCAATGGTTGATCCCAACCCAATGGTTGCGGGCAAAGGGATTGCAGAGTTAAGGGGAGCCGGGGTAGCTGTTGAGGTCGGATTATTAGAAAAAGAGGCCAAGGCCTTAAATGAAGTTTTTATAAAATTTATTACTACCAATCGTCCTTTTGTTACCCTAAAGTCGGCGATGAGCCTGGACGGGAAGATTGCAACCACAACCGGAGAAAGCTTCTGGATTACCGGTATTGAATCAAGACAGCGGGCCCATTATTTAAGATCGATTAATGATGCGGTGATGGTGGGAATCGGAACAATTATAAAAGATGATCCGGAGCTGACGGTGCGCCACCTGAAGGGAGAAGATCCCATAATAATAATTGTGGATTCAAAGCTTACTATTCCGAAAAATAGTAAGGTTTTATCTAATAGCCCGGAAAAAGTAATTATCTTAACCGGCAAAGATGCCTCCAGAGCAAAGAAAAGATCTTTGGAGAAAAGAGGGGTTCAGGTTTTATCTTTTCCACTTCGCTCAAAAGAAATCAACCTTGATGTCGCAATCAAAGAGCTGGGAGGGAGGGGGATTACTTCGATATTAATTGAGGGTGGCGGCCGGCTTAATGCTTCAGCCCTAAAATATGATATTGTTGATAAGATCAATTTCTTTATTGCCCCAATGATTATCGGGGGAAGCTTTGCTTTAACCCCGGTTGAGGGGGCTGGGATCAAAAAGATTTCTGAGGTTTTTAAACTAAAAGATACTTCTGTTGCTCGTTTTGGAGAAGATATTTTGATCGAGGGGTATTTAATCCACTGATGCTGCGCCTTCAAAAATACATTGCCCAATCCGGGATCTGTTCGCGCCGTCGTGCAGAAGAGTTTATCTCCCAGGGGAAAATCTCGGTTAATGGAAAAGTTATTACTCAGATGGGAACTAAGGTTGATCCGGAAAAAGATCTGATTAGGATTTCGGGCCGGCTTGTTAAAAATCAAGAGAAAAAGGTTTACATAGTTTTGCATAAGCCAAAGGGTTTTGAAACAACTGCAACCAAGAAAAAAAGGACCGTTTATGATCTGGTCAAGATTCCGGAGAGAGTTTTTCCTGTTGGCAGGTTAGACAAAGATAGTTCTGGGTTATTGATTTTAACTAATGACGGAGAGTATGCCAATCGGATGATGCATCCCCGCTACGAGCATGAGAAAGAGTATGTTGTTGATATTGTAAGACCGCTAAAACAGGATGAAATAAAAAAACTTTGCAGGGGAGTTTTTGTCTTAGACAAAAAGAGCTCTCCGGCAAAAATTAAAGTAATATCTCCCAAAAAAATCTCCATGATCATCCACGAAGGAATGAACCGCCAGATTAGACGTATGCTTGAGGTGGTGGGGAACAGGGTTGTTGATTTGAAGCGGGTAAGAATTGAAAGGATAAGGCTTGGCAGCCTGCCTCCCGGGGAATGGAAAATAATCCCAAAACCTATTTAAGATCTTTCTACTGAATATCTTTCCTCAGTATTGCTTTCAACACCTGTTTTCCCGTCTCAATCGGAAGCTTGGTTATTACATCAACCACCAGATCCCGCCATATTTCCCCGTGCTGTTCTGATACCCGCAAATGCTGCAGGAAGTAGGCAAATCCTTCGTGGTCTCCGTCAGACACCTTGTATCCGAAGCTAATCACTTTTTCTAATTCTTTAATCATCTTATTTCTCCTTTAGTGCAAACTGATCTTTATTGATTTTTTTTGCCAGTAGATGATTAATTGGAATATACGTCCATCCAGTATAATCAAGCCTTACCGGCCCTATATAGAATAAAAGTTTCACCTTGAACCAGGTAATATCATCATTGATGTCCAAGAGCCTGACCTCAATCGGAATTTTATAAACTTCTTTTGAGTGAACGGTTGCCTTTTCGTATAGTTTTACAATTGGGTGGTCATACGGATCTGGCGGTTCTGCCCCGGCAAACACAGGAGCAATAAGTGCTGCTGCGATTAATAATGTTGTTATTGCAATTCTCATGATTGTCTTTTCTCCTATACATATATTATCGAAATATCTAGAGTGAAACTTGTGTGGGGGTAGGGATTAGGGGTTAGGGTATAGGTGATAGGTAATAGGGGTTAGAATTTAAGAATCTCCTTTATTTTCTCTTTGGCTTTCTGCTTGAGCTTCTCGGCTTCTTCTTCTACCTGTTTTTTTGTTTTTTGTTCTATTTCAATCTTCTTTGCTTCAATTTTTATCTTTAGCTTTCCTATTGTTTTTTCAATTGCCTTTTCGAGCCGGGGGGAGGGGATTGGCGCATAAAGCGATCCCAGCAGTTCAAAATCAGCATTTACAAAACCCCTCTCATCTTTGAAAACGGAAAATTCGAGGGGAAGTCCCTGGGATGCGGTAGGGCTTAGTTTTAGAGTTAATCGGTTCCCGGATACATATTTCATGTTGTTGAAATTTAATCCCCCCACAAAGGCAACTTCTAAATCTGAGTCCTTTAAGTCAAGCGACTTTATGGTTAAGACTTTTTTGAGCAGTTTTCCTTCGGCCCTTAATCCCTTTACCAGAATATCGTGCTTTAAAAATGAAAGATTGTATTTTTCTGCAATATTTTCTAATGATTTAATTTTCTTGAGCCTGCCCTTGGTTAAAACAACTACTCCGTCGACTTTGGCGTTGTCAAAGATCGCGGGCATTTCTACTCCCCGTCCGTTAAGGGATAAAAATATATCCAAAGTTCCTTCGGTCTTATTTTTTAGGTTGAGCAGCTCCGGGAAAAAAGAATCAATGAAGTCATTTATAAAGGGGGCGGCATTGAATCCCTTTAGATTAAGCGGTTTTATCTCATAAGTCAGGTTTGCCAGGTTGATTCTGCTGTCAAGAGAGAGTTTTCCGCCATATCCGGTGACATCTTTCATCTTTAACCAGATCTTTTTTCCAGATAGGGATATATCGGCGTTAAATGAATCAAGCTTTAATTTTTGTAAGATCGCCTTTTCGATATTAATTGTTCCTTTTATCTTTAGTTTGTCAGAAAATGATCGGGCTGAGCTTTTTATGCTCTTTGTTAATGCCCCTGGTTTTGCTTTTTTTGCGGGGGTTTTTGTGCTGGTTGCAAGAAGCCCAATCAGGGTATCAATTGACAGATTTTTTGAGGAAAGATTAAAACTGATCTCCGGACCGTCTTTTATTTTGTTTATTTCAATTGGACAGGAGAAGCCCTCACTTGCGATTTTTACTACTAATTTTGGAACCGAAATGCTTTCAAGTGTGGGTCCGACCTTGATTTTTGTACTGACTGAAATAGGGATTTCCTTCTTTTGGTATGTGGCAATTGCGCCGGCATCAAGGTTAATTGGCCTTATCAGGGCAAGTGTAATTCCGGATACCCTTAAATTAAGGTTTTTTAGCTCATTAACGCCGGTGAGGTAATCATGATAAGTAAACTGACCGTTTTTAATTGAGATATTATTTACAATCAAATCAATTTTTGACTTTCCCTGACCCTTATTCCTTACTTTGTCCTTTTTCTGGCCCTGTACCTGGTCCTTCTTCTTTGGCTGTGCCGTCAAATCCTCCAGATTACTCCTCCCCCTTGTATCCTTCTCAACCAGGATCTGAGGGCTAATCAGCTCAATCTCATGAATCAAAACTTTTCCGGCAAAAAGCGGCCAGAAAGAATATTTTAGTTTGAATGCCTCGGCAGTTATAAAGGGTTTTTTGGAAAACTTTTTGTGGTTACTGACAGATATTCCTTCAAGTTTTACCCCTTCAAAAATATTTAAAGAGGCGCTTTCTATTGATACAGTGCGGTTTAGGGTTTCAGAGAGTTTTTCTGTTGCAAAGTTTTTTATCATTTCGGTCGGAATTAAGAGTGGGATTGCGATCATTGCAATGATTGCAAGAAGAATTAATCCTCCTGTTGTTATTGCGAGCCATTTTAATGCTTTTTTCATATTATTCACCTCGTTTGAATTATAGCAAAAATAATACACAGATATGGATAGTATTTATAGCTTATTTTTGGTATACTTTTCCTCATGAAAAACATTATTATTCTTATTCTTGTTTCTCTATTCTTGTTCACCTTTGGTCTCGGTTTTTTCTCCCTTTGGCAGACCGATGAGGTTATTTATACGCAGCTTGCAAAAGAAATTATTCAAACCGGAGACTGGCTTACCCTTCATTTGAATGGCAGCCCCTGGTTTATCCATCCGCCGCTCTTTATGTGGCTTACTGCAGCAACCGGCGCAATTTTTGGATTCTCTAATTTTATCGCTCGAATTTGGTGTGCAATCTTTGGAATTATAGGGGTTATAACAACCTATTATTTTGGAAAACTCCTTTTTAATGAGAAAACCGGATTTTTTTCTGGCCTAATTTTAGCCACTACCTTTCAATATATGTTGCAGGCCCGTTTTGCAATCTTTGATATTCCATTAATAGTCTTAATGCTTCTGGCGGTCTATTTCTTTTTTGTGGCCTACAAAGGAACTCAGAAAAACTATTATTGGTTATTTTATGTTTTTATTGGGTTGGCAATGCTGATGAAGGGGCCGATTGGTATTCTGCTCCCGGTCTTAGTTCTCTTAATATTTTTATTTGTTTCTGGCGATCTGCCAAGGGTTTGCGGAGAATGCCATCCAATTGTATGGGCTTTTATCGCCATTGTTCTTGGCGGCTGGTGGTATCTGGCAGAATATTTAATCCATGGGCAGGTGTTTTTTGACAGGGTTATCGGTTATTATACCCTTAATCGTTTTACCGGTATTGTAGAGACCCATACCGGACCATTCTATTATTATATCCCGATTATTTTGCTCGGTCTGCTTCCCTGGACCGCCTTTGTTTTTGAAGGACTAATTAATCTTTGGCAAAACAGAAAAGCAAAAGAGTGCTTTTTTATCCTCTTGTGGTTGGGGATTGGTTTTGTCTTCTTTTCTGCTGCCAATACCAAGCTTCCGGGCTATATTATGTCGCTCTATCCCTATTTAGCCTTATCAATTGGATATCTTATTGCCTCAAAAAAGAAGCTGGACAACTCATTTATTGTTCTGGCATTTATTTCTCTTTTGTTGATATTATTGGTCTTTCCTTTGACAAATGCAGCTTTGCTAAAAGACAATGCCGGTTTAGGGCTGGCCTTGATCCCAATGGTTTTGGTAATGGGGATTGGGGGAATTGCTGCAACACTGGTTTATTTTGTCACAAAAAAAACACCCTCTGCGCTTTATCTGCTGGTTATTTCAATGCTATTATTTCTCTTTATAATGGCAGCCTATACTTCTCCGATTGTTGAGACCTTTAAGCCCGGATGGGGTTAAAATTATCTAGCCATTGCTAGCATTTTTGGGTTTGGTTTTTTTCCAGAATTTGCAATCCAGGGGCGTGATTTGTTATTTGCGTATGCCTGGTTGTTCATATCATCCATGTTTGGCACACCATTTGAGATTAATTTGTCTAATACCCCTGCAGTAAATCTTGGAAAAACAGTTGTCTTGGTCCCGATCGGTGCGTATATTCCTCTTCTGTTTTTAGCGATAAAATTGCTGTTCTGTTTTGAGTTACAATGAAAAAGCATTAGGAATGTTTGGTGCTTTGGTGCTTGTTTTTTTGGCGGAAAGAATCTCTTCATCATTCTTTTTGGTTTTGATTTTATAGAATGTCCAAAATAAAGAACCATACCGTGCTTTTGGCTTGCCAGGCTTTGGAGCATTACCGGATAATTTTGATGGACAACATGGGTTAGGTAGGTCACCTTAACTCTTATTTTTATCCCTTCTTTTAATAGTCTTGCTTTTTTTGCGGTCGGGAGTTTATTAAAAGCAGTTAATAGGGGGCCGCTAAGGTCTTTTGGAAATACTGTTTTTTCTAGCTGTTGAGTCCCTCGTGGGTATCTTCGGTGATGTCCTGAGCCCATTTTAAAGCGGCTCATTTTGAAGCCCCTTCTTTTTAAATCGCCAAATGCATCAAGATATGATTGAAAGTAAATATCTGCTGCCTCTTGCATTTTGTTATAAATGTCTTGTTCTGTTTGATTCATGTTAATAAAAATTGCATTGATCTTTTTGTTGTCTTTTCCTGCACTGGTTAATTGTTGCAGAATCTTTTTGCCGACTTGTTGTTCTTTTGGTGTCAGAATCTTTCTTCTGTGCCTAACAAAAGCCCTCTTAATTCTTCGGAGCCTACGCGGGAAGTTCTTTAAGGAAGGGTTATTGTTTTCTCCTAATATTAAGTGTACGGAATATTGCGCTTGTGACTTGTTTTCTAGAGCCCTTTCAAGTAAGGATGTGACAAATCCTTGTTCGGCAGATTGGGGGACATTCTCCCTTTTTACTTCTGAAATTTCTTTTGTAGCTGTTTTTTGAGAGTACTTCTCAACAAAGGAAAAAATTCCTGAGGTAACTTCTTTATTTGATGGTGCTTTTGCTGGTAAAGTATCAGATTTGTTTTGTGCCGCCGAAAGAATCCTCTTTGATAGAGAGTATCCTTTTAGCGCTAAACTAAGTCCTTGAATTATCATCTATATATCTCTCTTAGGAGATTATCCTAAGCCTCCATATGGGCTTCTGTACCTATATATCGTAATACGACTGCCTTGACTTGCACTAAAGTGACCGGAATTTCGTCACCTTGTTAGAAACTGGAAACTGGAAATTGGGAAATAGTCCGCTAGTTTTTACTATTCTTACAGCAATTTTAACTAGTTTCCATTTTCCATTTCCTAATTCCCAAACATGGGCTACAAAATTGCTAGTACATAGGAAAAGGAGGACATAAAATGACTAATTTGATCCCAATTGAGAGAGTTGAAAACAAGATATATCTGATAAGAGGGCAGAAAGTGATGTTGGATAAAGACTTAGCAGAGTTATATGGGGTCGGGACCAAAGTTTTGAATCAGGCAGTTAGGAGAAACATGAAAAGGTTCCCTTTTGACTTCATGTTTTCGTTGACAAGACAGGAAAGTTTGAGCTGGTCACAAATTGTGACCAGCTCTTTGAGGTCACAATTTGTGACCTCAAAACGTGGGGGGAGAAGATATCTCCCTTATGTATTTACCGAGCAAGGAGTATCAATGCTTTCTTCTGTGCTAAATAGTGAAAGGGCCATCCAGGTCAATATTGCCATTATGAGGGCCTTTGTTAAGCTTCGGGAAAATTTATATACCCACAAAGAAGTTCTCCACAAGTTGGATCAGCTAGAGAGAAAAGGGTATAGGCATGATGGAGAGATCCAGGCCATCTTTGAAGCGATTCAACTAATGATGAAGCCGGCAGAAAAACCTCGAAAGAGAAGAGGGGGAGAATAAAAATGAGTGAAATAGTGCCAATAGAGATTATCGAAAAGAGAATATATGTGTTAAGAGGACAAAAGGTGATGCTGGATCGGGATTTGGCGGAGCTTTATGGTGTTAGTACTAAGAACTTAAATAAAGCGCTAAAAAGAAACATTGGTCGGTTTCCACTTGATTTTATGTTCCGGTTGAATGAAATTGAAGTGAAAAACTTGAGGTTCCAAAATGGAACCTCAAGTTGGGGTGGGCGACGTTATTTGCCTTTTGCATTTACTGAACTAGGGGTTGCCATGCTGTCTTCCATTCTTAGTAGTGAGAGAGCTGTTCATGTCAATATCTCTATTATGAGAGCTTTTGTGCGGTTAAGACAGGTTATCTCTACTCACAAAGAACTTGCTAACAAGGTAAAACAACTAGAACGCAAAGGGTATAAGCATGACGGAGAAATCCAGGCTATCTTTGAAGCGATTCAACTAATGATGAAGCCGCCGGAAAAACCGCGAAAGAGAATTGGTTTTGTTGCCGATGAAAAGGAGGATAGATCATGATTTTAAGAATAGGTTTAATTTTTATTTTGTCGCTAGTCCTTTCGTCCTGTTCAAACCAATCACCCTCTGAGCCAGTCATTGTTGATCCTCAAGTTACGACCTCAGAAGTTCAGACAACCTCAAGAGAAGCGGTCTTTACTTATGGAGAAAATAGTCAGGCAAAAAATATATCTCTGTCATTTTCAGCCGAGCCGGTACAAATTAACGAAGGATATATTAGGTTAGTGGGAATTATTGCGGGGAATAATCCATTAGCCTGTATAGAGATTGGGGGGAAGGGGAGGGTTGTTGGGTTGGGAGAGTTGGTTGAGCAATATGTTGTTTCAAAAATTTCAAAAAAGGAGGTTTTGTTATGTTTAAAAAAATAGTTTATATCATTTTATTTTGTCTGCTGCCAACTCCGCTGATAGCTTCAGAGATTATCCCCCGCTTAGATTTTCAGGATGCATCGGTGATAGATGTTATTTCTGCTTTAGCCAGAAAGGAGAAACTTAATCTTATAATTTCTGGAGACCAGGCTGCGGTTTTATCAAAGAAAACAACTCTTTCCCTAAAGAGCATTTCCCCCCGGGAGGCGATTAAATATGTTTTGGAGGCAAGCGGATTGGATTATGGGATGTCGGATGAGATTCTTTTTGTCTCAAGCGTCACGGAAGGGCTGGAAAAGGCGCAGGCGCTTGAACTCAAATATCTTCCCGCCCAAAAAGCTATTGATATTATCTCTAAGGTTATGCCCTCCCTTAAGGTATCGATCGGAGAGAGGTCGCACAGTATTGTTTTAGTAGGAAAGTGGAAAAATCTAAAAGAAGCAGAAGAGCTTTTGGCTTCTCTTGACCGGCCGGCGCCCCAGATTTTGATTGAGAGCAAGGTTATTGAGATTTCACTAAGCGACGCATTAAGAATAGGATTAAAAATCGGGGATCCGGCCGGAACCTTTAGTTTTATAACTTCGAGAACGACCAGGAAAACAAGCCTAACCTCTGATATTCCGTCTACCTTAAATACTTTGATTTCAAACGGATCGGCCAGTATTGTTGCAAATCCCCGCATTGCGACTTTAGATAATCATGAAGCCATGATAAATATTGGCAGCAGAATCCCTTATGCTGTGCCGGTTTCGGTCTCGTCCGGAGCGACCCAGTGGAGTATAAATTATATTGATGCCGGGATTAAGTTGAAAATTATTCCTCATCTGGGCGAGGATGAGATGATTACAACAACCATTAAGCCGGAGGTTTCGTCTATTTCTGAATGGCGCTCAACTGCGGCGGGGGATTTTCCGGTAATCTCAACCCGCAATGCTTCTGCGACTCTGCGTGTAAAAAATGGTGAATCGATTGTTATTGGCGGACTTATTTCTGAGGCCGAGCGCGAGAATGTTTCGCGGATTCCTATTTTGGGGCATATCCCAGTGGTTGGCCTCTTGTTTACAAATCGGACAAAACGAAAAGAGAAGACTGAAATAGTTTTCCTTATAACTCCACATATAATATAATGAAAAAATATAACAAGCTCATAGACAATATTGATTCCCTTCTTCAACGGGCTCGTGAGCAAGCTTACCAGCAAATTAATAATGTTCTAGTTAAAACCTATTGGGAGATTGGTAGGCATATTGTGACTTATGAACAAAAGAATAAACAAAAAGCCGATTATGGTACAGAGTTATTAGACAAGATATCTCAAGATTTAAGAAAAAAACACGGAAAAGGCTTTAGTCGTTCAAATGTATTCAATTTTAGGAGGTTTTATTTAACATATTCAAAAATCCAGACAGTGTCTGGATTTTTGTCCTGGTCTCACATTATTGCCCTAATCTCAATAGAAGATGCTTTGGGCCGCTCATTTTACGAAAAGGAGTGTCTTTCTTGTCGCTGGAGTGTAAGAGAGCTGGAACGTCAGATAAACTCTATGCTTTTTGAACGTTTGGCCCTTAGTAAAGATAAAAAGGGTGTTTTGCGGCTTGCGGCAAAAGGCCAGCTAGTTAAAAACGTACAAGATGCAGTTAAAGACCCATATATTTTGGAATTTCTAAGAATTCCAGAAAAGCATCAATGTTCAGAAAAAGAAATTGAACAAAAAATCATAGACAATATGCAGGCATTTTTAATGGAACTTGGAAAAGGTTTTTCTTTTGTTGCCCGACAATTTCGTATTACTTTGAATAATAAACATTTTTATATTGATCTTGTGTTTTATCATTGTATTTTAAAATGTTTTGTCTTGATTGATCTTAAGCTTACTTCAATTTCTCACCAAGATATTGGACAAATGAATATGTACCTAAACTATTTTAAAAAAGAAGAAATGGCAGAAGATGATAGTGAACCAATTGGCATTGTCTTGGGTGCAAAGAAAAATCATATTTTGGTTGAATATGCCCTAGGTGGGATATCAAATAAATTATTTGCTTCAAAGTATCGCCTCTCCCTCCCTGATAAAAAGCTTTTGCAGCAAGCTGTTGAACAAAAACTAGGTGAAATTTCTCCAAAATACTAGCGATATATAATTAGGACATAGTATGCAAATAAAACTTAAACTAATATCAATTAGCACAAAAGAAATTATTGGAGAGATCGATATCGAAGAGGGAGAACGAATTCTTAGTAGATTAGATGAGATATCGGATAGCTCTGAAGATGCGTTTTCTGGAATTGTTGAAGAACTCAGGAGAATCGGCTTGCCTATAGCAGCCCCTCTTTTTTATCGTATGTTTAGGAAGGGCAAACTATCTGATTTGATAAAAGAGAGATATCCAGAGGCTGCGCTTAGACAAACCTTGCGCAATCTCCCGAAAATTAATACTCAAGAGAGAATTTATTGGTCAAAGGTTCCTAACGATATTCGAAAAAAATGTATTGAATTGCTTGCAGAAAAGGTTGACGATACTCTTGAGCCTCTTGCTCGAATACATTTTATGGGATCTCGAGATGGTGAGGTTAAACCTGTTTTTTTGGAAGAGATTGGGGCGGATTTAAGCGGCCTTTATCTAGAATATATCAGAGGCAGAGGACAGGATGCTGATATTCTTAAATATATGTTTGATCATCTGGAGATATTGGGAATTGCCAGAAGAGCAGCTCCTGAGCCGGTAATATTGGAGGGACTGGAACCTTTTACTCCATCTTTAAGACCGCAGGTGCAATTAACTACCCTTGAGCGTCTTTGTCAAGGAACTAAGCATTTTTCTGCTGTGAAAACCCCTAAAGAAATGTTTGAAACACTACAAAAAAAGGACCCATCAGAGTATTTGTGGCCAGGAATTAAGTCGTTTGTAACGGGAGCTTTGGCGGGAGTGCCTTCTTACTTTTTCTTGTCTTCCTGGTGGATTCTTTTGCCAATTATTGTAACAAGCGCAATTTCTTTAGTTTTATTTCGAAGGAGTGCAAAAAAACGCGCTCTTCCAATAATTGTTGAAATGACTATGATTTTGCTAAAATCAGATCTTGAGACACGCGAAGATTTTTTTAGTGAGTTACATAAAAAGGAACCCACCTATACCCTTGTTGTAAGAGGAATAATAAATGAATTAGAGGTCCGATCTTCTAATATGACTGATACCCAGCTTGAAGAATCATTATACTATTTTTTTGACAACCTTTGATTTTTTAAATCACCTGAAATTTCCCAAAATACTACCCGATATAGTTTTGTCATGATTGAGCTTAAACTAATATCATTCGATGCCCTGCACCATGCGGTGCAAGGGCAAGCTACAGAAGATTTTGAGAAGATAGATCTCTCCAAGGTAGAAAGCATCTTAAGCAGGCTGGAAGGAATAGAAAATAGCTCTCAACCTGCTTTTGCCTCTATTGCAAATGATCTTAGAGAGCTGGGCTTACCCATAGCAGCTCCTTTGATCGGGCGATTTTTTGACAAAGGAAAGCTTTTGGAGTTAATTGATTTTTATTTTAAAGAGGGAGAAGATCTAAAATTAGGAGTAATGTTTAGAAATCTTCCCGAAACACCAAATGGGAAGATAGATTGGAAAAATGTTCCTCCTCATATTCAGAATGAACTTATGGATGTGTTTAGTCAGCTTTCTTCTCGCGGGGATATGGCAGAGCTTTATCTTAGTTATTGCCGACGCAATGGGCCCTTTGATCAGAGCGTTTTTGATTACAAGTTTGGAGGGCTCAATTTTGGTGCAGGCGGGGGAGAGAGACGCTTGGTTGATCTAGTAAAGGACTCAAAATATTTTTCAAAAGTCAGAAATTTTGAAGAGTTAGCAAAAACTTGTTTGAAGTATGTTCCTATAATAAAGAATGTTGAAGAGGTGGTTTTATCCATTTTGATTGGAACCGGAATTACAACGTTAGGGCTTATTTTTATTTCTGCAGGAGCGGCATTTGTTGGGCTTGGTTTATCACTTATCTCATTAAGTCTTATGGTAATCTTTCGCATTATAAGAAAGAGACAGGTGCTCAAAGAATTCTATTCAATTGTGCGAAATATTACTACGGTGAATAATATTGGGGAGGCTAAGACTGATTTAATCGCCTACCTTGTTAGAGGAGACATAAAGAGAAGCGGCCCTATTGCTAAGGAAGTGAGTAAGATATTTGAAATGGAAATATAGTATGCGAATTAAATTTAAACTAATATCATTTGATGCAACAAAGGCTTTAGAAAAAGCGAGTATTCCTGACTCTGCAACTGTACTAAATGAACTAGAGACTTATAATTTAAGAAATGTGATGTATCGCGACCAGGTCTTTGACGACCTGCGCTTGATGGGCTTGCCAATCGCTACCCCGCTTTTTTCTCTGTTTTTAAAAAGAGGGCAACTGGTTGATTTGATAAGAGATTTAGTTGTAATTGATGATAAGCAAGAAGGCTATTTGCCCAGTACTACTCGAGAAGAAGTCAGCCCAGTAGCAGCGGTCGGACCTCAAACTTATGAGCTTCGAGAATTAGTTGGAGATTCAAGCTATTTTTCAAGGGTAAAAACTATTGATCAGTTAGCAAGTGCCTATGTTCGCAAGTATCCTAAGGGAAAAGCTATATATTTAACTCTAATTGCTGCTGGTCTTCCGGGGACACTAATTTGGTCACTTTGGGGAGGAATTACCTGGGGGGGTATTCTTTCGACAGTATTTGGAGGGGGAATTTTAGGAATTATATCATTTTATATAGCAGGAATGATTCTGGGGGGACAAATTGCTACAAAAGCACAAAATCTATCGGGAGATCTTTATCTTATTTATGCAAATTTAGGGCAAGAAGAGAAAGAGCAGCTTGTTGATAGAATAACCGGGTTACATCCTGGCGTGGCCAATTATTTGCAAAAAAACTATCTTGACTAATATATCATTCCTAACCCCTAACCTCTAATCCCTAACCCCTAAAACAGGTGAAATTTTCTCCAAATACTAACGATAAATAATTAGTATGATCTTATCAAAACTAATATCATTTGATGCGCGAGAAGCTTTGGAGGAGACAGATCTGCCAAATGCAGGAGAGCTTCTTCAGAGATTGGATGATCCTGAAATGGAAAGCTCTGATCTTCGGTTATTTGGAATACCAATTGCAACCCCGCTTTTGCCCAAAATGATTGGACGAGGGATTATTAAAGATCTATTGCAGCGCCAGATTCCTCCAAAGAGAACTCCAACTATGACCGCTCCATCTGATCTTCGTGTTCTCAGAAAAATAAGAGAAATGCAAGGAGGGGTCCAAGTTATAAGCACCGAGCCGCCGGAAACATCTAATGAATATTGGGGCAGAGCTTCGGGTGTTATGCAAAGACAGCACGTTTTGGAAATTGCAGATATAGCCGGGGTCTCAGTGAGTGAATTAAAAGAGGATCATTTTCCTCATAATTATTCAAACGGAAAGCCTAGTCTTCTTAAATATTATGCTGATCATCCTGAAAGAAAAGCCGAGGATGTTATAGATTTTATGTTCCATAAGCTTGAATTAAGGAAAGAGATAGGAGAGAGAGTTAGAAATCGATTAAGATCTGTAACTTCCTTCAAAAGCGTGAGTATTGATTATTTTAAGCAGATCACAACGCTCAAACAGTTGGCAGACAAATTTGAAAAAGAGTATTATCCAAAATATATAACAGGGTTTATTAAGTCTGCCTTCCTGGGGGCCGGAAGCGCGTTGATTGGTTTCCTCTTAATAGCTCCGGCCTGGGGGTGGACCTCGATGCTGCTTTTTGCTGTAGTAACCAGCCTCTCCTCTATCTTTTCTTTAGAGAGGGGAAAAAAGAAATCAAAAAAGGTTTTGGCTGAACTTTTATTTATGTTGTACAAACTAAGTTTTACCGAGCGCGATTATGTTTTTAAAGAAATAAGAAAAAACGATCCAGAGACCACATCAATGCTTATTAGGCATTTGGGTTATATAAGTCGTGGGGGAATAGGAAGATTTCGAGATGACAAACGGATGAGAGAAGCGATTTTGAAATATTGTTTAAATAATTCTTTATTTGTTTAAACAATCGCCTAATCCGTAACCCCTATCCCCTAACCCCTATCCCCTAACC
>JABMQY010000118.1 GCA_013202975.1 Candidatus Saganbacteria bacterium
ATATTGTTATTGCCAATCTTGATTACATGATGGGACAAGACGGAACCTCCGGTGTTGCGATTGATTCGTTCAATAATATGAATGCCAAAAAAGTTTTTGACCCATCAAAAATCTCAATCGTAATCGACCATTCATCCCCCTCCCCTAACATCGGGGTCTCCGCTATTCACAAAAAGATACGAGAGTTTGTGAACAGGACCGGAATTAATCTTTACGATATAGGCTGCGGGGTTTGCCATCAACTTCTTCCAGAACAAGGCCATGTGGTTCCGGGAGATTTAGTAATCGGCGCAGACTCGCATACCTGCACTTACGGAGCAATTAATGTCTTTTCAACCGGGATCGGATCAACCGACCTCGCCGCAGCCTGGATATCGGGAAAACTTTGGTTTAAAGTCCCGGAAACACTAAAATTGATCTACACCAATAATCTCCAAAAGGGAGTATTCTCAAAGGACTTAATTCTTTATACGATCGGCAAGATTGGGGCTGGCGGGGCAACTTATTTAACGCTTGAGATCGAAGGAAAAGCAATAACAGATATGTCGATCGAAGCCAGAATGACAATTTCTAATATGGCAATTGAGTGCGGTGCAAAAGCCGGTTTAATGAAAGCGGATAAAAAGACTCTGGATTGGGTCTCTAAACACTCAAAACGAAAACCAAATCCAATTGAAGCAGATAAAGGGGCAAAATATAAAGATATCGTTGAGTTTGACCTAAAACAAATCGAACCACAGATTGCAAAACCGCATACAGTTGATAATGTCTCTCCAATATCAGAAGTAAAAGATACCCCAATTCAGATGGGATTTATTGGGACCTGCACAAATGGGAGATTAGAAGATTTACGAATTGCGGCTAAGATTTTGAAAGGGAAAAAAGTTCATAAAGAGTGTCGTTTAATTGTTGCGCCGGCATCACGCGATATTTACCTTGATGCAGCAAAAGAGGGGATTCTTGAAACTTTACTTGAAGCAAATGTTGCTATAGTAACCCCGGGCTGCGGACCCTGCGTCGGCACACACAATGGCGTTCCGGCAGATGGTGAAAATGTAATTTCTACTGCTAATCGAAATTTTAGAGGGAGAATGGGAAATCCTTCGGCTTTTATCTATCTTGGGTCTCCGGCAACTGTCGCTGCATCGGTTTTAAATGGAAAAATAACTGATCCGAGGAAATACTCATGAAACTAAAAGGCAAAGCATTGCGATTTGAAAAACAGAACGACGACATAAACACCGATTACATTATCTCTGGAAGGTATAAGTTTAAAATCCAGGACCCCTATGAGCTGGCCAAACATGTAATGGAAGATTTAGAACCGGATTTCTATAAAAGAGTTAACAAAGGCGATTTTATTGTTGCCGGTGAAAACTTTGGCTGTGGATCATCCCGAGAACAGGCACCGATGTCAATAAAATATGCCGGGATCTCTTGTGTTTTGGCAAAATCGTTTGCCCGCATCTTTTACCGCAACTGTTTTAATCTTGGCTTACCCGCAATTGAGGTTGATACCGATCAGTTTAAAAATGGCGACGAAGTTGAAGTTGATCTAGATAACGGGGTCATCGTAAGGATCGGTCGCGACCGATCCAAAAAAGAAATCAAAATTGCCCCACTTCCAAAAACAATGCAGACACTTCTATCTGATGGCGGTTTAGTTGAACACTTCAAAAAACACGGGGGATTTAAGCTAGACTAGATCTTTTGCAACTCGAAAGCCGAGCTTTGTGTGGTGGTCTGTCGGATTATACGATGTCCTGTGAAATACAGTACAGCTACCAGAGGAATCAAACCAGGCACCACCACGAACAATTTTTTGATCAACCCTTCTCTCTTTTTTCCCTTGTATTCGAAAATACACCCCTCCCTCCCCTTTTGCTACACCCTTCGGATCTTTCACTATTCCCTGCTTTTTCAATTTGTCATAATAATTACAATCGTACCAGTCAGAGACCCACTCATCAACATTTCCAGCCATATGAAACAAACCAAAGCTGTTCGGTTTATAGGGATGGAAATTTACCTCAAGAGGGGCATCTTTTTTTCCTGAATTATACCTCTCAAAGTGAGCATTTTTAAATGAATGACTATTCCCCCAGGGAAAGATCTGCCTCTGTTTCCCTCCCCTGGCAGCATACTCCCACTCATGCTCGGTCGGCAACCTCATCCCCCGCCATTTTGCATAGGCCTCCGCTTCGTAAAATGATATGCCAACAACCGGCTGATTGGGATCGTTAAAATTCGGATCTTCCCATTTTGCAGGCTGAACAATTTTTCTTTTTGTCCTCCTCTTTTTCCAATTCCATGCAACCGGATCCCATAAATCTTGATTCTGATATCCTCCAGCCTCAATAAACAGAGAAAATTCACCATTAGTAACAGTGTAGGGTGAGATAAGAAAGGGAGTAATTTCTACTCTATGGACCGGGATCTCTCCAGGTGATTGTGCCTTTTTATCAAATTCACTTTTGTATTTTTGGTCGTCACCGGCATTAAATCTTCCTCCGGGAAGCTGGACCAGGGATCCGATCTGAACAAACTGTCCTGCCTTATATATTTCCAGTACTTCTTGCGGAGTTAAAACTGCAAAGTTTGCAGCTAAAAGAGCCGGATGAACTCCTTGGAGTTTGCAATAATTTTCAAAGAGCTCTTGCTCTATCCCTCTCCTTATGTCCCATTCAATTAAAGCCGCTGCCCTTGGAATTCCAATAGCCCGAAGCTCCATCGCATCAGCCTGTCCACCGCGTACTTTTCCATAAACCTTTTCCAGCAAAGAAATATCTTCAACTGCCTTATTAATTTCGAATGATATTAGTTTTAAAATAATCATATTTTTATCTCATATTTGCAATCTTATCCTCAACATCCCTCAAATAATAATAAGCGCCAAAAAGGTTGGTCCGATCCGCTGGATACTTTCCAACCAAATACTTTGGCACTGCTGACCATTGGGGAACCTGTTTGTTGTGTCTCAATTGAGCAGAATATTTATCCATCGGCCCTACCAAAAATTGACCCAAACCACAACCTACCCCGCCAATTAAGGCAAAAGAGATCGATCCAGCATCATCAAAACCGCGCTGGATTATCTCCATTTTTGATGCCAGGAGAGCAGCCTCTCTCTCTAAAATTGCGCGACATATAACATCCTTACCGTTTGATGCTTTCATAGCATCTCCAATATCTTTGTTTATCGCCTCTTTTGCCACAACCTCAATTATCTGGCGAAGAAATTTTCCCTCAAGCTTCAATCCCAGGCGAGAAAAAATCACTCTCATCAACTCGTTTGCTCTAATTTCTTCGCCGGTAAAAGCAAGCCTGGGAAACATGTCCATTCTCATTTCCATCGTCAGGTCACAAGAAGAAGTAGCATTCATTTTCTCAAGAAAAGCCCTAAGTGTCCCTTGTAAGGTTGGTCCATTGCTTAAAGATTCAAGACAAAACTCAAGTTTTTTTTCTTTGCTCCCCAAAATGCCGCAGCCGCACTCTTTTTCATCGGGAACTAGATCAAGCATTTTTAGTTTTCTCAGGAGAGAAAAACTTACCGTAGAATGTCCGGGTTCAAACCCCCCATAAACAGACTCAATACCTAAGACAGAATTTTTATATAATCTCCCCCCTACTCCATTTCCAATGATTAAGGCCATTCCAAGCTCAGCAGATTTTAAATGACCCAGGGCTCCGTCAGCACTAAACTCTGCCCAAGCCCCAGCCTCTCCATCATTCATAAGAAGGAGGTTAATCTCTCTCCCGGTTGCAGCACGGAAATTTGCTTCAATCATTTCTGAAAGAGGAATATCGGTCTCATCAATACCCTTGTGATTAGTTAATTTTAAAAGCCTGGTACCGCCATCATCAATCGGACCGGCTAAAGAAAAAACAACATGCCTCTGATCTGGAGCAAGCCCTTCTGTTAATGCTCGAGATGCTAAGCCAGCAATTTCTTTTGCATTATTAAACTTAAGACGCATAACTTCTGGTGAGCTAACCATCCTGGGAGCTCCATTCCCCTCTTGTCTGATATTTCCAACCCTAAAACTCCCTCCCCCTGCATCAATTACTCGTCTTAAAACAATTTGACTGGCTGACATATATTAGTCCCCCTTTTTTTCATAAACATGAGAATACAAGATACCCTCCTCATCATCCCTCATCTTGGTTCTTACTATTTCCATGTGCGGCTTGGTCAACCCATCTTTTGCCCTAAACTGAAAAACAATGGTTAAGCCTGAATCGGTTAATTGATAACTATGCATACTAGATCCGGATAATATCCGTTCTTGCTTTCGAACAGATATAATTCTAAGAATCTCTTCCATATCCCTATTTGAAATTATCCCGTATTGAACAAAACTTTCTATCGATTTTTTGAGACTCTCACACCTATCTTCTCCTAATGAAAAAGAATTTCTCTCTATCAAAAGTGAAAATAATACTTGCGGTGCAAAATAGGATTCAAGGATCGAAAGAATAGCCCCAGTTTTAATCCTTTTTTCAATAAGCACCTTTGCTATCGGCAACCCCACCATCTGCCTAATCTGGATAGCAACACGCAAAATGTCTTTATCTGCATCAGATTGCAAATAAGAAAGAACATGTAAAAGATCATCTAAAACCCCAATGTCTGGATGAACCACTACAAAGTCAAATGATATTAGTTTTAAATTAAGCATTAAATTTAAATCCCTCCAGGCCAAGCCTTATCTTTTGTTCTTCCAGTACCCTGGCTCCTTCAACTCCCATTGAAGAAGAATATATTTTGTTATTGTATAAACGGATCTTTTCGATAGTTTCATTACCCCTTAATGCTTCTGCGATTAAAATGGCCCCTGCGGCTTCGATTGAATTATTCCTTAAATGGAATATTTTAATTGTTCCATTAATCCTTAGTAATTCCGCAATTGCCCTTGCCCCTTCCACTTTTATATCATTACCACCTAAGTCAATTTCTTTAAGAGTCTCATTGGTCCCCAGGGCCTCTGCAATTACAATAACCCCTTCATCTCTAAAATTATTATAGGCCAGATCAATTTTTTCTATCGTTCTATTCCCCCGTATTACCTCCCCTATTGCCCTGGCCACCCCTATTCCTGGCCAATTCGAACTTAAGTTAACTTTTTTAATCGTCCTGTTAACACTCAGGGCTTCGGCTATTGCCCTAAATCCCACACTCCTTATCGACGTATCATCATATAATTTAAATTCTTCAACAGTTTCGTTAACCCTTAAGGCTTCGGCTATTGCTTGAGCTCCTTCAATTTCAATATCATTCTCACTTAAAGAAAATTCTTTGATCGTTTTATTTACCTTCAAGGCTTCGGCCAATGCCACAGCCCCTTCGGCCCCTATTGAATTATGGCTTAAAAGAACTCTTTCAATCGTCTTGTTCACTTTTAATGCCTCGGCAAGAGCCCTGGCCCCATCATCCCCTATTAAATTATTTGATATTACAAATGATTTAATGGTCTTATTAATCCCCAACGCTTGGGCTATTGCTTTTGCCCCTTCTGCCCCCATAGCAGTACTATATGAATTATTAGAAAAAACAATGTCTTCAATACTCTGATCAACCTTCAAAGCCTCAGCAAGAGCCTTGGCCTCTTTAGTGCTTATTGGATTATCATGCAAACTCAATCTTTTAACAGATGAATCTTCTAAGGCTGCAAGAATATCAGCACGCGGATCAATCCCAAGCTCTTCACAAGTTTTACGGAAGATTTGAGAACCATTAAACATACGCGATAAATATTCTTTTGCAACTTCTATCCTTCTTGGAATAAGCACCCCTGCAACAGGAAAACCAATCAACCGCATGTCGGCAATCTCTCTATCTGTTATTTCTAACTGCTCTAACTTATAAAATAATTCCTCAGCTTCAGGCAGTTTTGTGACTGCTAAACTTTCTTTCATTTCAAACGATATTAATTTATAATTTAACATCTTATCCCTCACTCCCAACTCCATGATGCCCGATTCAAAATATCTTCAAATCTAAATATTCGGACCGAAGGATTAATTGCATCAATTCTAGTAGAAGGAAAACCAACTGTCGCAATAAACTGACCGTCTGGACTCCAGACTGATCCGACATATTCAAATGTATTTTGCCCCAAAGAGATAATTTCTTCTTTTGTCATAAAATTAGCGATCCTAAGCCTCCCCACTCTATTTGAACTTACTATAAGCTCACCATCAGGATGAAAACTGACATTTAATACTGAATAACTTTCAGAAAGAATCCTATCACTCGTCTTGCTATAAACTTCCTCTCCTGTTTGTACGTTAATTACACTTGTCACCCCACGTTTTTCGGCTGCGGCAATAAAGCTACCTTTGGGACACCAGGCTAATTGATTTACTAAGCTGTCCGGCCAGACTGTTTTAAAGATCCCTCTTCTTGCAACATCAATTATGTCAATATTACTGCCCCTGGCGGCAGCCAGCCACCTGCCGTTAGGAAGCCAGGCCAGGGATTTAATTGGTGATTCTGTGCGAGATGATGAATCAAACAAAGAAGCATCTCGAAGCTCTTCTTTTTCTCTTTGTGCGTAATCAAATTTATAAAACTTGACCCGGTCCACCTCTCCACAAGCCAGCATAGATCCATCGGGAGACCATGCTAAACTGCTGATAATTTTCGAACAATTAACAACAATTAAAGCCTCTTTTGAAACAATATCACTAATAATAACGGTTTTATCTTCTCCTGAAGTTGCAAGGTGTTTTCCATCTGGACTGATTGCAGCTGAAAGAACTTTCCCCATGTGTCCGCCTGAAGCAAGATCAAGTGTAAACAGGAGCTGTTGATTCAATAAATCAATAACTTTTGCAGTTCCATCAGAGCTAGCAGTTGCAATTAAATTATTGGGCCCAAAGGAGATTGAATTTATGTCGTCAATATGGCCGTTGTTAGTTTTATCCAATAGATAAATTGGAGAAACTCTCTCTTTGGTAATTTTTTTTCCTTCTTCAATTGCTTTGGTTATAATCGGCTTTGCAACCGGCAAGCCAAGCTCTCTCAGATAGTCCGCCAGAGCAGTAACTTCTGAACCTGAACTTCTATCTAACCTTGCGTATCTTTGTAACAGCTCCTCTCCAAAATAATCTTCTTCTTTTGCAATAATTGCAGCCAGATCAAACGCTATCAGTTTTAAATTAAGCATCTAATAACTCTCCTGCCGCGCGGAAGCCACAAAAATTATCCTGCGTAAAGGGTTCAGAAAGGTGCCTTCTTTGAACCTGAATATCCCTTCCAAGAGATACCCAACAACCACCCCGCAGAACCTTATATTTTCCTTCTTCAGGTCCTTCTGGATTACGAATTAAGCCCTCCGCCAGCTCCTTATAATATCTTTCTCCATACCAATCTGATACCCATTCAAAAACATTCCCTGCCATATCTTTTAATCCAAATCCATTAAAACCGGTGTTATAAAGATTCACCGTTTCAGGCCCCCAACTAGTTTGCTTTCCAAAGTGGGCCTCTTCCAACGAAACCAGATCTCCCCAGGGATAATGCTTCCCTACCAATCCCCCCCGAGCAGCATATTCCCATTCATGTTCTGTTGGAAACCTTTGTCCTGCCCAGTTCAAATATGCCTCTGCTTCATACCAAGAAAGACCATGTACCGGCTTTTTATATCGAGAGGGAAAATCAGCAGCCTCTTTCCAACTTGTTTTTTCCGGGAAACAATTGGGTCTTCTAATATTAACCAAATCCCTAATTCTTATCCCCTCTTCGGACCAAAACTCGTCACGCGAATATCCCCCATCAGAAATAAACCTTGCATATTCTCCAATTGTTACCGGATAGGGCGAGATAAGGAAAGGCCTTATCCTTACAGGATGAGCCGGCAGTTCGTTTGGAAAAGTACTATCAAATGATGAATTACCCGCAAAAAAACCACCGCCCGGAATTTTTATCATTGAGCCAATAGCGGGCATCCCCCCTTCTCTTACTATCAGATCCGATGCTTCATTTACGGTTAAAATAGGTCTGCCCACAACAGCTCGAATCATAAACTCTGCTCGACCGGTTTCAAGATATTTTCCAATAAGAGGAGTTGCAACCGGAAGACCGGCCAGCCGCAATTGCGCCGGAGTGACACCTTCCCTTGATTGAAGACGGTCAAAGCTAAGAGCCAGCATCTGCCCGGTATTTAAAATATCTTCGAATTCAAATGATATCAATTTTAAATTAAGCATCTAATAAATCTCCTGCCGCGCGGAAGCCAAAGGCCATATCCTGTTTAAAAGGTTCTATCGAGTTTCTCCGGTGAACCTGAATATCGCTTTTATAAGAAGCCCAGCAACCTCCCCGGGCAACTTTGAGCTCCCCCTCTTCTGGTCCTCTGGGATTAAGAACCACACTTTTATTACGAATAGCAAAATCCAACTCCTCATAATATGTATTCCCACACCAATCTGATACCCACTCCCAGACACCACCAGCCATATGATTTAGGCCATATCCATTGAAACCAGTATAATTAAGACATACCGCATCCGGCCCCACGCTTAACTCTTTTCCGAAACAGGCCATCCCTCGATAAAGATGATCCCCCCAGGGATAGCGCTTCCCATGCAATCCTCCCCGGGCAGCATATTCCCACTCATGCTCGGTTGGAAACCTTTGTCCTGCCCAATTCAAATATGCCTCTGCTTCATACCATGAGACTCCGCCTAGCGGTTTGAGATTTTGAGACGGATAGCTTGCAAGCTCATCCCAAAATATTTCTTGAAAGCACTGGGGTCTCCTAAGGCCAATCCGTTCCCTGTTTTCTATCCCCTCTTCAGACCAAAACTCATCACGAGAATATCCGTCATCAGCAATAAACATTGCATATTCTCTAACAGTTACTGGATAGGGTGAGATAAGAAAAGGACTTATCATTGCGGGATGGGGCGGAGTTTCACGAGGATAGGCTGGATCATCTGCGAAATCTCCAACATAAGATTTTCCGCCTGGAATAATAACCATTGAACCGATTGCAGGCCTTTCTTTAACTGCAATCAGATTTAACACCTCTTCTACTGTTAGAAGAATTATAGTTGAAACCTTCTCTACAATAGTTTGAAGCATAGATTCTGCTCGACCGCTCTCAAGATATTTTCCAATAAGAGGAGTTGCAACCGGAAGACCGGCCAAGCGCAATTGCGCCGGAGTGACACTTTCCCTTGATAGAAGACGGTCTAAACTAAGTGCCAACATCTGCCCGGTATTTAAAATGTCTTCGAATTCAAATGATATTAATTTATATTTTATATTCACATCCCCACCCCCGGAATAATTACATGAATCTGGGACCAGATCGGGAAATTTTTCAGATGCTCCTTATAGGCCTTATTTTTAGCAGAATCATCTTTCACAAGTCTCTTAATGCACTCTTTTGCCCTATCTTGTTCCTCAGATTCTGACAAATACTGAACAAGATAAAGTAATTTTTGAGTTAACAAGTCTGCCGGGCCATCGAAATTCTCATCCAGACGGTCATAACTAAGCCGCAATCTTACTTTCCAAAGATTTATTATTCCATCAACACTCATAAGATCAAGGATTTTTTGAAACAGACCGGCCTCTGCAAGACTATCAGGAGATCTGGTAATTGCCCAATCTATCATTCCTTTTTCAAGACCCTCTAGACATTTTGCAGCTAATACATTTATTTCATCCTGATATTCTTCTAAATATTCGACCAAACGGGAACAAATTATTAAAAATGCCTCTTTATCATTATCGTCCCCAAATACAAACAGTGTTCTGTCGCCTGCCAAAGGAATCAAGGTCTCAATATCCAAAGCGTTGGCCAAATATTTTAGATATCCGGTCTCGCGAAAAAGCTCGAGAATATTATCATCCAGAACCAACTTACCCTGCTTGATCCTCATCATTATAAGGGGCATTGCAACCGGTAATCCCATTTTCCTAAGGGCTGCAACCAACTTCCCCAAATCAGATTGTTCTAATTCCTGCAAAGATAGCAACAAAGCCGGATGGCTACTAATCCCATCCATAGCCCTCTCTATTTCAAATGATATTAGTTTATGCTGAAACATTATTCACGTCCTCTCTTAAGGGCCTCTCTCGAATTAACAAACAGACTTGCAAGTTTATGATTCTTTTTTGTTGCAAAATATCTGATTCTAGCTATATATTTACTGATAATTTCTTCCCTTAATATTTTTTTTGAAGAAAAAAGAGTATTTAGCTCTTTCTCCATCGGATCAACAAAAGAAATAAGGGTAACACAATCTAAGACCTTTAAGAATTGCTCTAAAAACCCAAAGGTTTGCAAGAGTTCGATCAACTCAAAATTAAGGGGATCTAATTTGTGACCAATTAGCGGGGTGGCCATTGGAAAGCCGGACAGGCGCAGACCGGAAACAGTGACCTGTTTCTTGTCTTCCTGCTGCCAATCAAAGTCATTGTCACTTAGATCAACAACCTCTTCCACCTCAAATGATATAAGCTTAAAATTTGGCATATTTACTCAGGTTTATATCGTATAAGTGCGGGGGAAATTTCACTAAATTTCAAAATCACGGCTAAATCCCGCCAATTTGCGATTAGTGCTAATTTGCGCTATAGACGTTGCCTTCTGCACAGTCAAACTGTCGAAGGTACCCTCAAACCCTCACCTTATGCTGTAACTCACTGATCAAATCCAGAATATCTATTGCCTTCAGATTTCTTTCTACATCACCATAAAAAATCCTGCTTCCATCCCCGCTAATTGCAACTGACTTAACAATTGCGTCCGGCCCCATCTTGTTTTTATCTATCACAAAAACATCGCCGGACGAAATATCGTAAAACCTAACAGAATTATCCCAGCTGCCGGAAACAACGTATCTGCCATCAGAACTCATATCAACTGACATTACCTCTTCTGCGTGACCATCATTCTCTTTGTCAAAAGTTGCAACAACTCTCCGTTCCACCAGATCTAAAACCTCAACCGCACCATCATTTTCCCCAAATACTGCAAATCTACTATTATCACTTATTGCAATTGAATTTATCCATGAGTCGTAATTTTTTCTTGGGCTTTTATATTTCCATATTACCTGCTTACTTTGCAGATCAGTAACAAAAATATTCCCCTTACTATCCCCCGAAACCATTGTTTTTCCGTTCTGGCTAATTGCAACTGAACTTATAATATTTATATTTTCTTTGCTATGTCCTCCATTTGCTTCTGTTAAAGTAAAAATCTCGTTCTGATCAGTATCAATAACCTTTACTCCAAGACGATTCACAATAGCAATCAGGCTTCCATTGGTTGCCACAGAATGAAGAATATCTCCATGCTCGCCGTCCCACGGGGTAAGCTCAAATGAGTCCCCCACTTTTCTTACAATCCCCCCGGTATTATCCCTTCTTGCAAAAACAATTAAACTTCCATCTCTTGAAGCATCTACAGAAACAACTTGTTTCTCGTAATCATTATGCAAATCTCTCTGCCCGGTCTTATAGATCACTTCTCCTTTTTCAACATCAAATATTTTAATACCGGTATCGTGGCAAGTCCTTCCAAAATAACGTCCCCCGGCAACCAGAATCGATCCATCACTATTTGATGCCATAGAAGCAGTATCCATCGGGTGGCTCTTTACGATTATCGGCCCTGCGTCATCAATCTCGTTCGGATCAACTTTTACATAAAACATATCTATAACATACTTGCTAATAATTTTCTCAATCCGCTCTTTTAGCATTTGCATAGTATCGATAAGACCGCTTATGGTCTTAAAGGGGCTGGCACTGCGGCGAAGCATCCCTAAAACCTCAGCCCTTACCCCTAAATTTTCTGTATCTATTCCACTTTTTGAGAGAAATTCAGAAATAATCAGCTCAAGTCTTCCCCTCTCATCTGCTCTGCCAATCAGAGGTGCTGCCATCGGCAGTCCAAATAAGCGAACGTCCTGAGTCGTAAGCGTGTTGTCTGCTAGTTTGTCTAGCAGTTCAGTTGCAGAAAGGACCCCTGCAACACTTTCATCCCTTTCAAAATCAAATGATATTAGTTTAAAAGAATATTGAATCACTTCAAATATCCTCTTTGTCACTTTTAGCAGCTCTTAATACAATTAAAGAATCTCTTACGGCCGGACCAAAAGATTGTGAGTTTCTAATTATACATTTTCCGCCTGTGGTCTTAATCGCCCCCTCTACTGCCATTCTCTTTGTTCCCTCGGCCGGACCTTTTGGATTTTCAATCACATTGGCATTTGGATTTCGCAGGTCAACGCCCACACTGGCAACATGATCAGCAATTTCATCTCTTTGTCGTTGATTTTCATCTGCCTCTTCTCCTAGAATTCTGTAATATTCCGGACTGTGCGACCAATCAGAAACAAATTCTGGTCCAGATTTTCCAAGTTGCCTTAATCCAATCTCTTTCCTTACATATAACCACTCATGCGCAGTCGGAAATCGGAATCCGGCCCAGGCAAGATATGCTTCTGCTTCAAAGTATGAGAGCCCTTTAATCGGTTTTGATGGATCACCATATCCATAAGTAGGTTTTTGAATACTATTTTTCTCCCGCCATACTATTCCATCAACGCTCCAATAATTATCAAAATCCTGATACCCTCCCGCCTCAACAAATCCAGCGTACTGTAAATTCGTAACAAGACTTGCAGCAATAGAAAAAGGATCCAGATTTACTCTATAAGTTTCATCTTCATTTCCCACCAAAAAAATCTTCGGCGAAAATCGAACCATCTCTATCTCTGGAATTTCTTTGGTATCAAACGGCATAAATCTTCTTATCAGATCAGTCGCTTCATCTCTATCAATTGCCCGCTTAACAAGAACCCTGGCAATCGGCACACCGGAAAGGCGGATCCTCTCTGCACTGGCTGGATCTGATAAAACATCCTCAAAAGAAGGAACCTTCTCCATTATTTCGTTTATTTCAAATGATATTAATTTACTATTAAGCATCCTTGATCTCCCCAAAGCATTCCGTAGCCTTTGAGATAATTACATCTTCAAGATTCCCCGACTTATTCCCTATTTTGGCATTTACCTGGTTTACCAGCTCTTTTTCCCTGTCTTCTAAATAATTCTTAGCCTTTTTATGGCCGTCATTTGAAAACTTCTTCAAATAACTAAAAATATTACTCCAATAGGTCACCAGATAGCTCTCGTCACTAGAAAATTTGTTTTTGTCTTTAATCTTAGCCTCAGCCTGGGCAGCAATGATCCTAAAACCGATCGGACGATACGTTAAAACATATTTTGCTTCTGATACAATTTTCTTTAATCCCCGAGCGGTCTCTTCAAAGTGATTTTTGTATAATGCTAAAAGAGAGCCATTATTTAGATGGGTAATCTCAGAAATTAATCCCTGCCAGTCAAAACGGCCCTCTTTTAGATGTTTAAACATCGGGGCTAACCCCAGAGTAGAAAATATCCTCATTTCAGGAAAACTTGAATGATAAAACCAGTTATCAGCTATATATAATGAAAGCCGGCCCATTTTCTTACTTTCAATTATTTTCAGCAGCGGGCTTTTTTGGTCTTTCCCGGGCAGCCAGTCGGTAAAGACTTCTAATAGATGAGATAAAACATTTTCACCCATAACAGTTGAGGCCTGGGCAAGCGCCAGGATTTCCGGGTCTTTGATATAAGTCTCCATGCTCGAATGATTCAGTTCGTGCAAAAAGAGGTTGTCAATAAAAGATGCAATCAGTTTTCCTGATTTTCCCTTATAATCCTCTTCCCCTTTTATATCAAATTGTTGGAGGGTATATTTCTTAATTTTGTCCAGCAAATTTTCTTTTGTATCTTTTTGATAGGCATTGCGCCACTTTTGATAAAAAAGAAAACGGGCGGATGATTCTCGAAGAAAGACATTTTTGCCCCCCACCATAGCCGCCATCAAAAGATGACAGCCAGGCGTTAGGGCAATTTCTTTTTTTAAACGGTAGACTGTATAGTCTTTTACCCGTTCCTCAGAAGCCTGGGCCAGGAGATAAAACTTGTGGCGGCCATAAAAGCCGCTGCACAATCTAATACTCAGGCCCTGCTCTTTGAGCAATGAGTTGATGGACGAACAGTCGCTGACAGAGTACTCTTTGTCTTCGATCGATAGACGAAAAGTTTTTTCAAGCACCTTTAACTTCTCAATCTCTTTGGGCAGGTCATGCTTTTTAATAAGGTGATCTAACATCACTCGCATTACCGCCAAAGAAAACCGATTCAGCTTCTGGCTAAACGGAATATCCATAAGATGATAACAATAAGAAAGCTCGATGGCCTCCCGATTGAATCCCTCAGGCAATTCCTTTTGCCAGATAAGGTATTGAATTACTGACAGCTTATTTATCTGTTCTTTTATACTCTCTTCGATATCCATTCACACTCACCTCTACCATGTACCGTATGGTACATGGCTCAATGCATCTTTTGTGCATTTATGCAGCCAATTGGTCTACTACTGCTGCTTCATCAAGACCAGCTGTGTCCAAAGCCTCTAATTCGGTCAGGCTTAAGAACTCAACTTTACCTTCGCGCTCTAAAACTATATGCGCTACGTCTGACGGCAATTGATCAACTGCAGACTGCAAAGCCGAATCCGTACCTGCAACTGCATTCAGCCAGTCAACGTTTTTGGCTGTTGTTACTAAAGACTGAGGAAGCTTATTTTTGACTAAATTCTGCTGAGCCTTGTTCAGGTTTAAGTCTTGTAACTGTCCTCCGACCTTTTTCACACCAGCGCTAATATTAAACTGTGCCATATTATATCACCCCCTTTTTATTTTAATTCCGTCTCAAATTCCCAGGCTGATCCTCGATCGCGCCCGGTTACCGACACATATAAGAAATTCTTCTTCTTTTTGGTCTTAACCGCCAAAACCATGGTTACTCCATTCCCTCCACTAAAAAATCCTCGCTCATCTTTTATTAACTCATAGAGACTTTTGACGCTATGGCTTCCCCCCTGTTTTAAAACCTTGAATTTATTTTTTTCTCCAGAAATTTCACCAGCTAATATTGCATTAACTCGATCAAAGGCATCACGGTTTTGGCCTAAAAATTCCACTGTATCAACTGCTCCAGGAATCGGGTTTGCTCCTGATTTAGGCCTCCTGAAAATATTAAGTGAATTCGGATTCCTTGTTATAGGTCTAAGCGCCGGAACAACATCAATAATCTCATCCCGGAGCCTGCTCATCTCAGCATCCAACTTTGCAATAAGGGCTGCCATCGCGCCTAAATACTGCGCTGCACCTGTTTTTACAATCCAGCTATCTTTTAAACCGGACAACAACTCAGAAACAAGCGCCCCGTCTTCAGGACTCTCAATAAAACCAATTGCATTATTTATCTCTGTAAAAAGCCAGTCAACCAGGGTCTGTTTTAGGGCAGCACGCTCCTTATTCTCTTCTGTAAACTGACGCAGCAGGTCGATTGCCTGAAGTGTTTTTGCAAAATCATCGACATAGGCTTTTGAGGTCTGGGCTAAGTTCGGCAGTATTAATG
>JABMQY010000119.1 GCA_013202975.1 Candidatus Saganbacteria bacterium
CTTCATGCGCGAATAATCCTTAAAAGGAATTCCCGATTCATCAACCTCCCCAGCCTCAAGGGCAATCAGAGAAGCATTTTCATTAGGAATAACCTTATAGATTATCTCTGCAAGTTTAGGCTTGCCCCCATGATACTTATTGTTTCGAACAAGACGGACAAAATGCCCGGTCTTCCACTCTGCAAATTTGAATGGACCGGTTCCAACTGGTTTTCTATTAAAATCAGCAGTATTCATATCTTTGCCCGCCAATAAATGCTTAGGGAGAATTCCCATTCCTATCCTGGACAAAAAGGGAGCAAAGGGTTTTGGAAGAATTGCCTGGATTGTATGTTTATCAATAACTTTAAACTTTATCGGTTTGCCATCTATTATATAACTGCTTCGGCGGACTGAATTAATTTTTGGATTTAGAATTGCGTCAAAAGTAAACTTAACATCGGATGCTGTAAAAGGCTTTCCGTCATGCCAGAAAACATCATCCCGCAACACAAAGGTCCAGGTTTTTCCATCTTTTGAAACCTGCCATGACTTGGCCAAATCCGGAATTATCTCTAGCTTTTCATTTATCTTGGTCAGACCATTGAATATCGGTCCCTCAACCGAACCAGATGAAGTATCGGTCGAGAGGATAGGATTTAATATAGACACTTCCCCGCCCAAGCTGAAAGTTAATTGGCCCGCTGTGGCGGCCGCGCACAGCATCAGGCTACATATTAGTAAGCTCCAGAATTTTTGTTTTACCATCTCGTTTATACCCAGTTATAGTATACACCCCTGTTAAATTATTGTAATCATAAATAATCTTTCCGGAAACCTCAGCATCGGTATAGGCTGCTCCGGTAAAAGGATTTTTAGGTACAGTTACCATATACGATCCGACTTTTAAGTAATTATTGACCAAAGATGCAATGGCTGTATTAGTTGCAATTGGATAGGTATTGTTCTCTAAATTATAGCCCTCTATTGCCAGCTGAACCGAACGCATGACCGACTTTACCGAAGCCTCTTTTGCCTTGTCCTGCGCACCCAAAAGATGCGGAACCAGGAAGTAGGCCAGCAGACCTATAATTGCTATTACTACTAGCATTTCGATTAGTGTGAAACCTTTGTTTTTTTTCATAAATATCACCTCCTTTTTATTGAATAGATTCCATCATTTTAAACAATGGCAAAATCATCGCGAATGCGATCAAACCGACCAGGCCGCCGACCGCTAAAGTAGAAATCGGCTCAATCAAAGTCACCCATTTTTTAATAAACCCCTCGGTTTCCTGCTCATAGAATTCTGCAGATTGGATCAGAACTTCATCAAGTGATCCGGATTCTTCACCTACAGAAACGATCTGAATCAATGAATATGGAAAAACTGCTGTTTTCTCCATAGCATCAGATATTCTTTCGCCATGCTCTAAAGATTGAGATATATCATCCAGCGCACCGGAATAGATCTGACTAGCAAGGCCCTCTCTAATTGTGGCAATTGCTTTTAAAATCGGGACCGCGCTTTTTAATTGGTATCCCAGACTTCGGCAGATCTTAGCATAAATAGTGTTTTTATATATTGACCCAACCAGAGGCAGCCGCATCCTGACCTCTTCTTTCCTAAAAAGAAAACAAAAAAACGAAGCAAATAGAACAATTGAAACAAATATAGGAAACCACTGTTCTGATATACCAAGAAAAACCCGGGTTAAAAACGGGAGATCAAAATTAAATTCAGAAAAAATACCCTTAAATGTCGGGAGAATAAAGACCAGCAGAAAAATAACGGAACAAAAACTTAAAGACAAAACAATGACCGGATACATTAACGCCTTTTTTATTTTATCTTTAGAAGAAAGGCTGCCGGCCAGATACTTAATAATACGGGACAAGGATTCCGGGAGCCTGCCGCTCTCCTCTCCCACCCTGATTAAATTATAATCCTCGGACGGAAGCCCGGCTTTTTCGAAAGAAACTGCCAGAGAATTTCCTTCCTGAAGATTATCAATAATTTTTGAAATTATGATCTTAAATCTTTTATTGCTCTGATTTAGCAGGATCTGAAGAGATTTCGTAATCGGGATACCAGCTTTTTGCAATGCCAAAAACTGTTGATAGAAATTTAGCAGTTCAGACTTTGAAAAGCTCTTTTGCGTTATTAGTTGTAACCCGGGCAATCTCATTTAAACTAACTCCTTTTGTCTCTGCAATTCTTTTTGCGATATAGGGAATATAAGCCGGCTCATTGCGCTTTCCGCGAAAGGGCTCGGGAGAAAGATAGGGACAATCCGTTTCTAATAAAAGCCGGGAAAGCGGGACATTTTTGACATTCTCGCGAACATTATCCGCTTTCATAAAAGTAACCATGCCGGCAAAAGAGATATAAAGAGCCTGTTCTGTTGCAAATTGAATCAATTTATCATCTCCGGAAAAACAATGGAAAACCCCGCGCAAATTACCCTTATTCTCTTCATGGATAATACGAATAGTATCTTCTTGTGCATCACGGGCGTGAATAATTGCCGGCAAATCAAGCTCCTGTGCCAATACTAAAAATTTACGAAAAGCTGCCTGTTGAATCTCTTTTGGCTGCAAATTTCTGTAATAATCCAGCCCTGTTTCGCCAATTGCAACAACATCTTTATTGGAAGCTAATTGTTTAATTTCCACAAAAGATTCATCGGTCATTGTTTGCGCATCATGGGGATGAATCCCAACTGCAGCATACATATATCTTGGAAAGCGCTTAGTTAGTTCAACTGCCTGGCGGGAAGATTCCAGATCAAAAGAGGCATTTATTATAATATCGATCTTTGCCGCTTTGGCACGTTCAACCACAAGGGGCAGATCAGAAAATTCCGGCATAGTCAGATGCGCGTGGGTCTCGATGTACATAAATCCTCCTATTTTTTTTCTAAACGCGGGAAGAGTGGATTGCCCTTCTTAACCTTAGTACCAGCAATTTTCATTCCCAAATTATAGGAGGCATCCTCAATTTTAGTTTTTTCTAGTGGAACGGCAAAATTTAGCTGTTCCCACATCTTTTTAGCCGTCTCCGGCATAAAGGGGGTGACGAGAATTGCTACACTTTTAAGCGTTTCGGCCAAGTTGTACATGACGGCAGCAAGCTCATCTTTCTTACCTTCATCCTTAGCCAGCTTCCAGGGGGCCTGCTCTTCTATGTACTTATTCGCCCGTCCGATCAAGGCCCAGATGACACTCAAGGCCTCCGAAAAAGCCAGCTTTTGCATTGCAGCATCTACCTTTTTAGGGGTATCGTTTATTAATGTAATTAAATCGGAACCGCGAAGTTCATTCGCAGGTTCACCAGGAATTTCGGATTCAAAATATTTTTCTATCATATTAAGC
>JABMQY010000120.1 GCA_013202975.1 Candidatus Saganbacteria bacterium
ACTATCGAGGAGTAATTCAAATCCAGAGCGGACTAAACGAGCAAACTATTTCTTTAGCAGCCGGGGTCGGAGCGACAAAATTTGTTTCTGGTAGTTATATTATGAGATTTAATTCTTTGGAAGATGGGATTTTAAGGTTGAGGGCGGCGGCAGAAGAGGGGCGGGAGGTTTTTTGAGTTTAGCGTTTTTGTTTTTGGCCGTTAACGTCAACGTCAGACGATACGTTCTATCGCTTGCCCGCCGAAGCCCCGAGCTTGTCGAGGGGCGAAGTAGGACGAAGGAGGGAAAATGACAACGAATGCCGATTCCCACCTTGCGCCTTCCTATAACAAGGGGATATAATGAAAATGCTACTTATAAGTAGCATTTTGGATTACGGAGAAGAGGAAAAAACAACAATATGAAAGATCTAATATTTGAACTTGAAAAAAAAGAAAAAGAATGGTGGAACGATACTATCAAGGAATTCAGAAGTAAATTGGTTGATGAGCCAAAACACTATGCCCATCAAATCCTTTTTGAAAAACAAATTGATAAGAAATATCTTTCCGAAAACATTGATGATGTTCTCCGTTCTTCGCGTGAAGAAGTCTGGCAGACATATCTTAAGGATGAAGCAGTTTTTCATTCTGAGGTTCTTTCTCATCTGATTGTAAACCGTGATATTCCGAGGAATATTCTGAGTAAAATAATTGATTCAGAGTTTTTTGAATTTGATTACAAGTCTGTTTCTAAAAAAGAGCTGCTTGAGAAAGTTGCCCGAATGGTCGGGGAGTATACAGGAAGAGTGATGCCATATATTTATGTATTGAGCCTGAGTACGACTCAGTCCCGAAGGGCGAGAGCCGGCAAAACCTTCGAGCACATAATTGAAACATTCATGGATGTTTTTGGTTATCCATATAAAGATCAGTCTGCCCTTGGAACGGCTTTTTATCGCGATCATAATTTAGGTAAAAAAGTTGATCTTATTGTTCCGGGAGCGGACGAATATCTTAAGAACCGTTCAAAATGCGCCATAGTAACCATGAAAACCACTTTGCGTGAAAGATGGCAGGAGGTTGCCGAGGAATTAAGCAGAACAAATATTCCGCATATCTACCTTCTCACTGTTGATAGTTCTTTAACTGCAAATGTTATAAATACTATGAAACAATATAATATCACGGTTGTTATGTATTCTTCTGAAAAGAAGAAAAAATTTGAAAATCTGGATAATGTGCAGGATTTTAGGGCTTTTTTTATTGATGAAATGACTCACATTATTAATTATTGGAAAAAGTCAGAATAAATAAATGGGCAGAAAAAAAGAAAAGTTTAAATTTATTGATCTTTTTGCCGGAATTGGCGGCATTCGTATTTCCTTTGAGGAACTCGGCGGACGTTGTGTCTTCAGTTCCGAGTGGGATAAACATGCTCAGCAGACATATGCTTCTAACTTCGGAGAAATTCCGGCCGGTGACATTACTAGGGTAAAAGAAGATGGAATACCCGAACATAACATTCTTCTGGCCGGGTTTCCCTGTCAGCCTTTTTCCAATGCGGGGCACAAAAAAGGATTTGCTGACACAAGAGGAACTTTATTCTTTAATATTGCCAGAATAATCAGGCATCATCAGCCCGAGATGGTTCTGCTGGAAAATGTGAAAGGATTTAGAAATCACGATGAAGGCAGAACGTTTCGGGTTATCAAAAATACCCTTGAGAAAATCGGATATGAGGTTTTTGCGGAGATACTGAATGCCCGTAATTTTAAGCTGCCCCAGAACAGAGAGAGAATATATATTGTTGCACTAAACAGGAAGAAGATAAAAAGTATGAATTTTAAATTTCCTGGTCCGTTTAAAGGGGACGTTCGCGTGGGTGATATTCTTGAGAAAAAAGTTGATTCTAAATATACGATTTCTGACAGACTGTGGGCAGGCCATAAGCGCAGAAAAAAAATGCATCGTGAAAAAGGCAATGGATTTGGTTACAGTCTTTTTAATTCAAAATCTTCGTATACGAGCACAATTTCTGCCCGCTACTACAAAGATGGATCCGAAATACTTATTGAGCAGAAAGGTAAAAATCCGAGAAAACTTACGCCCCGCGAAGCGGCCCGACTACAGGGATTTCCCGAAGAATTTAGTTTTCCTGTAAGTGATTGTCAGGCATATAGACAGTTTGGTAATTCTGTTGCTGTTCCTGTAATACGTGCAATAGCAAAAAAATGCTGAAACATTTTTAAATTTCATGGTTGATGTACATACAAAAAAGCAGAGATCGAGAAATATGGCGGCAATTAAAAGCTGTGGCAATATAAGCACAGAAACTGCGCTTCTCCGGATCCTCAGAAAAAAGAAAATCACCGGCTGGAGACGAAATTACAAAAAAATAACAGGCACTCCCGATTTCGCCTTCCCAAAGCTGAAGATAGCTGTTTTTGTAGACGGTTGTTTCTGGCATGGTTGTCCAAAATGTGTTCTTACTCCGAAGACCAACAGATATTTCTGGAAAAATAAAATAGGACAGAATAAAAAGCGTGATCAAAGAGTTAATAAGGAGCTAAGAAAGAAAAAATGGCGTGTATTAAGATTTTGGGAGCACCAAATTAAGAAGGGTATAGATAAAGTGGCATCAAAGATTGAATTAGAAAAGAGATTGTGAATCCTTCACAATCTCTTTTTCTCCGTCCCGCTTGAATACCATCCTTTTTAAGCATTATAATGAAATTGTTGGATTGGGAGGGTACAAAATAAGCTTATGAAATATCTCGATAGATTAAATGATAGTGAAATTAGACAACTTTGGGTTCAAGTAGAATATTATATGTTTTCTGGAGACCAAAAATATTACGAGTTAAAGAAGATTGATGTCCATCTGGTAAAACTAGCTCAAAAAAAGATTGGGAAAAAATACATGAGAAGTTTTCCTCATGATTCTGTTCTGCAGCTAACGATTGCCCTAGGCTATTTCAGCTCTGCAGCAGTAAGATTGTACTCTATTGAGGACCAATTAGAAAGAGTGAGATTTAGGTGCCATCGTGAAAAGGAAAGAGATATTTTTAAGAACGGATCAAGCAATAAGAGAGGGCGCCTAATAAGATATTATCTAGATAACCTTTGTTTCAATATTGATATTTTATTAAGACTAAACTGCGCACATAGTGAAGAACCAAAAAGAAATTATGACGTAGAAAAAACAAAGGCTCGCCAAGAAGTACTCATGAGGTTGTCTCTTGCTGAAATAAAAAATTATATGCACCATGTGTATCTTTCTATGGAGGACGAGCTCCAAAAGAGGAAAATAATTTAGTGGTTAAGGTTTACAAAAACAAAGGGTGGATTAGCTGACCGGATTGGTTGGGGGAGGAGTGAAAGTGGATTGGTTTGAAATAATTATTGTTATTTTTGTAATATTTATTAATGTTTTTGTGTTGCGAAAAAATTGGATAGGGATTTTAGAAAAGAAAGAGAGTCTTCGTCAAGGGAAACAGTCTGCTTCATTCTTAATTGAATTTTTTCAATTAATTTCTTGGATTTGGGCCTCATTCTTGAGTATTCCTTGTTTGATAAGAAATTTCATTTGTGACAAACAAAAAGAATGTTACGATAAACAGGAAATAGTAATCAAAGAAGTCTATGTTTGGATTTGCTTGTTGATTTTAGGATTATTTTGTTTCATTCGGACTAGTGTATCAATAGGAGTATTGTCAATATTTTTAATATATAGGGCGTCGGATATTTGTCTCTGTTCAATTCATGATTTAAGTGTTTATTTAGATGATTTTTCCTCTGGTTTTAGAAGTTTAATCATTGCCTTAATTAATTATTTTCAATTAGCCTTCATTTTTGCAATTATTTACCATTTACATGGAATTCATGAAAAGGTTAAATCGTTTCAAATAAGTATTTCTACAATGACAACACTAGGGGTGGGATTAGAAATTCCCAAAGAAGTGCAGGCTTCAATACTAAATTGGCAGTTATTACAGGCTCTAATTGGTATATTATTCACTGCTCTTATTATTTCGAAGTTTGTTGGTATTTCAGGAAAGAAAAGGGAAGAGTGGATCATTTTGCCGGATTAGCTGTGGCCGGATTGGTTGGGGGAGGGGGAAAAGGAGGATTTGTTATGGATTTCAAAGAAACATTAGAAATAGAAAGATATAAGGCTGCCTTGAAAGCTGCTGAGGATTGTAGAAAAAGAGAACTGACCATGATGAATTTTTCAATTATTGTTTTTGGTGCTGTTTTTGCCTTTGCTGTTCGACTCACAGGTCGACCAGCGCTTTCCTTTTTCTCGCTTATGTTTTTGTGGATATTTTTATCTCTTATTGGTATTTATATTGCAAAACTCAACTCTCTTGAGCAATATCATTTTCGTTTAGAAAAAGATTTTTATGGGGTATATGGAATAAACAAAAGACAATATAAGCACACGAGTCATTTGAATAAAATTATTCTATTTGTTGTGTATTTATTGGTAATTTTTATTCCTTTTGCTTGTTCCATTAAATATATTAAGGGGTTAAATGATTACTGGTTTTTCGAATTTTCAAGAATAAATTGTTATAATTATTTAGTGGTATTTGTAGCTTTTCTTGTATTCTTTATTTGTTTATTTTGGAAAACAATTATACCTGTTTTTGAAAAAAAAGAAGATGGAGGGAGAATAATGATCAAGAGAGTCAATGTCTTTAGTGTAAACAAATACTACCGGATGACGGATGCCAAATTAGAATCGGAAGCAAAGAAATGGAATATTGGTAATTATGCTGTTGATAAGGGAGGGATTACTGGAGTTGACAGAGAAAAAATAATTTCGCAGCTGATTGAAAAAGATAAAGCGAATAATTCAATAGTTGCTGTCTTAATATCAGTTCTTGCCCTGTTATTAAGCATATATGCAATTTTCAAAAGATGATTCTCTGATCTGCTAAGTTGAGGATGGGTGGGCCTGACTTTGCGAGCTTTTTCATTAATCCCGCCAACGGCGGGACAACCCCCCAAATCCCTCCTCTCAAATAGTCAAATTCAGTATAGGCTAGATTGTGAAACTCTTTCCCAATCTCTTTATTTGCTGCCGGCCATTCTTGTTTTTTGTTCAAATAAGCAGTAAAATCTAATTAATCGTGGATAAGCTAAATTGCAAAAACTGTGAGATTAAAAAGGTCTGCAAAGATTCTTTCTCTGCCTGGATATTTTTTATCATCGGCCTGATCGCGACCCTGGCTATTCGCATGGTAACAGTACTGATCCATATCGATCCGCTCTATGGAAAGATCTCCTGGTATATCGGCGTGGCCGGGTTTTTAATATTTTTTATCTACAAGTATTCCTTAAATCGTAATCTGGCTAAAATTATAGATAAAGAAAAATTGATCGAAAAAACAATAGTTCAAAAACCGCTTTCAAAAGCAGAGTATTATCTGCTCGCCTCGATCCTCTGCAGCGCAAAATCAGAAAAAGAGCGCATTAACTATTTCTTTATCTTTGCTGTCTCTGCCCTTGCCCTTATTTTTGCCGTTTACTTTGATTTTTTAAGATAATATGAAACTAAACATTAGAGTTATCACAAAAGCCAAACATCAAAAAATCGTCAAAGAAGAGGGGCGTTTGAAAGTTTACCTTACTGTCCCGCCAATAGACGGAAAAGCAAATAAAGCCCTGATTAAACTGCTGGCAGAATATTTTGGGGTCAAGAAAAGCAGGGTTCGGATAATAAAAGGACTAAAATCGAGGGATAAAATCATTGAGTTATAACTGGATAAAAATCTTCCGCACTTCAGGGCAGGGGGAAGCCGAAATTATCAAAGGCCGACTTCAGGCAGAAGGCATTCCGGTCTTTGAGCAAAAAGGAAAATCCGCTTTTTCAACAGCGCATCTGGGCGCAAACGTGGAGGCCGACGACATATTGGTGCCGGAGGAGTTTGTGGAAAAAGCGAGGGAAATTTTGTTTGGATAAGATGTCAGGGTATCAGATAACCTTTCCCCGCCTCTGAAGTATCAGAAACTGTTTTTGATTCTACAAAAGCAAGCGAGGGAAGAGAAAAGGGGGTTGTGGGAGTAAGAGGGTATAGCGGTTGCGTTGCCTGCCTGCCTGCAAATGACAAAGCTCAAAATCCAAAATCCAAATAAATCAAGAAATGACAAATCAGAGAAATATTTTTGTTAAATGATTTAAGGATTTAAAGATTTATTTGGAATTTGTCATTTGTCATTTGGATTTAGAATCCCATGGTGTTCTAAGCTGACCGAAAACGATTGGCGCTCCCCACCACCCACACCATAATTGCTATTTTAGGGTATAATTAACACATGGCGAGTGGAAAAGAAGTTTATATTGTTGGCGGTCCTAATGGAGCAGGTAAAACTACATTTGTAAATCAGTTCTTGCCAAATTATGTTAATGTAACTAATTTTGTAAACGCAGACATGATTGCTGAGGGAATTTCCCCGTTTGACAAAACATCAGTAAATATCAAATCCGGTAAAATGATGCTCGGTTTAATCCGGGAATATAAAGATAATGGAGTATCATTTGGTTTTGAGATTACTCTGGCAGGGAAGAAAGCTATTTCCCTTATCGATGAACTAAAGGAAAAAGGATATACTATTTCAATTTTTTTCCTTGATATATCCACTGTTGATCTTGCCCTTTCAAGAGTTCAATACAGAGTTGAATTAGGTGGTCATTCGATACCAAAAGAGACTATCTTGAGAAGATATGAAAGGTCTAGAAAAAACTTTTGGACTGAATATAAGGCTAAAGCAGACAAATGGTATTTATTTGATAACTCGGGTACTGTTTCAAAACTTGCTGCAATAGGGAAAAAGGACGATGTTTTTGAGATCGTTGATGATAAGTATTTAAAGTTTTACAAAAACTCAATAAAGGTAGTATAATAATATATATGAAAAAGAAGAAAATAAGGGATAAATTGGGGGCAATGGCTGAAAAGGCTTTAAAAGAAGCTGTAAAAAAAGCCCTTGTTTTTCATGCCAGAATGGGTGTCCCGGCTGTTTTTGCAAAAGAGGGTAAACTCCAATACCTCCTTCCTGATGGCAGAATTGTTTCAAAGGCACCAAAACTGAGAAAAAACAGATAGTAAGGTCGAATCTCCACCACCCACACCATTGCGCAATAATAACCCCATGAAACTCTCAATCCGCGTTATAACCAAAGCAAAGCATCAAAAAGTTGTAAAAGAAGAGGGGCGAATTGCGAAACGATGTGCGTTTTGCGTTTAGCGTACCGCACTTCCCACTTCGCTTCCGCTTCCGCTTCCGCAATACTCTTACTTAGCTTTGTGAAATCTTTCACAAGCCTTTTTCCCCAACCCCATCTCATCCCAATAGTACATACTGAGTATATACTTAGTATGTACTTAGTATATACTATTATATTCTTCCCTTTCTTTCACAAAAAGCGTAAAATCAACTTATTATGAAAACACACACAGACTATTTATTTATTACTACCAAGCAGCAGAAAGAGATCATAAATATAACTTCCGAAGTTGAGGCGGTTGTTAATAAGTCCGGCGTCAAAGAAGGGATGGTCCTGGTTTCCGCAATGCATATTACCGCTTCGGTTTTTATAAACGATGAAGAACCGGGGTTGAAAGAAGATTTCCTGAAATGGCTGGAAGAACTCGCTCCGGTCAATCCAAGCTATAAACACCACCAAACCGGCGAAGATAATGCCGATGCCCATCTTAAAAGAACCATAATGGGGAGAGAAGTTGTTGTTGCGATCACCAAAAGCCAGCTCGACTTTGGACCATGGGAGCAAATCTTTTACGGCGAGTTTGATGGACAGCGCAAAAAACGGATTGTTGTTAAGGTGATGGGGGAATGAAGCTCAACATCATCCAGGTTAAATCCGAATAATCATTTCACCAAAAACTTCATTTTCAACTTCAGCCCCAAAGGCGCTTTGATAATGATTCATTAGTTTCTGCCGGCTTCCGTCAAGCCGATCGCCAATATCTGTTACCTTTATTGTGTTTACTCCTAATCCCTTAATAATTCTTGCAGCTGTACTCATCAGTACTTGAGAAAGACCGCAAAAATTTGGATCGTTTTGTTTTCGATATTCATCCCTTATCCAAAAAGCCAGCTGCCCGGGAGTCCAGTGCAATTCATTAATTCTATTTGCTTCAAATTGATCTGCTGTAAAACCTGCTTCAAGTAAAACCTTCTGAGCTTGTAGACTAAAACTTTCCGGAGGTATAATCACTAGTTGATATATATCAGCATACTCGTCTCCGAATATTACAAAATCATTTATAGCGACAACCTGTTTTTTTCCTAAATCAATAACGTCAATATTGGCCCGAACCGATCTGCCAAGATCTACCGCTCGAAATGAGATCATTAATTGTCGAAATCCGGGTTCGGTTAGGGTTGGCTTAGTTCTTTTCCAGAATTTGTTTCCGGCAGCGGCAACAACTGGAGCGGTGCTTATTCTTTGTCTTATTTCTTTTGTTCCAATATGAGGCATACTTTCTTTTCGTCAGTTGCTGCAGGAAATTTCATATTATTTTGTGAAGTGCGTTTTGCGTGCCGCAACTCCGCCCGTTTATAACAAATCGACCGATATTTCGCCACCTTGTTAGGAGATAGGCTATAGGATATAGGAGATAGTATGGCCAATTCTGTTAATTTAACAAAAAAATCTATAGCCCATAGCCTATTCCCTATTTCCTATCTCCTAAACATGGGCGACAAAATTGCTGGGATAGGGGAAAGGTAAAGTCCTCCGAAGTCCGGAGGACGAAGGAGGAAAATGAAAAAAAGAATACAGGCACACAAATATAAAGAATTACTTGGAGAGATAAAGCAGAGGATTCGTACGGCGCAATATCAGGCGCTAAAGGCTGTAAATAAAGAGCTGCTATTTCTTTATTGGGATATGGGGAAGATGATAGTTGGGCGTCAGAAAGATGAAACATGGGGCAAAGCCGTTGTTGATCGGCTTGCAAAAGATTTACAGGCTGAATTTCCGGGAATTAGTGGTTTTTCATCATTTAATCTTTGGCGTATGAGGAAGATATACTGTTGTTACGCTAAAAATAAATTTCTTGCACCATTGGTGCAAGAAATTGGTTGGACACATAATGTGGCTATTATGGAAAAGTGTAAAGACAATTTGGAGCGTGAGTTTTACATTCGTATGACAAAAAAGATGGGATGGTCTAAGAATGTACTAATTCATCAAATTGAGAATAAAACTTACGAAAAAACAATTTTAAATCAGACTAATTTTGATACAAATCTTCCAGAAAAAATAAAGAATCAAGCCAAACTAGCGGTTAAGGATGATTACACTTTTGACTTTTTAGAATTAGGGGATGAGTATAATGAGCGCCAGCTTGAATTGGCTATTTTATCAAAAATTGAGCCTTTCTTGCGGGAAATGGGTGGAATATTTTCATTTGTCGGTAGTCAGTATCGTATTGAAGTTAATGGTGAAGAATATTTTATTGATCTTTTATTATATCACCGGGGATTAAAGTCTTTGGTTGCGATTGAGTTGAAGATTGGAAAGTTCATTCCAGAGTATGTTGGCAAGATGCAATTTTATCTTACTTTACTTGATGAAAAAATAAAAATGGCTGG
>JABMQY010000121.1 GCA_013202975.1 Candidatus Saganbacteria bacterium
ATTTACACGATAACCAACCGATATAATGACATCCAGATTATAAAACTGGGTTTCATACTGTTTGCCATCCGCGGCAGTTATTCGAAATTTTCGAATAACTGATTTTTCCTGTAATTCTGCGCTTTTAAAGATCTCCTTTAGATGATAATTAACAGTATTAACTTCAACATCAAAAAGCTCTGCCATTCTTTTTTGAGTCAGCCAAACTGTTTCATCCTGAAAAAAAACATCCACATGGACTTCGCCATCAGATGTAGTGTAAAGCAGGAAAGCGGATTGTTTTGGAACTAGATTATTTGACTCACCCATTTCATCCCCCCCATGGACCTTCTTCAATAATTTCCTCAAGCAGCATTTTCATTATATCCCCTTGTTGTAGGAAGGCGCAAGGATAAAATCGTTAGTCGTTTTCGTCTACGATTGTACGTATCGTTTTACGTTTTCGTTTTCGGCCAGCTAAGAACACAATGGGATTCTAAATCCAAAATCCAAATGACAAAATCCTCCCGCTCCGCGGGATCCCGCAACAACTATATTATTATATTGCAGAGGCGGGACAATAAATCTTTTAATCCTTAAATCTTTTAATAAAAATATTTTCCTGATTTGTTATTTGCCTGCATGCCTCCCGTCAGGCAGGCTTGAAATTCTAATCTTATCAAAAATGGAGGTCACAAATTGTGACCTCCATTCCCTTATTGATAATTGAACCATACGACAAGCAAACTCAAAAGCAATATCCTTGTGGGCATAAGTGCCGCCGTAGCGACCAGATTTAGAAACTAAACCAATTGCATTGGTTGCAGCAATCCATCGTTTAGGAGCAAGCGAAAAACTATTCGATCCTGCCTCGTTTTTAAACCCATCGAATTCGATGGATTTAGAATCCTTGTATCGTGCAATATCCGTAAGAGAAATATAATCGTCATCCCTTTGACGAAAAATTACTATCTCGGTCCCTTTTACATTGATTTTCTGATTTATCATGTTTTTACCCCCTTTTCCTATGTACTAGCAATTTTCCCGCCTATTTTTAGGGGATAGGGATTAGGGGTTAGGGTATAGTTGTTTTTATGATAAAACCAATAAAATTAGCGATGCTATCCCCTATTCCCTAACCCCTAGCCCCTAACAAAGTGACGAGATTCCGGACAGTTTATCGGGAAAAGAGGAAGTCGCGGAATCGTTCCATGACATTGGGATGTGAGGAGTGAATTGAAAAACAACTGAAATTTTCGTTGCTTTCCGCAGATAGATAATTATGAGAATAGCAAGAACAATGGTTCTATCTACAATGATCGTTACCGCAGTAACGAGCTTTAAGTCAGACCCTCCAAGTAAGTTAAGCTATATTGAATCGTCCCCTAACATTGAAAGAGCAGAAGGCTATTGCAGAAGCACTCCTCCGGTTTCTCCAAAACCACTCGAATTAACACAACTCTACCGATTGGGCTGCGTAATGACCCATTTTAGTTCTGCCATCAGAGCAATATCAAAAGAAAAGTTATTTGAAAGCAAGATTTGGCAAGAATATAAAAATTTAACCACCCGGTTAAGCGATCAGGAATTAATCGGCTGGGCTGGCATGGATAAACAGTATGTCGTCTGGACTGTCTGCAACATTGCAGCATATAAATACAAATCCCCGCAACCTGAAATAGTTTCTACCAGAGATATATTGCTATTAAGGTCTTTTTTAAATCTTGTCGGCGGTAAACACAACCTGAGTAAGGTAATGGCTAAAAACTATAAATTAGAAAAAAAACGGCTGATTCATGATATGAATATATTTAAAAGGATTAACCGGCTGACCCCGCCCGGATCCGGCCTACTCACTCAGTATTTGCCATACTCATATATCTATATAAGAAACAATGAAGGAATGAAGCAGGCAGAAAAATACACAGCTTCTACCGGGAAATGGGTCGTTTTTACAGATTCGCAGGAAAAGGCAACCCGCATAGCAGAAGCACTTATAGGATGTTTTAAAAGCAACCAACTTACTGCATTAAAGTTTGATATAAAACCATTTGGAGGAACCTATCGGGTAATTGTTTATTCGTCTATCGACCATGATCCAAACGTAAGTACAATACTAAAAAAGCTTACAAATAAAGATCTGGTCTGGATTTATGAATCACAATGTGTTGATGGAATGTCACTCGAGGAAGCTCTAATGAATTTTATTGAGATTGCAAAAAAAGAGATGAAACCTTTAAACACTGATCAGATGAATGATTTACTTAAAAAAGTTGAAGACAAGAAATTCATGTCCTCTCTTGGATTAAATGAATCACAAAGACAAATATTACTTGCTGGATTATTATTAGAGGATCCTCCAGACCTGTCTAATCAGGCAATCCATATGGCTTATGCTAGTTTTCACAACAGCACACCTTATTGGACATTATTCGAAATCGCTTTGCGACCTGAGAACCAAAGTGATTTTAGAAGAATTCTGGTTGCAGCAGAAAAAAAAGATCAGCTTATTAAAACTAGAAGACCAGAGATTTACAAATAACCTCGGACAAGTACACTCTCCCTCCCCAAAGCGTTGACAATGGGATGTGGGGGGAAAATCGTCAATCGTTTTCGGGCAGCTTAGACACAATGGGATTCTAAATCCAAAATCCAAATATCCCTCCTACGTCCGCAGGACTTCGGCGGGCAGGCAAAATCCAAATAAATCTTTAAATCATTTAATCGTTCAAAAAAACACAACAAAACATTTTCCCGATTTGTCATTTGTCATTCTCCCGACTCCTCTTCAAGCGCCCCCAAACCCCTCTTCCGCCGCTGTCCTCAACCTTAAAATCCCATCTTCCAAAGAATTAAATCTCATAATATAATCGCCGGAAACAAATTTTGTCGCTCCGACCCCGGCTGCTAAAGAAATAGTTTGCTCGTTTAGTCCGCTCTGGATTTGAATTACTCCTCGATAGTTCCGAGATAAAAGCTCTCCAACCTTATTTATCACTATAGGATTAAATTTTTGCCCCTTCCAACCTTCCCTTCCCGCTGTA
>JABMQY010000122.1 GCA_013202975.1 Candidatus Saganbacteria bacterium
CTGATACTGGTTCCAGATATTGAGCATTGTATTCATATCTTTATCGGGAGTTTCTATCTGAAGTTTGGAAAGATTTTCTTCCCAGTATTTCTTGAGTTTTTCTATTTCTTTATCAATCACTTTTTGATTCGTGAATTTTTTAATTTTGGATTTTGGTAGTTGGGATTTCCTTGGACGTTGGAAGTTGGACGTTGGACGTTTTTCGCCATGAACTCCTAAAACAAAAACTACTGTCTTTGTCTCACCTGGTTTTAACCTCAACTTAAGGCAATGGCTACCGATTGGACTCCAACCGATTGCTTGCGAATTAGAACATTCACCTTTTACAACCGCTTCAGGCTTTGCCAGAGAATTGTATCCATGATTTCCAAGGAAAGCTTTGCGCTGGCAATCATAAGAGTGAATTTTTTCAGAGCAGGAGAAATAGGCAAAAACGTCAACCCAGCTGCCGTATTGGGTATCATGGATAATAGTATTTCCTTCACAATGAGCCTTCCCAATAGACCAGGTCCGCTGAAAATTAGTCGAATCGCCAACCGCGTCCCAGAGACAGAATTCGATAAAAGAAAACAGACTTAGATCTCGTATCTCGTTGCTCGTATTTCGTATCTCGACCTTCCATACTTCAAAATTCTCCCCCAGAGGCACAAAATAAGTAATTTTAGTTTGGATTTTGGATTTTGAACTTTGGATTTCGGTGTAACCGAGTCCATGCCGACACTCATAAGAATCCAACTCACCTTGACAAGGCTGATAAGTAGGAGAAAAGTACTCCCCGGTCTCATCGTCTCTTATGTATATGTAGCGTCCGTTGGAATCAAAGGGAATATTATCGTAGCGATAGCGGGTTATTCTTCTCTCTCGAGGATCCTTATAAAAACTATATCCACCGGCAGTATTAGAAATTAAGGCACAATAATCCGATTCCCCCAAATAGTTTATCCAGGGAAGCGGGGTATTTGGCTGATTAATTACATACTCTTTATTATCGTTATCAAAGTAACCGCAGCGCATAATCAACAATTCTACTTTAACCACTCCTGCAAGTCAATTTATGCTATCCCCTATACCCTATCCCATATTTCCTATTCCCCCAAATATAGTGAAATTTTTCAAAAAGCTGTCCGAAATAAATCCACAGAAAAAAAGGAGGAACAATTCCAAAAAGAAAAAAGAGTGAAATTTTTCAGAAAAGTGATCGAAATATATATAGAGGGAGGAGATAATTATGGGAAATTTTTCAACAGCTTTACTGGGACGAGGAAACAACGCACAAAGGATCGTAAATTTTTCAACCATTAGAGGACAAAAAGGTGTTCCCCAACAATTACAGAATCCGATTAAAGACCCCAAACTAGAAGCCTGGTTTAAACAAGAGGCAGCAAAACGCCTAGGGGCATTACCCCAGGTAATTGAAGACAGATTTGACGGAGAAACTACCCCAGCAAATATTCAAGCAGCCCTTGAAATGGACAATCGTTATGACGATGGAAGTATGCGACCAATTGCACTTGAAGAACAATTATCAATGGATGAGCTTAATCTGTCTCCCCAAGATATCCTTGATAGGGCAAAACAGGGAAGCGAATTCCTTAGTAAAAACGAAAGAGTTGCTGAGCTAGGAACTGCTTCCCGGGGTATCCCGGTAGGAGGCGCCTCTTCTCGTGCAAAAGCATGGGCCAGAGAAAACCCAATAACAGCCCACACTTTTGGAATTACAGAAAGCACACCCCGATTCCTCTACCGAGTAGGAGGAAAAAGTCTTGCTCAGCAAACCCTGGATATGTCACAACACATCGCCCGATCCCTGGGAAAAGTTTTCCCCAACGTAATAATGAGTAACTCTGAAATCGTTAGCCAAGTTACAGATATGATTCAGGCTGATCTTGGTAATTGGAAATCAGAAGAACAAGAAAATTCTGTTCTTTTCAATCAAATCGTAATGCCCAGAATATGGTTAAAAGATCAGGAAATAATCAATGGACTATTTCCAGCTGGCCACGGCGATTACCCTTATCTTTTGGCAATGTACAGCATCGCAAAAACATTAAGAGATTCGGGAATAAAATATTTTGTCTTTTCCAATGCAGATGAATGGTTGTGGCAGGCTGATCCGGTAATGATCTCTATTGCCCAACAACTCTTTGACCAGGAAAATCACATGGTTATTATTGGTGTTGAAAATATAAATAACCAAAAAGGGGGCGGGTTTGTAAGAACTAGCAAAGGGAAACAACAGCTAGTCGAAACTCCACGTCTACCATGGGAGGTTATGAGCGAAGGAAAGGCCCCAATTGCCCTAAACACAACCTTCTATATTTGTGATGTTGAGTATATGGCAGATAATCAACAAGCACTAATGGACGTAGTAAAATCCCTGGTAGTAAAAGATCTACCGGGAAGAATCGAGGGAGAGAACGAACAGATATTTGGCGTAGACAGCTGGGCCGGAGACGTCTTCTCGGCTGTTCTAAATCCGGCTTTTATTAAATGGCCCAGACCTAACTTTTTGGGAATTAAAGATGGTGGTTTTATCACGGGAAATTCTGCCGTTAAGGGAATTGGCGACAGAACATATTTCAATTACGTTAATGAAGCAGCCACCCTTTTTCCACGAGTTATGAGCAGATTAATCAAGGGAGAGAGATCGATGGCAGAGATCCTGCACCAAACAGGTTATAGCTATCTGACTCCATGGGCCAGAACTGGGTATGTAAACCAAGGCAGAGTATACAATCAAGGACCATCATTTTAATTGATACTCAATAGAAAACAGAGCAAAGCCTCCTCTTTTGGGGGCTTTGTTTTTGGGGCATTGGCCTAGTGTGACCCTGTACCATAATGGTACAGGGTGATATAATATAATGAAAGCCTGAAAAAAATCCTGAGCCGTACGGTTCAGCGTAAAGGAGTCTATTTAATGTTCAAGAAAATTATTTTGTCCCTGGTTATTTTTTCTTTATGCTTCCTGAATCTATCCTGCACACCCGCTCCCTCAGACGGTACCGTTTCCCTAAAAATGTGGGTCATGCCCAACTCTTTGGAGCCATTAAATGACCTAAAAGATGTTTTGAAGCCGTTTGAAAAGGCCAATCCAAAAATAAAAATTAAGGTTACCGTTATTGACTGGGGCGCTGCCTGGACCAAAATCACCACCGCCGCAACCTCAAACGATGTACCGGACATTGTTCAACTGGGATCAACCTGGGTCGGGGCAATCTCTGCAATGGATGCCCTGCTGGATGTTTCCGACCGTGTTGACGAAATCGGCGGATCAAAAGCATTTGTCCCGGCTGCCTGGAAAACATCAGGAATAATTGGCAGCGGAAAAGTAACCGCTATCCCCTGGATTGTCGACTGCCGCGCGCTTTACTATAGGACCGACATTTTCAAAAAGGTCGGATTAAAAAAGAGCGACTTAGACACCTGGTCCGGATTTAAAGATTCATTAAGCAAAATCAAAGATGCAAACTTAACTATTGAAGGATTAAAAATTGTCTCTCTTGGAATGCCGGGAAAAAACGACTGGAACGTTGTCCACAATCTTTCTCCCTGGATCTGGGCTGCAGGCGGAGACTACCTTGCTAAAGACAACAAAACATCTACCCTGAACAGCAAAAAAGCACTAAAGGGAATTATGTTTTACCTGCAATTAGCAAAAGAGGGATATGTTCCGACAGAATACCTGGAACTTAATACCGCCCAGGTTAGTTCAAACTTTAATAATGGATCGGTCGGAGTTTACTTTGACGGCCCCTACGAGGTAAAAACCCTAACCACCCCGCCCCAGCAGGGAGGAGCATCCGGAGGGGTAACTGCCCGCAACTTTGGGGTAACAACCTACCCAAAGGGTCCCAAGGGAAGATATACCTTTGTCGGCGGATCAAACCTGGCAATTTTCAAAGATTCAAAACATAAAGAAGAAGCCTGGAAGGTTATCAAACACTTAACTTCAGATAAAAAAGCACAGTTAAATTACACCAAGGCCTGCGGATTTTTGCCGGCAAAACTAGAAGTATTTGACCATCCTTATTATTCAATTAATCCTGCCAGGAAAATATTAAAAGAAGCAATAAAATACGGAAAGACCTATCCTTGTATTCCGGGATGGGGATTGCTGGAACCAATCTTAACCAGACGTTTTGGAATCATGTGGGATTATGTTACCGGATCAAAAGGTCCCATTAAGGAAAAAGAAATTCAGCGACAACTAGATCTAGCAAAGCAAGAGATGGAGGCGGTTCTATCTCAAGGCAGAAGAAGATAAAATGTGTGGAATTTTCGGGTATTTAGGAAAAAGAGAGTCGGTCCCCTTTATAATGGAAGGGCTCAAAAAGCTTGAATACCGCGGCTATGATTCTGCCGGTGTTTCAACCATTGAACATGGAAAAGTATTTTTAAGCAAATGCTGCGGAAAAATTATTGAGTTAGAAAAAGAGCTGGCAGAAAGGCCAATAAGCGGCAAAATCGGAATTGGACACACCCGCTGGGCAACCCACGGCAGACCTTCTAACGAAAACTCCCATCCCCACACCGACTGCAGTGACCAGATCGTAATTGTTCACAATGGAATTATAGAAAACTATTTAGAACTGCGAAGAAAACTGGCAAAGGAAGGCCATAAGTTTACCTCTACAACCGATACAGAAATCATTGCCCATTTAATTGAAAAAAACTATAAAGAATCAAACAATCTCGAAACTGCCGTCAGGGAATCTCTTAAAGAGATTGAAGGCTCCTACGCCCTGGGAGTCATTTCTGAAAAGGAACCGGACAAAATAATTGCTGCGCGCAGAGGCAGTCCCCTTATTATCGGGATTGAAGAAGATGAAACTTTTATTGCCTCAGATATTGCTGCTTTGATAAAATACACATCACGAGTTATTTATATGCACGATTTTGAAATGGCAATCATAACGGAAGATTCCATTATATTAAAAGACCTGGATGGGAAGGTTTTAAAGAAAAACATATCTTTTGTCTCCTGGGATCCGGAGTCTGCAGAAAAAGGGGGCTACACCCATTTCATGTTAAAAGAGATCCACGAACAGCCAAATGCAGTAAGAAAAACTATTACCGGAAGAATTAACCTTGAATCATCAAAAATTCATTTTGACGAATTAAACTTTACCCAGCAGGAAGCGCGGGAAATTAAACGGGTGGTTTTTACAGCCTGTGGAACTTCCTGGCATGCCGCCCTGGTGGGAGAATACCTGATCGAACAGATGGTGAAAATTCCGACAGAGGTTGAATATGCGGCAGAATTCCGCTATCGCGAGCCGGTAATTGACGCAAACACTCTTGTAATTGCTATTAGCCAATCCGGAGAGACAGCCGACACTCTGGCGGCTGCTTGGGAAGCAAAGTCTCGGGGAGCAAAAGTAATTTCTATCTGCAACGTTGTCGGCTCTACCCTGGCGCGAGACTCGCACGGGGTGATTTATACCCACGCCGGGCCGGAAATCGGGGTAGCATCGACTAAAGCTTTTACAACCCAGCTCACTATTATATATCTTTTTTCTCTTTTCATGGCAAAAGCCAAAGGAACAATAACTACCAAGGAACTTGATCAACATATCCACAGTCTTATGGAAATACCTGAAAAACTGGAACAAATTCTTACCAAAGAAGCGGACATTGAAGCGATTGCAGAAAAATTATATCAAAGCACCAACGCCCTATTCTTAGGAAGAGGAAAAGGTTTTCCAATTGCCCTGGAAGGAGCCCTCAAACTCAAAGAAATTTCATATATCCATGCGGAGGGATATCCTGCCGCAGAGATGAAACACGGCCCGATTGCTTTAATTGACCATAATATGCCGGTAATTGTACTGGCGCTCATGGGCAGACGCTACGAGAAGATTTTGGGCAATATTGAAGAAGTAAAGGCACGGGGAGGCAGGGTTATTGCAATTGCAAATGAGGGTGATTGTTACATCCAGGAAAAAGCTGATGAGATTTTCTATATCCCAAAAACCTCAATTGCTTTTTCTTCTATACTAGCGGTAGTTCCGCTCCAACTCTTAGCCTATTACATCGCTGTTAAACGCGGCTGTCATATTGACCAGCCCCGCAACCTCGCAAAATCTGTTACCGTTGAATAATATCCAAAATTTAGATATAATTACTATTCATGAGATTCGGAATAACATTCTACCCAGACCAATGGCCAGAGAGCTATTGGAGTGAAGCCTTTAAGCTGATCAAAGATATCGGTTTTGACCTGGTGCGTTTTAATGAAATGGGCTGGGCTGATATTGAGCCCCAGGAAGGGAAGTTTGACTTTTCCTCATTAGACAAAGCACTAAACCTCTGCAAAAAGAACCGGCTTAAAGTTGTACTTGGAACCGGAGCAGCCCAAGCCCCACAATGGCTAATTAACAAACATCCCGATATTTTACCGGTTGCAAATGATGGACAGATCCATCCGGAATACGGACCCCGTCCAAACTGCTGCCGCGACAATCCAAATTATAGAAAATACGCTCTCCGCCTGACCGAAAAAATGGCAAAACGATATGCCAGACATCCAGCACTTGAAATGTGGCAATTAGACAATGAACCGACCTATCCCCCCCTTGATTTACCCAGTAATAAAGACTGGTGCCACTGCTCGGCAACAACAAAAGCGTTTAGAGCCTGGGCAAAAAAGAAATACAATTCAATTAAAAAGTTAAACGAAGACTGGGGAACCCAGTTTTGGAGCGGAACTTTTAACAACTTCAATCAGATTGTCCCGCCCAAAGCAGGGATGTGGGAAGGCGGCAACCCGCATATTTATCTTGACTGGTATAGGTTTAAATCAGAACAATTATCAGACTGGCTGATATATTTAAAAAAGATAATACAAAAATACGATAAGGTGCATAAGATCGGAACCAACAGTTTTCCAAATATCCCTAACCGGATCCCGGATCTTGAAAGACTATCAACCGGAATGGACTGGTTTGGCTGGGACGTTTATCCTACGGCTACCCAAAACACCGATGAATCCCTGTCCCAGGGGGCGGATTACTGGAGATCACTCTGCAAAAGTAATGGTGCAGAATTTATTGTAGGCGAGTTACAAGCCGGACAGACAGTAAGATGGGGGGATCCTGCGTTGGTTAAAGGCGAAGATATAAAAAAATGGGTAAAAATCATAGCAGAGCGTGGAGCAACCACAATCCTATTCCACAATCTGCGTCCTCCATTGTATGGCTGCGAGACCGCTGGATATGGGTTGTTAGATAATGACGGGAAAGAGACAGAGAGATCGATAGCGGTTCGAGAGATTATTAGAGAAGTAAGGACAGGTTTCAAACCTGTCCTTACAAAATCGACCCCTACATCGGCGGCATCCCCCATTGCCATCGTCTACCTGAAATCATCCGAAATCCAAACCTACCAGGAAGAAGGCTGGACCCGTCCCTGCCCTCCCGGATGGTATTCCGGCCGTGGAGAGCTCGGTCTTCTCTTTGGATTAAACTCAATAGCCGGAGCTTATAAGCTGGTTTATCCAAACCAGGCTGATTTTATTTTTCAGAAACAACTGGGAGAAGGGGTCCCGGAAAATAAAATCCTCCTATTGACCAATCCATATCTTTTATCAGAAAAACAATTTAATAACATCAGGAAATTTGTAGAGTCCGGAGGGATACTTGTTTCTGACTCACGCTTTGGCACAAAAGACCAAAGAGCCCATTTGCGAAAAATATCACTAATTCAAAATTGGCTGAAATTTTCCTACAAAGCTACCGAAATAATTCCAAGTAAATTGAGTATTGCAAAATTTAAGTCAAAGGTTGACGGATTTAGAGATTTGATTGACACAGAAGATGGAGTTCTGGCAAAATATAGTGATGGATTCCCGGCGATAATCGAGAAAAACATCGGCAAAGGTAAAGTCATTTACGCCACCTTTAGCCTCTTTTCTAATCTGCGCCATTGGGAAAATAAAAATTTACTAGAATTTATTAAAGGAAGGATAAAATGAAATACGGATATTTTGACAACAAGAACAAGGAATATGTTATAACCCGCCCCGATACCCCCACCCCTTGGACCAACTACATTGGCGGCGGAGAATATGGTGGAATCGTTTCAAACACCGGCGGAGGATACAGTTTTGATACCGACCCAAAAAATAAAAGAATTTTGAGATACCGCTATAATGCAATCCCAATGGATCAGCCCGGACGATACATTTATATCAGAGATGAAAAAACTAAAAAATATTGGTCTGCTACATGGCAGCCGATCTGTGATGATCTGGATTCATACGAATGCCGTCACGGAATGGGTTATACGAAGATACAAGCTACAAAAAACAAGATACAATCAGAAATCACCTATTTCGTGCCGGGAAATGATCCGCTCGAGCTGTGGGTCGTAAAAGTAAAGAACACCGATAAGAAAAAAAGAACTATAAAGCTTTTTTCATATGGGGAGTTCTCTTTTTACGATGCCCTGAAGGATCAGACTAATTTAGACTGGACTCAGCAGATACAACAGGGAACTTTTGAAAAGAACACCATCTTCTGGACCTCTTTCATGAAGACCCAGGGGTATACATTTTTCACCTGTTCAGAAAAAATAGACAGCTTCGACACCAGGCGCGGGGCATTCGTAGGGCGGTACCGGGGACTAGAAAAACCCCAGGCTGTTGAAAGAGGAAAATGCTCAGATTCTCTGGCACAGAGAGGGAACGGCTGCGCCGGAACCTGCAAAAAAATAACGCTGAAACCCGGAGAAGAAAAAACAATCGTCTATATCCTGGGAACAATAATGGATCCGGTCCATGCCTGGCCGTACATTGAAAAATATACAGATTTGGAGGCCGTAACCGGAGCGTTCCACAACCTAAACAATTACTGGAGCCACTACACCAACCACCTTCAGGTTAACACCCCGGACAAAGATATGGATGTAATGCTTAATCTATGGAACCAATATCAATGTAAATGCACCTTTAACTGGTCCCGCTTTGTCTCTATGTATCAGTTAGGAATGAACCGGGGAATGGGATTCCGGGATTCGGCGCAAGACACTTTGGGAGTTATGCATACCATTCCCTATGAAGCAAAAGGGCTGATTAAAAAACTTCTGAAAATCCAGTTCAAAGACGGAATGGCCTTTCACCAGTACTTTCCGTTAACCGGCAAAGGAAGCTGCGGGGATGCGGACGAAGGATCAAAGACCTGTGCAAAATGGTATTCGGATGATCATCTTTGGATCATTTTGGCATCCTGCGCATTTATAAAAGAGACCGGGGAAACCATCTTTTTAAAGGAAGAAATTCCGTTTGTAGACAAAGATGAAACAACACTATTTGAACATCTGCAGGCTGCAATTGAGTTTTCAGTAAAACACACCGGGGAAGACGGACTCTGCCTGGCCGGCTGGGCCGACTGGAACGATACTCTTAATCTTGATACCGGAAAAGGAAGGGCCCAATCGGTCTGGACTACCATGCTCTTAGGGGTTGCCCTGCAGGAAATGATTACTCTTTGTGAATTTATAGGAAAAAATGAACTGGCTGAAAAATACAAAAAGCATTTTGAGCACTTCAAAAAGGTCATTAATAAATCCGCCTGGGACGGTAAGTGGTACATCCGGGCATATGACGATGAGTTTAAAAAATTGGGATCAAAAGAGTGTGAAAAAGGAAAGATATTTCTGAATACCCAGAGCTGGTCGGTATTATCCGGCTTTGCTACCCCTGCCCGGGCAAATCTGGCACTAGATAGCGCACATAAACATCTAAACACAAAGTATGGATTAGTCTTAATGTGGCCGGCATACAACGGGTTTGACTGGAGAAAGGGAGGGGTAACAACTTATCCTCCCGGGGCAAAAGAGAATGGCGGAATATTTGTCCACGCTAATCCCTGGATGATGATGGCACAAACTAAGATGAAAAACGCCAAACTGGCATATGAATACTACCGGGCAGTTCTTCCATCAACCCGAAACGATATAGCAGATATTTATGAGGTTGAACCGTATGTTTATTGCCAGAATATTTTAGGAAAAGAACACCCGCAATTTGGATTGGCTCGAAACTCCTGGCTCTCCGGTTCAGCGGCATGGAATCTGGTTGCGGGATCAAACTGGATACTTGGAATCCGAGCAGATTACAAAGGATTAATCATTGATCCATGTATTCCATCAACCTGGAAAGGTTTTAATGCCAAACGAATTTTTAGGGGAGCTACTTATCAAATCAATATTAAAAACCCTAAAAAGAAAACTCACGGCGTAAAATCAATGCTAGTTGACGGTAAAACGGTGCAGGGCAATATTATTCCGCCGTTTGATGATAATGAGGAACATAGCGTAGAAGTAACTTTAGGATAAAATCACCTGAAATTTTCTAAATTCAATAACGATACAATACTAGTGTCCTAAACAACGGGGGGAACTTATATGCAAATATCAAATATTCGATCAACAGTTGACCTTGTACGTTATTATGATTCAAAAGATCAAAATTTAGATGGCGTTTTAGATAAAAAAGAAACAAAATTAGCAAAAGAATTCGATCTTAATAAAGATGGCGTATTCTCTCCATATGAAATAATGGAAGCAACTAACAAGCTGCAAAGAAGAATTGTTTTTACAAGATCAAAAATAAATGAAGCTAAAAAATCATGCTCTTTCCCTTCGATTACACTCTCAAAAAATATGGTTATTCGAGGAATTAGCTTCAAAGCAGGAACAAAAATAACATTTGAGGAACGTATTTCTTGTGGCGCTCTTTCTGATTTCAATGTGCTTATTAATACGAGCCATACTATTGGGGGTTATTTTTTTCCGGCACAAACTAATATATCTTTTGTGAGTTCCGGAGGAGTCCTTTCTTCTCTTTTAACTAAATATTCAAAAACTGCCGCTTTATCTTCTGCCAAATTTTCAAAAGCAGTCTCTTTGTTTGGAATAGTTTTTCCCCCAAACACAAGAATCGAAGATTTGAGCAGCGAACCATTAATAAAATTCACTGGAAATATAAAAATCAACGGAATAAAATTTAAAAATGAGGTTAAATTTGGTTCACACAACAAAATAATATCAGGAATATTAGCAGAAAACACTACTATTCAAGGCATTAATTATAAAGGCGGAGAAACAATCAAATTCAATTACAATAATAATAACATTACTCAAGGAACACTAGCCTCTAACACTAAAATACAAGGTGTTGATTTTCCTGCAAACACAACCTTAATCTTTGAAAACAAAAAAGTTAGTTTTGGCTTTTCTAAAAAAGATTTTAAGATCAAAGGAATAAAGATAAAAGGGTCTTCTGTTGATGGAAGTTTTCATCTGCACGATAATGGCAGTCTAGCTAGTGGCCATTTAGTCTCCCCCACTACAATAAACGGAATAACATTTCAGGGGGAAATTCACCTCGACGAAAAGGGCAAAGTTATATATGGGTTACTCTCTAAAAAAACCACAATAAACAACATTGAGCTAGAAAAAATGAGAGTCGAATTTCACAAAAATGGAAAACTGGCATCCGGCTGGCTGGCAAAAAATATTACACAAAACGGGATTGAATTCAAGGCTTCGAACCACACATCGTTTAACACTCAAGGGAAAATAATAAAAGCAACATTGGTAAAAAACACCCCAATCCAAGGAATCCTATTAAAAAAAGAGACTGAGGTTGAATTTCATGAAACCGGAGAGCTTCGTGCAGGAAGACTTCCTGCCAACACTGCTATTAAAAACATCCCTTTTCAAGCCGAAACCCAAATATTTTTCCACAAAAACAAGCAAGTCGCTTCCGGAATTTTAGCTGCTGACACAAAAATTCAAGGGGTAAAATACCAACAAGGCACAGTACTTGCATTTCATGAAAACGGAAATGTTAAAAAAGCACATTTGCTCTCAGAAACTAAAGTAAAAGGCATCTTTTTTGTAAATGACTCAGAATTGGAATTCTACCAAGATGGGAAACTAGAAGGCGGAAAAATTGCTAGAGATACCATAATCCGAGGTGTAAAATTCAAAAAAGGCGAAATTATTGGATTTTATAAAAACGGGAAAACAACGTATGGAACACTGGCAAGACCTACCCGAATTAATGGGATTCTTTTTTCTGGTGAAAGTTATATTTCGTTTCTCCCTAATGGTAAGTTTGAAAGAGGGCGATTGGCAAAAGATACTTATATTGGAAGAGTTAAGCTCCGTAAAAATTCATACCTTTCCCGAGGGTCAAAAGGATGTTTTGTTGGAAAACTAGCCACTAACATAAGGGCGAATGGAATAAAATACAAAAAAGGTAAAAGAATAATATTTATGCCAACCGGAAAAATATTAGAAGGAACTCTTCTTTCTAACCAGAGAATTCAAGGATTCAAATTTGAGAAAGATAGCATAGTCCAATTTCATTGGAATGGACAGATTGGCGTTGGATCACTACTAAAGAACAAAGGGATTAATGGCATAGTATTCAAGAAGGGAGTTATCCATTTCCACAAAGGAAGAAGAGTATTAGAGGGAATGCTAGCCCAAAACACCAATATCAAGGGAATTGTTTTTAAAAAAGAATCTTACATTAAATTTTACAAAAATGGGCAAGTTGCCAGAGGATTCTTAGCCGCCGATAGTTCAATTAATGGAAAAATACTCAAAGAAAAAACAGAAGTTTTCTTTAATAAAGATGGAAACCTAGTAAAAGAGGAAATTAATTAACAATATAGCTAAAGTATCTTCTCCAACCCGTAAACCAGTCCTTTTAGAGATCCGACTTTGCGGACGGCCATAACAACTCCCGGCATAAATGACTCTCTGGTAATTGAATCGTGGCGAATAGTTAAGGTCTGCCCTACCCCGCCAAAAATAACTTCCTGGTGAGCAACTAATCCCGGCAAACGGACAGAATGGATCGGAACATCTTTTTCCATTATATGAGCGGTCTTAATCGCTGTTCCGGATGGTTTATCTAATTTTTTATCGTGGTGAAGCTCAATAATCTCGGCATTTGGCATATATTTGATCGCCTCTTTGGCAAATTTCATCATAAGCACAGCACCGATCGCAAAATTAGGAGCAACCAGGCAATTTACATTATTATTAGCACACAAGGCTCCAAGCTCTTTCAAATTCTCCTGAGTTAAACCGGTCGTTCCGATAACCGCATGAGCTCCGGCACGTATTATCTTCTGGGCATTTAAAAAAGCAACTTTTGGAACAGTAAAATCAACGACAACCTGAGCCTTTGTGTTAATAATAACTTCCGATAAATCATCTCCCAAATCGGTCTGAGCAACCAACTCAAGATCGGCTTCTTTTGAAACTGCCTTAACCGACTCTGCTCCCATTCTTCCTTTTGCCCCGTTAACAATTACTTTAATTTTCGCCATAATTATACTCCCTTCGACAAGCTCAGGACAAGCCTGTGTGACCAAAACCGCCGGTAGAGCGGGAGGTCTCCATAAGTTCTTCAACCTCGACCAAAATAGGTTGTTCAATCTTATTGATTACCATCTGAGCAATACGATCACCGCGCTTAATTACAAAATCTTCTTTCGAAAGATTAATTAAAATAATCCCAACCTCACCCCGATAATCGGCATCAATTGTCCCCGGAGTATTCAAGACAGAAATTCCTTTTTTTAGAGCCAAACCAGAACGCGGACGGATTTGTGCCTCATATCCATCGGGCAGAGCAATTGACAATCCGGTAGGAACTAATTTTCGCGCACCAGCAGCAATAACAATTTCCTCTTCAACCGCGGCTGATAGATCCATCCCCGCAGCATGCGAGCTCATATATTGCGGCAGAGGCAAATCTTCGTTATGTGGTAATCTTTTTATGTATATTTTTAGCATTTTTCTATACCCTATCCCCTAAAACCTATACCCTAATTGTATCACAACTTGAGATCTATCTGAGGAAGGCCGGAATAATCTCCTATGACCACCAGGCTAAGATATTTCTCCAGAAAATATTTATTTGCCAATCTCAGAATATCATCGTGAGTAATCTTATCAATACTTTTAAATATTTCATCAATCGTAATCACTTTGCCATAAAAGAATTGGGAGCGGGCGATAAAACTCATGCGGGAAGAAGTTGCCTCAAGACCCAAAACCAGGGTTCCTTTCAGATGTTCTTTTGCCCGCATTAACTCATCTTTTGTAATACCGACCTTTTTAATATTGGATAATTCAGAGAGAACAATATCAATAACTTTTTTAATGTTTTCTTTGCTGGTTCCGGCATAAATATAATAGATCCCAAAATCACGAAAAGGGGTAACTGTAGAAAAAATAGAATAAACCAAACCTCTCTTTTCCCTAACCTCCTGGAAAAGGCGGGAGCTCATTGATCCGCCAAGAATATTATCCAAAATCGTAAAGGCATAACGATCAGGATCCAGCTGAGAAACAGCCTTACCCCCCAGACACATATGTACCTGTTCAATCTTTTTACGTTTCAACTTCTTTTGGCCTTCCATCTTAGGGTGGACATGCACCGGGCGGTGTTTTTTCCCTTTTGTTTTACCAAAATAATTACTAATAAGAGAAACAACTGCATCGTGCCTGATATTGCCTGCAACCGAAATAATCAGATTGTCCGGCACATAGTGTTTTTTTCTATAACCCAACAAATCTTCTCTGGTCAGCGATTTAACCGTCTTATGTGTCCCCAGCGTCGGCCAGGCCGCCGGATGGCCCAAGAGAACGGTCTCGGCAAAAAGGTCATGAATCAGCTCATCCGGTGAATCTTCGTACATACTGATCTCTTCCAGAATTACCCCCTGCTCCATTTTTACATCTTTTGCATCAAAGCTGGAATTTAAATACAGATCAGAAAGGACATCAATTGCCAGATCAATATGACGGTCCAGCACCACCGCAAAAAACATGGTCATATCTTTCCCGGTAAAGGCGTTAATCCTTCCTCCGATCTCATCCAGCTCTTTTGCTATTTGAAAAGCAGAGCGTCTTTGGGTACCCTTAAAGCACATATGCTCTATAAAGTGGGAAACACCTAAATTGTTTTCTGATTCAGAAGAAGAGCCGGTCCCGACCATAAGCCCGACGGCGGCAGAGCGCACCTTGGGAATATACTCCGAAATGATTGTAATTCCATTATCCAAAACCGTCTCTTTTACACTGGGAATAGTATTCATTCTTGAAATAATCTCTCCTTCTTAATATAGTTTTTAACTTTTGCCGGTACGACCTTACTGATTGATTTGCCCTTTTTAATTCTTTTTCGAATTTCTGTAGCAGAGATATCAATTCTTACTTCAATTAAATGAATTTTATCTACCTCCCGCTCCAGGGGAGGGAATTTAACTAATCTTTGAAAGATGCGCATGCTGCTCCCCGGACGGGTAGCCACAACAAATTCACAGAATTTAAAAAGCTCAAGCGGCTTCCTCCAATTCAGAATATCATTTACTGAATCTAATCCCATAATATAGAAAAGCTTAGCTTTTTTACCGAATTTTTTATGAAAATCTTTGAATGTATCAATTGCATAAGAATATCCCGGACGATCCATTTCTATCCTTGAAGCAAAAAAGTGCGGCCAGCCCTTAATAGCCAATTCAACCATTTTAAAACGGTCTTCTTTATCAATTATCTCAGCCTTGGTCTTATGGGGTGGAAGTCCGGATGGCACAAAAACAACCCGATCCAGCACAAATTTTCTCATTGCTTCTTCTGCAATAGCAAGATGCCCGTTGTGTACCGGGTTAAAAGTCCCGCCCATTATTCCTATGCGTTTCATCTAATTTGTCCTTCACCTAATATAACATATTTATAAGAAGTTAGCTCAGGCAATCCCATCGGACCCCTGGCATGCAATTTTTGGGTTGAAATACCGATCTCAGCGCCAAATCCAAACTCGCCCCCATCTGTAAAGCGGGTCGAAGCATTTACATAAACTGCCGCAGCATCGATTGAATCGGTAAACTTCTTGGCAGCAGCCTTATCTTTTGTAATAATTGTCTCCGAATGCTTGGTATGGTATCTGCTGATATGATTAATCGCTTCATCAATCCCAGAAACCACCTTAACTGCAATTTTAAGAGACAAATACTCTGTCCTCCAATCAGCCTCATTAGCAGACTCAATTGTCGGGTCAATTGCACAGGCCTCGGGACAGCCACACACAGCAACCTTAGCCTCTTTTAGTCTTTTCAAAATAATAGGCAAAAACTTCTTGGCAATTGCTTCATCTACTAATAAGGATTCTATTGCATTACAAACCGATGGACGAGAGACCTTGGCATTAAAAACAATATCAGATGCCATTTTCAAATCAGCAGATTTTTCAACATAAGCATGGCAATTGCCTTCACCGGTCTCAATGGTCGGAACCTTTGACTTTGACACAACCGTCTGGATAAGCCCCTTCCCTCCCCTTGGGATCAAAACATCAAGATATTCTCTCATCTGCATTAACTCTTCCGCTGATTTTCGATCTGTATCTTCTATCAGTTGAATCGACCCCTCCGGAATTCCAGCAGAATAAGCCGCTTCAGAAATTACTTTTGCTAAAATTTTATTTGATTGAATCGCAGATGACCCGCCGCGCAAAACAGTGGCATTACCGGCCTTCATGCAAAGTGCTGCAGAATCAACTGTCACATTCGGCCGGGCTTCATAGATTATTCCAATTACCCCTAATGGAACCCGGACTTTTTTTATTTTTAAACCGTTTGGTCGTGAAAATTCAGATAATACTTCTCCAACCGGATCAGGAAGCATTTTTACTATCTCCAAACCTTTTATCATTTCCTGAATTCGTTTATTGTCCAGGGAAAGGCGGTCCAGGAGGGATTGGGATAAATCCTTTTTCTCTCCCGCTTCTAAATCAACCGAATTTGCATCAATTATTTCTTTTTCATTCTTTTCAAGAGCTTTGGCCATTGCTGACAATGCCTTATTTTTTATTTCAGACGAAACTAACCCTAATTTTCCGGATGCCTCTTTGGCGGCCCTACATTTTAATTCGATTTCGCTCATTTTCAATCTCCTTTTTTAAATCTCTTTTCGATCCATTATTCCGAATAATCCGATCCGCAATATCCAAATATTCGGCCTGCGACATTTGGGATTTCATTATATCTTTCAAGAGCGGGCGCTTCGATAGCCACTTCATCCGATTCTCGCAGGATGCCACCACCACCCAAACCTCATCACACAATTCGATCAATCCAATTTCTTTTAATAATGCGGCATTGATGATTATAAATGGTACAGCCACGCCATGGCGTGGCTCACGAGGCATGCCATGGCATGCCTCTACAATCCTATCTTTCATCCCCGGATGAACAATTTCATTTAATTTTTTTAATTTAACTGGATCGGAAAAAACCAGCTTCCCTAATTTTTTTCGATCAATCTTACCGCCCGGCCTGAGAACCTTTGAGCTAAAGGCTTTTACAATATCTGCCCATTTTTGCTGCACAATTTCATGTCCAATAACATCGACATCAATTATTACTGCCCCTTGTTCTTTTAGAAACCCGCAAACCTCATTTTTTCCGGAACCAATGGGCCCGGTAATTCCAATAATCATGGCTTTATTATACCAAAAATACAATTTGACAAACACATCAGAATTATCTAGAATGACTCCAGTGAAAAAAATTCTACTTTCCGCTCTAATTATTATATTTTTTGCTTTATCAGCACAAGCAAGTATTAATTTTCCATACGGAGAATTAAACATTAAAATGCCCCCGATTCAGGAACCCTACCCCGGGATTGGAAGCTACTTTTCAACAATATCAAGAGGGATAGGAACCATAATGTGGAATCCGGCATCCTTGACGAACATCGGAACAACCGAAGCATCTTTTAGCATATTAGGGTCGACCAACAGCGAAAAGTTCAATAAAACATTCTCGGTACAAGATATTACCTTCGAAGCCGATGTCAGCGGAACATCAAACGCTTTTACCGGCGGCTTTTATTTTGATGTTCCTGCCAAGGCCACTTCAAAACAAACCCGTGAAGCTATCGGTCAATATACCGTTATGACCGAAAGCAGCGGAATAACCTATCAACAGGCACTTAGACTAAACGATTGGCTGACAGCCGGAGTTATTTACCGCGGCCCGATAGATGCAGACCTAAATATAGTCGGGGACTTCCCCACTACCGTTAAATATACCCTGGACATGACCGGCGCCAGTCTGGAGGGAACCGGAATGTGGTTTGATGCAAATAACAAAATCAGCTACAACTACACTATCCCGGGCACTTCTACCACTGTTACCTCAACCAGTGCCAGCGCAGTTTGGAATAATTTCATTACACAAGAGGCAGTCGTACCGCTAACATCCTACGCGGAATTCAGAAACAATGTTACGGTTGATTCAAATTTAACGGCCTGCTTAGCCGGGAAGTTTAATAACTTATCTGTCGGAGTCAACATGACCCCGATTGCCGCTGAAATGAATATTGACAACGCATTAAGAACAATTGTTAATGCCGGCACAGCAGACATTACATTATATACTCCGGACTTTGACACTAATTCATCGGAATCAATTGCCCAGTGGTTTTCTGATTCCAGTAAATATGGGGCATCGGCCGGATACAAAACTAAAATATCCAAAGTACCGGATGGAGAATCGGTGGCCGACGGCAAATACCGCGGTTTTTATACAGCATCAGCAATGCGCATGGATCTGGGAGCAAGCTATGATGTTTCCGATTATCTCAGAATAGGTCTGGCATATGAAAACATTAATGCCGCTTCGCTAAATTTTAGCGGAGCCGGCCGATCCACTTATGCCCAAACCAGACTGGGAACCGTTGAATTTAGCGATGTCCTTGATCCGGCACAAAATAAACTGCCGGCATTTTTTAAAGATACTTTTTCTGTAGTAGAAGGAACAGAAGGCTATTACCTTGAACCGACAAAAAATTATAATCTTCCTCAAAAGCTGCGGATGGGAATGGCTATTATAAAGCCTATCGTAATTGCAATAGACTATGAAACCCAGCTCAATCCGATCAAATACTTTGCCCAGGATGTAAACGGTGATTACAACGAAGTAAAAATAAGCAACATTAACATGATACGGATAGGAATGGATTTTTATTTTATAAAAGCTGGGACGACACTCTTATTAAGGCCGTCCTTTTCGGGCATTGATGCAAATACACAATCCAATATTAACAAAGCATTCAAATACGGCGCACTTCCCCTAAAAATAGACCTGGGCTCTACCTGGAATTTATGGGGATTTGTTACTGATTCATATGTCGGATTTAATGCAATGTCAATTCTTGATATTCTGCAGTTTAATACATTAAGCACAGATTTGAGTAAACTTCTTTATTATGGAATTGCGGTAAACAAAAGCTTTTGGACTGTCAGCTACTTAGCCAACATTGATCCCGGAGCAACCGGAGCAGCCTATTACGCAGCAAAAGAGACTAATTCAAATAAATCATTCGAATACGGAGACATAAAATGGATTTCAACATTACAAATAACCTATCGATTCTAAAAAAAATACTAATAATTTTGTTTCTCACAAGCTGTGCAGCCAATGCCTATCCTACCATTGAAGCGGTTTCCGCTGACGGAGCAAAGCTATACAGCGGCGATTCAATTTCAATTACCCCGACAATTAATATTACTATTGAATCAAGCCTGGATCTCACATCAGAATCAGACGCAATTGTAATAAGAATAAATAACACCGACAGCAATCTCACCCCATCCACCAGATCTGCCGGAACAATAACAGCATCGCACCAACCGACCCTAAGTGATTCCGCAACTACCTTTAGAATATGGGTTAAGGATACCAATGGTGAGACTACCACCTGGGAGGCCACTAATTTATTAGTTGACTCAGGCGCTGCACTTTCCATCCTGGGAAATCCGCTAAATTTCCCTAATCCCTGCAATGCAGACACCGGCACCGCAATTGGGTATAAACTAACCAAGCCGGCCAATATAACTGTCAGCATTCACGACCTAATGGGTAATCTGATCTGGAAAAGAAGTTATGCCTCCGGCACAAATGGAGGACGGGCAACATATAATGAAATCGTCTGGGACGTAAAGACAGAATCAGGCAGCGTGGTTGGTAATGGAATTTATGTATATCTAATCATTGGTGATGGGAAATTAATAAGTAAAGGAAAAATAGCCGTAATAAAATGAAAAATCTTCTAATTATTGTTAGTTGTTGGTTGTTAGTCGTTAGTTGCCCCACGTGGGCAGATGGACTATCAGCTGATCCATCACGCACTCTTCTAGGCGGCAAGCAATTAGCCCTGGGCCGCTCCGGAGTTGCCCTTCTGGCCGATCCGGCAGCACTCTTTATTAATCCGGCAGGATTAGCCGGCATCCAGTTCCCCAAATTTACTGCCACATCCAGAAAAATATTCTTTAACGAAACCCAATATATTTCCATTGGAGGGGCTGTGCCAACCGACTGGGGAACTTTTGGGTTGGGAATTATTGACGCAAACATTGCAGACTCATTCCAAACAAAACGGGATGCCGAAAATAATCGAATCATCCCCTCTCCCTCAACCGAAGCAATTTCTTATGATAATAATGTAATATTCCTGAGCTATTCAAAAAACAATGTCCTGAGAAAAAATTTATCTTTAGGAACAAATTTGAAATTATATAACCAGGGGTTTTCCGGCGGAGCAGCAGTAAAAGCAGCAGCCTACGGTTTGGATCTTGGATTTCAATACCAATTATCCGACTCAATTAGATTAGGGGGCAATTATCAAAACTTTCTTTCCTCAAATCTAAAATGGAGCAGCAGCACAGAAGCAGAAAACAGCCTGGGCGGATATATAAAATTAGGAACAGCAGTAAATATCTTGGGTGATTCTGGAAAGGCAATTAGAGTCAATGACCAAAAGCTAATTGGAACATTTGATCTTGATCTCCCCAACTCTACACTGGCTCAAAACAATAATATGATCTACCATTTAGGATTAGAGTGGCTCCCCTATTCCAATGTTAGTTTGCGGTCCGGTTATGATTCCAATCTTGGACTAAGCTACGGCGTCGGCTTCAAAAGCTGGGGCTTCAGGTTTGATTATGCTTATGCCAACTCCCCCTTTGCTTCCGGCGATAATCCGCACTATTTTACTTTAAGCTATGTGGGAGATTTAATTACAGTAGTCTCAAAAGAGCTCAAAGATGAACATATTGCGATAAAACTTTTTACACACAAAAACAAAGCAATTACCACCAAAGAAACAATTGCCATTAAAGGGTCAGCCACTTACGATAAAGTTTACGATAAAATAACCAGCTTAGTAGTGCCATCTATCTCTCAAAAGGATACACATGAAACGGTAACAGAAGAAGCAAATCTGACAAAACTAAAAATAAACAATAAACCGCTTAATGTCCAGGGATCATTCGAGGTTTCCGAAAAACTCTACGTTGGCAGAAATACATTCTTTATTCAGGGTGATATACCGGGTAAAGGGACCACATATGAAACAGTCCGCATCCTGCGAATTATACCCTACAAAGATGTAAGTGAAGAATCATGGGCATTTAAACCTATTGCGTTAACCTCTACCCTTGGCATAATTAAGGGCTATCCCGGCAATTTGTTTAAACCGAATAAGGGCATAAGCCGCGCAGAATTGGTAGCACTACTGCTGCGCACCAAAGGCATTCTGAAAGATAAAATAGGATATCTGGAAAACATCTTTAAAGATGTTAAGGATAATTTTTGGGCAACTCCATTTATCTTAAAAGGTGCCGAAATGAATCTGGTAACCGGGTATCCGGACAAAACATTCAAACCGAACAAGGTCCTCTCCCGTGCAGAAGCAATCACAATAATTTCCCGCTCCGAAGGGCTGACGAAAAAAGACCGGGTCGCCTTCCCTGACCTAAAAGAAGGATACTGGGCCAACAAAGATATTGCCCCGGCAAAAGAAGCAGGATTACTAAAGTATTTGTCAGGAAAAGATTTTTCCCCAACCGCTCCATTCTCCAGAGCCGAAGCAGCAGAGGTTCTGTATCAAACCAAACAAATACAAAAGAGAATAGACTTATTCTGGGATACCGGACAGACTAATGGAATAAGGAAAAGACCCTCAGTTACTACCACCAGTGAAGCAATTGGTACTATCAAAGCAACCAGTAGCAACAGAGAGGCAATTAGCACAATCAAAGAAATAGGCACTAGCGAAGTATTAAGTACCCCAGAGGCAAAAAGTAAAGCTAAGAGATAGCTTTCTTTTTGCTTTCTAAAGAGGCCAACAAATCATCAAATGATTTCCTGAAAGCAGTTATACCATCTGATTGGAGCCGCTGGCAGACTATTTCGATATCAATCCCCAAATTATCAAGCTCATTTAATACAAACTCTGCCTCATCAGTTTTTTCCTCCAATGAAGCGGATGCCTTGCCATGGTCCCTGAATGCCACAATGGTCTTTTGTGGAATCGTATTAATAGTTCCTTCGCCAATAATCTCCTCGACATATTTCACATCAGAAAAAGCGGGGTTTTTTGCAGAGGTGCTTCCAAAAAGCAAGCGCTGGACCTTGCCCCCCTTTTGGATTAGATGCTTAAATTCTTCACCATAAAAGATCTTCTTATATTGTTTATTAATCATCTTACTTTGGGCAACAGCTGCCCGTCCAAGCAATGATTTTAACTCTGACAAACGGCGGGGATCTTTTTCATCCTTTATCTTATCATCAAGCATTTTATCTATATAAGTATCAATGCGGCTGACAAAAAAGCTGGCCACGGAAGTTATCCCCTCGATACTCTTACCCGCCCCCAGTCTTTTGCGTAAACCATCAATATAGGCATTGGCAGACTTAATATAATGATCAAGAGAAAAAATCAAAGTTATATTCACATTAATTCCCTCGGCAATGGCCTCCTTTGCCGCAAGAAAACCCTCCTCGGTCGCAGGAATCTTGATCATAAGATTTTTTCTGCCCAGCTTTTCAAAAAGGCGGCGGGCCTCACCGATTGTTTGTGCCGTATTGTGAGAAAGCTTTGGTGAAACCTCCAGGCTGACAAAACCGTCCAATCCCTTTGTTTTCTCAAAAACCGGCATCAGTATTTCTGTGGCGGATAATATATCTTCACCTGTCAACTGATCATAAATTTCAAAAGCTGATTTATTCTGCCTGGCTAAATCTTTTATTTCTGTATCATAATCAGAACTGCCATTAATTGCTTTTTCGAAAATTGAGGGATTAGAAGTAACCCCGGAAATACCGTCTTCTTCAACCATCCTTTTTAACTCCCCTGATGTTAATAATGACCTCTCAATATTGTCATACCAGGGACTCTGGCCAAAACCATGAAGATCCATCAAACGACTAGCCATTTCTTATTCTCCCTGCCGCCTCTTTATAATTTTTTGAGCCATAGAAATAAGAGGCAGTCACCAAAATATTTGCCCCGGCAGCTATTGCAGCCTGGGCAGTTTTATCATTAATCCCGCCATCAATTCGAATATCCTTGTTAAACTTCTTACGGGTATTTTTTATTTTTCGCAAAACCTCCGGCATAAGTTTTTGTCCTGAAAAACCCGGATTAACGGACATGAATAGAATTTCATCAATTTCGCCAAAAAATTGTTCCAGTAACTTTTCGGATGTCCCCGGATTGAGACTGATTCCGGCCTTTTTCCCCAGGGATTTAATAAAACGAAGATCCATGATCAACTTTTCAAAATCAATTTCCTTTGCAATGCGGGGGATCTTCTTTATTTCTCTGGTGTCTGGAATATTTAAATCATAGGATTCAAGATGCAATGTTATTATTTCTGCTCCTGCATTTGCAAAATCTTCTATATAAAGATCCGGATTATCAATCATTAAGTGTGCATCCAGAGGAAGCTTAGTCAATTTACTAACGGTTTTTGCAACCATCGGCCCCATACTGATATTGGGAACAAGATGGCCGTCCATGATATCAAGATGAAAACCATCAACCCCGGCCGACTCGGACTTTCTTATTTCATCGGCTAAATGGCCAAAATCTGCAGACAGGATACTGGGTGTTACTTTAATATTTTTCATGGGTTAATTATACATCAACCTATCTGTTTTTTCTATCCGATTTCCAGTTTATCGGGTTTTGCCTAATATATCGCCTGATGTTGTTTAATGCAAAATTGTTACGGATTATTTGTTCATAAAAACGTGTTTGCCAACCAAAACAATAAAAATCATTCTTTTTGCACCACCTGGTAACGGATGATTTATATTGATTTATAATCATTGATAATGAACCGGAAATTGGTTTGGAAAATTGGTTGTATCGGAGGGATTTTTGCGGTGTTTGCGGTGTTTTTTGTAGAGCCATGCCATGGCATGGCTCTACATTGATTATCCCGTGTACATGATTCGGCATTACAACAAATTCATCCAATTGTACATTCCCATAATGTTTTGGGATATCAACCCAATATTTATATGCAATTTTTCCCATTTTTGACAATCGCATTGTTCCATCAATAATATTTCCCAACAAGGAATTCATATTTCTTGTGTCTATCGTAATAAAATAATATCCGGGTGATGAATAATCCCAATTTTGCAATCGAATCGACTCTACCCGATATTTATCTTTAAACAATGTCATTTATTCAACTTCTCCTGTGCCTCAACAAATATTCTTTTCCCGTCCGTTTTGATGACTACTGCTCCCTCTTGATCCGTCCTATACACTTTTATTCCTAACAACTCCAATCTATCCAGCGTCGATTTATGAGGATGGCCAAATTTATTTTTCAATCCGCACGAAATAAGGGCAAATCTAGGATTAACAGCAGCTAAAAATTCATTTGATGAAGCCGTATAGCTTCCATGGTGCCCGACCTTCAATATATCCGATCGCAGTGAAATTTCAGGGAATGTCTCCAATATCCTCTCTTCCCCCTCCTTCTCCATATCCCCGGTCAGCATAAACGAGACATTACCATAAACTAACCGGATAACCACCGAATTATTATTCAAAGCCGATTCTTCAATCAAGGGCTCCGACGGATTTAAGACACAGCCCTTGACTCCTGGTCCTAAATCAATAGTTTGTCCCGCACGAGCCAAAGTATATTTAATTCTCTTTTTTTTAATTAACTCCAGAAACTCAATATATTTTCTGGAAGCATGAACCTGTCCGGAATCAAGAACCATATCTACCTTTATATCTTTAAGAATGGATGGCAGGCCTCCGACATGATCATCATGCGGATGGGTCAAGACTACAATATCCAATTTATTAATTCCCCTTCGATGAAGAAACGGCAAAACTACCTTTTTTCCCATATCTGACCGTTTAAAAGACTCTCCTCCGTCAATAAGCATTTTTAATCCGGAGGGAGCTTCGACAAAAATCGCATCCCCCTGCCCCACATCCAAAATTGTTATTTCTAAATACTTACCGCCTAGTTGAGAGGCCGGAGCCAGGGCAGCATTCCAAACAAACAAAATCAGAAATA